>JBJEDL010000001.1:0-2459 GCA_051872035.1 Lepagella sp.
GTCGATGTCGCTATATATTGAACTTCCAAGGTGTACTTCAATTAATGCTTACGATTAAATGCATCCCGGAATTTGCTTCCATACTTGAAATGATGTTCTTCTTTAGGTTGACGAAGGAAAGGATACATATATGCGCTCAACCTATAATAACCGATATTGAGTAAATGGAGAGACGCTATCTGAGGGTTATCAATTTCCAACCCTCTTTGTTGTAGTAATTTAACCATATCATCCGGATGCATATATGGTTTATTGAACTGTATTCTCATAATAGTATAAAAATAAAACGACCCCCGATTTGAGCATTGTTAAGAGGCTTGGGGGTTCTGGCATTGCGAAATTAGTTTTTTAATTTGAATTGTGCAAGACTTACAGGGTCGAATAGGTAATTTGTGATGTCATTTAATAAATTTTAACACTTTATTAAGTCGATTATCAAAAAAAGCCACCTTCCGGGTTGTATGGAAGGAGGCTTTTTTATCTTGGATTATTTGGGTTAGAGCGTGTTCCTTGACGATTGGTTTACCAGTTTTGGAGGATTTGTACTTGGCGGGGGGCGAAGGTCATTGTGGGGGTTATTTCCACCTGGGTGTCGGTGAGGATGTCGCGGCGCTTAGCTCCTATGGGGAGGACTTCAGCGGTGCGATCCATCTCTACTTCGATCTCTTCATCTCTGCCATTCATCATTACGACTACCTCCTTGTCGCCTAACTTGCGCTGATAGACGTAAAGACCGGTCTGGGGGATGAAGTGTTTGAGTTTACCCTTGGCGATGACATCGCGAGCTTCGCCACGGCGCCATTTGAGGATCAATGACAAGAAATCCCAGGCTTCGTTTTGCAAGTCGGTGCGTCCCTGACGAGTGAAAGCATCGGTTTGATCGTCCGGGAAACCACCCGGCATGTCGCGACGCACATAACCGTCGCTACCCTCCTTCGAACCGTGCATCAGCAACTCTGTGCCATAATAGATCTGAGGGATGCCTCGCGAAGTGAGCAGGAAGGCTATCGCCTGCTTCCACGAACCGAGATCCTCCGGTATTTCGGCGAGGAAGCGATCAGAATCATGGTTGTCGAGGAAGGTAAGGATCTTCTGCGGATCGGGGAAGAGGAAGTCGTTGGAGAGATGGTCGTACAGGATGTTCATACCATCAGCCCAGGGGAGAGTATGACCGTTGAAAGCCTTGCGACCATTTATGACATAGAAGAAATCCATCACCGTGGGGAGGTGGGTATCGACAGGATTTATCTTGCTGCCACTCTGCCAGAATGCGGAGCCTGCCTCATTGCCATACCAGCACTCGCCTACGATATTGAAATTGGGATACTCCTTCATCACAGCCTCAGCCCAAGAAGCCATCCCACCCATATCGGCGTAGGGATAAGTATCCATACGGATGCCATCGATCTTGGAAGATTCGATCCACCATATAGAATTCTGTATCAGATACTTCATCAGGTGAGGATTACGCTGATTGAGGTCGGGCATTGCAGATACGAACCAGCCATTGACGGTATGATCGAGGTCATAATCCGACACGTAAGGGTCGTGAACGGTGGTGAGTCGGAAATTGGTAAGATTGTCCCCTTCGGGATGGTTGAACCAATCGCGATAGGGAGCATCCTTCATCCAGGGATGGTTAGAGCCGGAATGGTTGAAGATCATATCCATCACGACTTTAAGGCCGCGAGCATGGGCATCGCGAATCAAAGCACACCACTCGTCGTTGGAACCGAAACGAGGGTCGATGCGATAATAATCGGTGGTGGCATAACCATGATAGCTGCCACCCGGCATATCATTTTCAAGCACGGGGCAAACCCAGATGGCAGTAACGCCGAGCGAATCGATATAATCGAGATGATTGCGCAGACCACGCATATCGCCGCCATGGCGACCATTATGGTTGGAGCGGTCAGCCGTTACGGGATAATCCATCCCCTTGAGGTCGATATCCTTATCGTCGAGGCCCTTGGAGAATCGGTCGGGCATAACAAGATATAGCACATCTCCGGCATCGAAGCCCTTATACTCGGAGGCGGCACGGTCACGCCCCTTGAGTTCATATTTGAAACTACGCTTCTTGCCATTGAGACGATAATCGAACTTCAGCGAGCCGGGTTGAGCATCCCGGGAGATAACAAGGTAGAGGAACTTATAATTGGGAGAATCGGGGGTCACCTGCTCCGAGATGGATACGCCGGGATAATCGAGAGAGAACTCAGCCGCCGAGATGCCGGGGGCATTCAGCGTGAGTTGCAACGTATCGCACGCCATACCGACCCACCAGCAAGGGGGTTCTACCGAGAGGTGATCCTTGGGCTGAGAGGCGCCAAACATAGAAGAGGCACCCGCCATCAAAGAGAGAGCAATAGAGGTTAATTTTTTCATATAGGGTTAGATGTTTAGAGCGCGTTCCTTAAATTTTTGGGGCCGTAGGGGTCGTAGCCTTGAGTCGA
>JBJEDL010000002.1:0-12050 GCA_051872035.1 Lepagella sp.
TGCTCAAAAATATCCGCCCCTACGACCCCAAAAATTTTAAGGAACGCGCTCTAAGTACAAAAATAGCGAAAAATCCCGAAAACAAAAGCCTCATTCTAATTTTTTCTTTGTATATTTGCCATAAATTGCAGACACACCTCCCTGCAATAGCCTTGAACTATGGGTACATATATCAATAAAGGCAATAGTGAGTTCCGCGATATCGTTTCTCACGAATATGTCGACAAGACTCAACTGATACCGCTGATCAATGCGACTCTCAATTCTGAGAGCCGCTATAGTTGCGTGACTCGCTGTCGCCGATTTGGCAAGTCGATGGCGGCAAGGATGCTGTCGGCATATTATGACAAGTCGTGCGATTCGCGCTCTAAGATCGAAAGAATAAAAAAATAATCTATACTAACAAAAAAGAGAGGGTGAACGGGGTTCATCCTCTCTTTTGGTTGTGGTTATCTTTTAGATAGGGTAGTGGGGATTACATCATGCCGCCCATTCCACCCATGCCGGCATTGGGCATGGCGGGTGCGGGGTTCTCCTCTTTCTTGTCGGCGATGACACACTCGGTGGTGAGGAACATGCCGGCGATGCTGGCAGCGTTCTCGAGAGCAACACGAGTCACCTTGGCAGGATCGATCACGCCGGTGGTGAAGAAGTGCTCGTATTCGTCGGTGCGAGCATTGTAACCGAAGTCACCTTCGCCATCTTTTACCTTCTGAAGGATAACGGCAGCCTCAACGCCGGCGTTTGCCATGATCTGACGGAAGGGTTCTTCGATGGCGCGACGGATGATGGCGATACCGGTGTTCTCATCCTCGTTGGCACCCTTGAGGGCAGCCACCTTGGCGATAGCACGGATGTAAGCGACACCACCACCGGGCACGATACCCTCGGCATTGGCAGCGCGAGTGGCAGAGAGGGCGTCATCGACACGGTCTTTCTTCTCCTTCATCTCCACCTCGGAGGGTGCACCGATGTAGAGCACGGCTACGCCGCCGGCGAGTTTGGCGAGACGTTCCTGGAGTTTCTCCTTGTCATAGTTGGAAGTAGTGCTTTCGATCTGGGCCTTGATCTGGTTGACACGAGCCTCGATCTCCTCCTTGGCGCCGGCACCATTGACGATAGTGGTGTTGTCCTTATTGACAGTCACCTTATCGGCAGTACCGAGGTCGCTGATAGTAGCTTGCGAGAGTTGCATACCCTTGACATCGCTGATCACGGTGCCGCCGGTGAGGATAGCGATATCCTCGAGCATCTCCTTGCGACGGTCGCCGAAGCCGGGAGCCTTGACAGCGCAGATCTTGAGGCTGCCACGGAGACGGTTCACGACGAGTGTGGCAAGAGCCTCATTGTCGACATCCTCGGCGATCACCAAGAGGGGACGACCCGACTGAGCGGTAGCCTCGAGGATGGGGAGCATATCTTTGAGGTTGGAGATCTTCTTGTCGTAGAGGAGGATATAGGGGCTATCCATCTCGCACTCCATCTTGTCGGAATTGGTAACAAAATAGGGAGAGATATAACCGCGATCGAACTGCATACCCTCGACAGTGTCGACAGAAGTCTCAGTGCCCTTAGCCTCCTCGACAGTGATGATGCCATCCTTGCCGACCTTGCTCATAGCCTCGGCGATGAGACGGCCGATCTCCTCGTCATTGTTGGCGGAGATGCGAGCCACATTCTCGATCTTCGACATATCATTGTCGACCTCCTGAGCCTGCTCCTTGATGCTCTCGACTACGGCAGCGACAGCCTTGTCGATACCTCGCTTGAGGTCCATAGGATTGGCGCCGGCGGTGACATTCTTCAAGCCGACATTCACGATGGACTGAGCCAAGACGGTAGCGGTGGTGGTACCATCACCGGCCTGGTCGCCGGTCTTGGAAGCGACCTCCTTGACGAGCTGAGCGCCCATGTTCTGGAAAGCATCGTCGAGTTCGACTTCGCGAGCCACGGTCACGCCATCCTTGGTGATGTGGGGAGCGCCGAATTTTCTTTCGATGATCACATTGCGACCCTTGGGGCCGAGAGTTACTTTGACAGCATCTGCAAGTGCGTCAACACCCTTCTTGAGCTCTTCGCGAGCCTGAATATTGAATTTGATATCTTTAGCCATGATTGTAAATGATTTTTAGACGTAAGTTGGTTGAAGCAATATTGGGTTAACCCAATACTGCGAGGACATCGCTCTGGCGCATAATGAGGTACTTGGAGCCTTCGAACTCGATCTCAGTGCCGGCATACTTGCCATAGAGCACATCGTCGCCTGCCTTGAGGATCATCTCCTCATCCTTAGTGCCGGCACCTACGGCAAGCACTTTGCCCTTGAGGGTTTTTTCTTTGGCTGAATCGGGAATGATGATACCCGCAACTGTTGTTTCTTCTGCCGGCTTGGGCTCGATGAGCACGCGGTCGGCCAATGGTTTGATTGTCATTTTATATCTACATTTAAGGTTAAAAACGAAGTAAATGAATCGCTGTGCAAGCTCGGTTGCATCGACGATCCATTTACTCTATAGCAAATCTCGTGCCAAATTACTCAAAATCGGCAGAAATTACTCAAAATCGGCAGAAATTGTCAAAATAATTGTCAAAAAAATTGTCAAAAATGACACACTGTCTTATTTTTTGACAAGAATATAGCTTCGTTCGGGAGCCATAAGTCCTACCAACTTGCCATTTTTCACCTTGAACTCCTTATTATATACTATGTCATGATAAGTGCCATTGGGGAGAGTGGTGGGAAGATTGACAAAATTGGCATTAGTGCTAAGATTGACAATAGCGGCACCCTTTTTGCCACGATTCACCAATAGCACCTCGCCATTTTCGCTGACTTGGACATCCTCCTTCTGGCCTGCCATCTGAGTGCGGAACTTATTGACGGCAGTCACTTCGGGATTCTTGAACTCATCATTACCGCGAGCGCCGAGCACGTTGTTGCCATAATAGTTGGAGCGAGTCGAACCGGCAGGGCGGCTGTAGAATAGGGGAGTACCATTCTGGCGAGCGGTGAGGAAGACCCAACCGAGGCGGATCTGAGTGTCGGTAAGGCCGGCAGACTCATGACCGTTGCAATAAGTGTCGTGACATTCCACCCAAGTTGTCAGGAACTCGGGAGCAGACTTGTGGCGGAAATCCTTAAGGTCGATACCCTTGGCAGAGCGTTTGTGGAGCACTTCGCGGAGCACATGGCCATAGCCGGAAGCTGTCTGACCCATATAGTCGGCATATTCCTCCTCGGGGACATTCTTGTCTTGGAGCACCTCGCCATATACGAAGAGCGAATCGTAGGGGACAGCGAGTTTGACACCACGAACAGCCTTGCGGCCGGTGGCAACATCCCAGAAGTCATTCTCCTTGACACCCGAAGCGGTGTCGACCGGATCGGAATGTACGCCGATATGCTTGGCAGTGTCATAGCGGAAACCGCGTACGCCGAGGCTGAGCAGGTCATTGACGAACTCCATATAATACTTCTGGAAGGCAGGGTTCTCTGTGTTAACATCGGGGAGGGCACCCGAACCCATCAGCGTGCACTGATAGCGATCGTTGTAATCGGAGATGGGGGTAAGGCCGTTGGAGTGATACATCTTGTCTCTGCCGCCGACAGCCTTGTAGAAATCATCTTTCACGGCGTCGATATCGAAAGCGGTGTGATTGGGGAGCACATCGACGATCACCTTAATATTATACTTATTGGCTGAATCCATCATCACCTTCATCTCAACGCGCGAGCCGAGGATATTGTTACCGATCTTCCAGTCGGTGGGTTGATAATAGTAATACCAGTTACCTTCGGTGACATTCTCATCGAAGATCTTCTTGCCGCAACCCTCGGGAGCGTAACAAGACTGAACGGGACAAGTCTGGATCATGGTGAATCCGGCATCCTTGATTTCCTTCATGCTGCGAGCGATCTCATTGAAATTCCAGCTCCATACATGAAGGATAGACTCAGTGTTGACAGCGTCAGGATTGACAGTAATGCGATCTTTGGCGATGCCCGGGAGGCATAAGAGAGAAAGACCGACAGTTAGAAAACAAAGCTTTTTCATGTCTAAATATTTAGATTTTAATATGTTGAATATTATTACTTCAAGTAATACTTTAGGATTTTAGGTAATTCAACCGCCAAATAGCGGAAAAGACACCTATATAAGAGCGCGTTCCTTAAAATTTTTGGGGTCGTAGGGGCGGATATTTTTGAGCAGATTTTGAAAGTCAAAGAGGGCGCAATGCGGGCATTGCAACCGATGCGACTTTCGAAATATGCCAAAAAGATCCGGACAAAGGTAAATAAAATTACCGGTATCCAATGCTCACTTTGTTGTCATTTTAACTTTTTTATAGAATAATGTTAACAAAATGTTAATTGTGATTTGCGATTCTAAAATTCAAGGGAACGTTGAAGTTACCTAAGTCTCGTATCCTTGGCCGCTTTTGATCACTTGCTTTCAGTCACATACAGGAGTATGCTCCTTTCAGCAAGTAATCAAAATCGACTCAAGGCTACGACCCCTACGGCCCCAAAAATTTAAGGAACGCGCTCTAATAACGTAGACACTTCAAAATTAATATTTTTATTTCAATTATGAAAGAAAAATCGGGGTATGAATGTAAAGAAAATATAGTTTTTGCACACAAGCGGGGAATGTGTGCCAAAAACAAAAAAATTTTAAAATGTTGAAAATTAGGCACATTTTATTTGGTATTCACTTATAAATATATTAATTTTGCAACGTAAAACAAAACAGAACCTGCATTCTTCGTCAAGAGGGATGGCAAAAAAAGACAATTTCGAACATGAATTTAAAAGCAATCATAGCTACAGTATTCTTAACATCGTTCTCATTAGTAGCAGTGTCACAGACGAATACGTCGACACTCAGCGCACATCAGCGAGCCCATCGTCAGCAGCTCGCCAACGTGAAGTCCTCGAAGTTGGACCGCACCGTTGTAGATGACATCATTAAGGATGAAGTAGCCAAGCGCGAGACAGAAGTGAGTTCTCTCTCCGCTTCAAGCCAGAAACTGATCACAGACCTCTTGGCAGAAGCCAATCGACATATCGGCAAGCCCTATCGTCACGGCATGAAGGGTCCCAACGCATTCGACTGCTCCGGTTTTACAAGTTATGTATATAAGCAGTTTGGTTACACCATCAGCCCTGCATCGCGTATCCAGTACACCGACGGAGTGAAGGTGGATCGCAAGACCCTGCGCAAGGGAGACTTGGTGTTCTTCACCAGCCGCCACAGCGGTAAAAATGTAGGACACGTCGGCATGGTGGTAAGCGCCGACAATGAGACCGGCAGCTTCAAGTTCATCCACGCCAGCATCCGCGGTGTGAAGATCAGCTCAAGCGATGAGGCATATTACGCCAAGCGCTACGTAGGCGCCCGTCGCATCATCACCGAGTAATGATTTTTCAGATAGCTCTTATTATAAAAATAGATCAAGGGTTGTGCCATAATTTTGACACAACCCTTTCTATTATAGAACTCACTCTTTGCTTGTCTTTAACGAAACTTTACATTGGGGCAAAATTTTCTGATAAGCGGTCCATATTTTTTCATTTCGGCATTGTTCATCATACGTGCATTGTCAGATTTTCGCGTGAAACTTCCATCATTATTTCTTGTCCATACTTGAACGTGAATAGTGCCTGCTTTGAAGCTACGACCATCGCTTTTGTTAGTATGGTTGTGACTCCAGTCAAAATCAAGAAATGTCGCATGATCTATATATACTCTCGCTTGACACACTCCATTAACGTTTTGGCGGAAATACATATCAGACGTATTTGCAAACTGAGGAAGGTTGGAATGGAACTCGCCTCCATCCTTTCGCTTGACAATACAACCTTTCAAGCCATTAGCGTATTTATAATCTCCAATACGTTCATACTTGGCATTTTCTCCAACAAACCCTCCGTCGGGATACACTTTACCATTTCCCATAGCTACATATTATCATAATTGTGATTATAGGAAATACCTTGGTAGTTGATGGAACGAAGCCATTCTCCAATAGTCTTAGTTCTATCCATAATGCCGATCTGCGAGAGTTTGGTATTGAGTGCTTCGGAGAGATTCATAGTATGAAGCTCGTCTTCGGGATGTGCGGCGCATCCTATGATATACTCATCATATTCCACCCTAACAATGTAAATGCCATCAGCATTGTCGTTTTCCGACATTATCAAGTCATTCGACAAAGCTAATTCATGTTCTTCCTTGAATTTCATGTTCTGAAAGAAGTTTAGTTCTTCATGTGTGATGCTTGCATTACGCATGGTGGCAAACAATAATTTGTCTGCCGGCCACAGGTCATTTACTTTATTTTCCATTTCTAAAGTGTTTAGACACGAAACAGGGAAGAAACTTAACAGGTACATTAATACCTGAGACGTCAAACTCCTCTCCGTAGATTAGTATTAATATGGGATCTTTCTCGATGATAAGGCGCTCGATACCGTAACACCACAAATCAAAAGCTTGCTGGTCTTTTCTTGCACCCATTGCACTTACTGCAATTACACTTTCTTCGGGGAGACCGGTAAAGCAATATGAAAAGGATTCTAACCCTCCCCAACTTGCCGTTGGAATAACATTGAATCCACACATCTGCCAGTACGCACCAACGAATCGTGTACGAAAGATATTCTTCTTATTGAAGAACTCCGTTTGTAGGTTACACCACAATGATAAATCCGGTGTGAATACATAATTATATTGTAAAATCACATATGTGGTATACTCAAGGTTATACCATATTGCATCTCTGAAACGATAGTCGTCAAGAAAAAAATGCAGTATTTCTTTCTCGTGAGGATTTGCAATTCTATTTGTATATGCGACAGGCGTTAATTCAACAAGGCCATTATATGGTTTTAGAACTGGGAAATCATCTTTAAACACCATTCCTTTCATTAGATGCATATTATCATCCATGATTTTACGCCTTTTAGCAACCGGAATTGAATTCAAGAAGTATGAACTACCTCTTGTATTGTGAGCCAATCTCCACAATTCCTTTTTAGAGAAAAGGCTCAAATTATTTTTATCCATAATAATAAGGATTTGAATTAATACTATGTTAAATCCAAATTTTTACGGAGAAATATTTGTGTAATATGTTAGTTTTCACTAACTTTGCATCAACAATACAAGAGATTTCTCCTAAGTTTTTGGGCTATGGCCTTGAAAAATTTGGGGAAAATTTCGCCATCGAATCCTGCATTCGGCTGGTACCCGAATGTAGGATTTTTTTACGCCCTTTCTATTAGCTTTGTTTTGCCTTTCTCATAAGGACTCGTTTATTTAGTTTATATACTTTGCCATTTACAAAATTATCGTAATCTGACATTCTCACCAAATCGAATATAATGTTATACTTTTTAAAGTCATATCCGAAAGACTGAAACATTGCCGTTGTTGGCAAGTAGTAATATTTACCGGATTTAACTACTTTAAAACTGTCTTCATCTTCATTCTGAACTAAAACCATAAACAACTCGTTTTCAAGATCATCATCTTTTGCAAACTTAACGTAGACTTCTCCCGATAAATTCAATTTATCGGCAGTGTCAGCGGTAAAACCAAGGCGACCTGACGAGTGAATTGTAGCCTTCAGTTTTACGTTATATTCTGATGTTTTTATTATTGTAATCATAATTATGTTGATTTACAGCAAATTTAAAAATAAAATTTTATTCCACAAAATATTTCTTAAAAATTTTTACCCACTTGTATCATCACTTGCTTGCTGGTTGTAATTTTTGCATCAACAATTCAACAATCATGTTTATAAAAATAATTTCATCCCTTGCCGTTCACTTGTCGCAAATTTGCGACAAAATATAACTTATGCGGTATAAAGAAAAATTTCTTTGCTTTGATATACTATTTGGGTTCTTTTTTATGTTATCTATTTGTGGGCATATTTTGTTCACTTATCGATCTTGATTATGAAGGGTGAGAATAAAGATATATTTGACGATGATATCGTGGCTAAGGATAGCGTAGAGGTGTATGGTGCCAGAGTGCACAATCTGAAGAATATCGACGTTACCTTGCCCCACAATTCGCTTAATGTCATCACCGGCTTGAGCGGATGTGGTAAGTCCTCCTTGGCATTCGACACGATCTTTGCCGAGGGGCAACGTCGTTATATAGAGACCTTTTCGTCATACGCGCGCAATATGTTGGGGTCGTTGGAGCGCCCCGATGTCGACCAAATCTCCGGGTTGAGTCCGGTGATCAGCATCGAGCAGAAGACTGTCAACAAGAATCCGCGAAGCACCATCGGCACCACCACCGAAGTCTATGACTTCTTCCGACTTCTCTTCGCACGCATGGGGGAGGCGAGAAGTTATATCACGGGCGAGAAGATGGTGAAATATTCTCGCGAGAAGATCATCGACATGATCTCTCGGGAGTATAACGGCCGCAAGATCGCCATCCTCGCCCCGGTCGTCAAGAATCGCAAGGGACACTACAAAGAACTCTTCGAGAATCTGCGCAAGAAGGGTTATCTCTATGTACGAATCGACGGCAAGCTCACCGAATTGGCATACGGCATGAAGCTCAACCGCTACAGCAATCATACGATAGAGCTGGTGGTGGATCGTATGCGTGCCGGCGATGAAGATCTGTCACGTCTTCGCAATAGTGTCGAATCGGCACTGAAGCAGGGTGGCAAGATGATGTCGGTGATGGATTATGACACGGAAGAGGTGCGCCATTTCAGCCAGGAACTGATGGATCCGGTGACAGGGATTTCATATCCGATGCCGGCGCCTCACAATTTCTCCTTCAATTCGCCGCAGGGTGCATGCCATTGCTGCAAGGGATTAGGGTATGTCAATATCATCGACCGCGACAAAATCATCCCCGACCGGAGCAAATCTATCTATGAGGGGGGTATCGCCCCCATTGGCAAGTATCGCAATACGCTGATATTCCAACAGCTCGATGCTATCTGTCAGAACTATGAGCATACCCTCAAAGACCCTATATCAGACCTCCCCGATGATTGTATCAACGACATATTGAATGGCACTGACTATCCTCTGAACATCAAATATGAGACGATGAGCCTCTCGAGTTATTCGCAGAGCTATGATGGCTTGGTGAAATATATCGAGATACAGAGTGACGAAGATGCCGGCAGCGAGGCAAACAAATGGAGTGGCAAGTTCTACTCGATGTCTATGTGTCCGGAATGTAACGGACAGCGACTCAACAAGATAGCCCTTCACTTCTATATCGATGGCAAGAACATTGCCGAGGTGTCGAAGATGGATATAGCCGAGCTCTATGAGTGGACACAGGGCTTGGAAGACCGACTGGATCCGGCGCGTAGGGTAGTGGCGGAAGAGATCCTCAAGGAGATCAGAAGCAGATTAAGATTTCTGATCGATGTGGGGTTGGATTATCTGTCGCTCGACCGCAACAGCGCATCGCTGAGTGGCGGCGAGAGCCAGCGCATCCGGTTGGCTACGCAGATCGGTTCGCAGCTTGTCAATGTGCTATATATCCTCGACGAGCCCTCGATCGGACTTCACCAGCGCGATAATGATCGGCTCATCAACAGCCTCAAGCAACTCCGCGACAATGGCAACACAATCATCGTGGTGGAGCATGACAAGGATATCATGACCCAAGCCGACTATGTCGTGGATATCGGTCCCGGGGCGGGCAAGAAGGGTGGGGAAGTGGTGTTCCAAGGTGCGCCGGCGAAGATGCTTGAATCCGACACGCTTACCGCCTCCTATCTGAATGGCATGCGGAAGATCGAGACGCCGACGACACGTCGCCCCGGCAATGGCAAGATATTGGTCATAAAGAATGCCACCGGCCATAACCTGAAAAATGTGGATCTCGTCTTGCCCTTGGGTAAATTTATCTGCGTCACGGGAGTGAGTGGTAGCGGCAAGTCATCTCTCATCAACGGTACGCTATATCCGATACTGAGCAAGATCTTCTATCGCAGCCTTCAGGAACCGCTGAGCTACGGGTCGATCGAGGGTGTGGAGAATATCGATAAGGTGGTGACAGTCGACCAGACGCCGTTGGGGCGCTCACCACGGTCGAATCCTGCCACCTACACCGGAGTCTTTGCCGACATCCGCAAACTCTTCGTCGACCTCCCCGAATCGAAAATCCGAGGCTACAAACCGGGACGATTCTCCTTCAACGTGTCTGGAGGCAGATGTGAGACCTGCAAGGGAAATGGCTATCGCACCATCGAGATGAACTTCCTGCCCGACGTGCTCGTGCCCTGTGAAGAGTGTCACGGCAAGCGCTACAATCGCGAAACATTAGAGGTGCGATTTAAAGGGAAGTCGATATCTGACGTACTGGAAATGACTGTAAATCAGGCGGTTGAGTTCTTCGAGAACATACCCTCCATCTTGAAGAAAATCAAGGTGTTACAAGACATCGGGCTTGGTTACTTGAAACTTGGGCAGCCCTCGAGCACGCTTAGTGGCGGCGAGAATCAGCGCGTGAAGTTAGCGACGGAATTGGCGAAACGCGACACCGGCAAGACGCTCTTTATCCTCGACGAACCGACGACGGGCTTACACTTCGAAGATATCCGAGTATTGTTGAAGATCATCAACAAATTGGTGGACAAAGGGAACACGATCATCGTGATCGAGCACAACTTGGATATTGTCAGGAATGCCGACCATGTGATCGACTTGGGACCTGGCGGCGGTCGCGAAGGAGGCCGAATCATCGCGACCGGGACACCGGAAGAGGTATCGAAGCAAGACACGCCGACAGCCCGCTACCTGAAGAAAGAACTGGAGAAAAGCTAAAAAGAGATAATAGAGAATAGATATTAGAGATTAGATAATAGAGATTAGAGATTAGAGATTAGAGGGGACAGAATAAAGTGTAGGGATAAAACTTACATAATCTCTATTATGTTAAATAGACTCTCCAAAATAACGTTATGAACGTTAAGAACGTCTGGAACGTCAGGAACGTCAGGAACGTGATTTTTTTAGGGATTTAGGTCTTTTAGTTCTACGAGGTGATGGATTACGGCGAAGATCGCCAGGCCGGCTGTGGAATGGATTCCGAGCTTGGCGCTGATATTTTTGCGATGTGTGGCGACTGTATGCACAGAGAGGCATAACTCGTCGGCAATTTCCTTATTAGACAATCCCTTTGCCACGCAGGCGATAATCTCCTTCTCTCGTGCGCCGAGAGAATCGAGTCTCACATCATTGCTATCACTCTGTCTCGAGTGTTTACCCTTGGCTTTCCCTGATTTGAGGCGAGATTCCAATTTTTCGACAGCCGGAATGAAGAGCCTGTTTTCCACCTCAAAATGGCTCATCAGGTCCTTCTCAAGGTTGATGATATCGAACAAGACTGCGCTGAGGAGCGCATTTCCTCGTTGGGAATAATGATAGATAAAGATATCCTTCAGCTCATTGAGTTGCGAGCCCATGTGGTCATGGTCGATCGAGAACTCCGAGATGCTATAAGCCATATCCTTATCGCCGGCAAGGAGTCTCTCGACGTAGCTGAACACCTGATCATTCTCATTATCAAGGTGTTTGCGCACATCGGCGACATAATCATCGAAAAACTTGATCAGAAGGAACGACACCTCATTCGTTTCGGAATAATTGATAGCCTCGATAATCTTCTGGCGTATCTTGGGGAGAGAGATTTCGATGAACGAGGCATGAGCACGTTTGAGATACTCGATGAGAGCCGGCAGAGACACCGGGTAGGCATTATACTCCCTGCCACTGAGCAAGTTACAGACAGCGAGGAACGTATCGGGGTCGACCTGATTGGCATAACAGGCATCGCGAATGGTGCTATCGCCGAAACCGAAAGCGATATTAAAGCGGCTGATGGTCATCAGCAGCAGATTATTATCGCGGATCAACTCCCGCATCGTATTCTCGGCTCGATAAGAACTATGTAAATCAATCATTCTAAAAAATATCTCAAAAAAAGAAATCTAGAGCGCGTTCCTTAAATTTTTGGGGCCGTAGGGGTCGTAGCCTTGAGTCGATT
>JBJEDL010000003.1:0-2452 GCA_051872035.1 Lepagella sp.
TCTGCTCAAAAATATCCGCCCCTACGACCCCAAAAATTTTAAGGAACGCGCTCTAGACACCATTCGACAAGAAAAAACAGAAATCAGGTCGACTCACGTCGACCTGATTTCCTAAATTTAAAACAACAATAACAACTTCTTCAGAACGCTTATCGCAATATGAGTATCTAAAATGGATTATTTCATTTCTTGTTACATATATATAACAAGGGTGAGAGATAAATTGTTCTGAAGTATCAAAAAATTTTTGACGTAGAGATGAAAGAGTTGATGAATAAATACATCTGGCTGATCGACACTCTGACACGCTATGAGCGGCTATCGCGCGAAGAGATCAACGATCTCTGGCGATTGTCGCCCTATAGCAACGGGGATCCACTGCCGGAGCGCACCTTCTTCTACTATCGGCGAGGGATAGAAGAGAGTTTTCATATCGACATACTCTGCGACAATTACGGCAAATATTACATCGACCCGGGGCAGGGGAAGCGCAACCTGGCCTTTACCAACTGGGTGCTTGAGACCTATGCCACCAACAATGCGATGACCGAGTCTATGATTCCGGCGGAGCGTGTTTCGGTGGAAGATGTGCCCTCATCGAGGGAATATCTGCCGCGAGTGCTCAGCGCCATCAGCACGGCATCGAAGATAAAGTTCTCTTACGCCGGCTTCTCACGAACTCGCCTCGAGGAGAATATCACGTTTCACCCCTATTTCGTGAAGCGATATAAGCAACGCTGGTATATGATCGGGTATAAGGAGAAGAGCAAGGATATCCGCACATACGCTCTTGATCGCGTCAAGTCGCTCAATATCCTGAATCGGCATTTCGAGATGCCCGACATCACCCCCGATGATTTCTTTGCCCATCTTATCGGCATCACCGACTCCAAGGGGGAAGTGAAGCGTGTGCGTATCATCACCTCACCGACACGCGCCAAGTATTTCAGAGCACTCCCCTTCCACTCCACCCAGCAGGAGGAGATCACCGACTCATATTCGATCTTCACCTATCGGCTGAAACTGAACTATGAGCTGGTGCATGAACTTCTGAGCTACGGATCGTCGGTCAAGGTGGTGGAGCCACCCGAATTGGTGAGCATGGTGAAAACGGAATTACAACAGACACTCAATCTATATAACAAAGATGATATGCCCCGTTAGGAGGGATCTCGGAGGAGTATCATCGCACAACTCAACAAAACCCGAAGAATAATGGCAGAATCGAATTTTATAGACTATGTAAAGATATTATGTCGGAGCGGCAAGGGTGGCGCAGGGAGTCGTCATTATCATCGCGCCAAGTATATCCCCAAGGGGGGACCGGATGGGGGCGATGGAGGCCGCGGCGGGCATATTATATTGCGAGGCAATCGTCACTTATGGACACTCTTATCGCTTCGTTATCAGCGACATATCTTTGCCACCGACGGCGAGAGCGGCGGCGCCGACCGCAGCCATGGCCGCGACGGCGAGGATCGCACCATCGAAGTGCCGGTGGGCACCACCGTCTTCGATGCCGAAACCGGTGATTTCCTCTGCGAGATCACTGAAGATGGCCAGGAGATAAAGTTGCTGCGGGGCGGCAAAGGGGGACTCGGTAATTGCCATTTCGCCACCTCTACCAACCGCGCTCCTCGCTATGCACAACCGGGACAACCCGCCATCGAGAAGAGTGTGATACTCGAACTAAAACTCCTCGGAGATGTCGGCCTGGTCGGATTTCCCAACGCCGGAAAGTCTACCCTGCTCTCCTCTCTTTCAGCCGCCAAACCCAAGATCGCCGACTATCCATTCACCACAATGGAGCCATCTCTTGGCATCGTGGAATATCGCAATGGCAATTCTTTCGTGATGGCAGATATCCCCGGCATCATCGAGGGAGCCTCGGAGGGTAAGGGCCTCGGTCTGAGATTCCTGCGTCATATCGAACGCAATGCCGTGCTCCTCTTTATGGTGCCTGCCGACAGCGATGATATAAAGAAGGATTATGAGATATTGCTCCGCGAACTCAAGGAGTTCAACCCCGAACTCTCCGACAAGGGACGCGTATTGGCTGTGACCAAAAGCGATATGCTCGACGATGAACTTCGCGACGAGATCGCCGCGACATTGCCCACCGATCTACCGACCATCTTCATATCAGCCGTAACCGGACAGGGACTCACCGAACTCAAAGACCTGCTCTGGCGCGAGATCAACTCCGAAGAGAATCGCGCCACTGTCAATATCACTCACCGCCGTCTCGACCCGCGCCATCGCGTCGAAGAGGAGGATAACTTCATCTTCGAGCAAATCGACGATGAGGATGAGGGCTACATGCTCGAGACTGACGAAGATTGGGAGGATGAGTTCTGGGATGAAGAGTCTTCGGTCAATGACTGACACTGCATCCCCTATCTATAGAATTAACGCGCTCTATGTATCAGAAACTCAATATCAACCTGCATGA
>JBJEDL010000004.1:0-11895 GCA_051872035.1 Lepagella sp.
ACTTTGTTGTTGTTTTAACTTTTTTATAGAATAATGTTAACAAAATGTTAATTATGATTTGCGATTCTAAAATTCAAGGGAACGTTGAAGTTACCAAAGTCTCGTATCCTTGGCCGCTTTTGATCACTTGCTTTCAGTCACATACAGGAGTATGCTCCTTACAGCAAGTAATCAAAATCGACTCAAGGCTACGACCTCTACTACCCCAAAAATTTAAGGAACGCGCTCTATGGCATCTTCGCTATACACACTTGTAGGTATGTAAATACTTAATGATAATGAGACGGGGGTGGGCGCTCAAAAATTTTTCCTCCTTTTTGAGTATTGTGGATGGATAAAGTTTGCAATAATTTTGCGTCGTAAATCATTTAATAATTAAATCTCTAAGACAATGAAAATCATTTACCCTGCATCTCTTCTCCTCACACTTTCACTCATGTTTGCATCATGTAGCGATGAGGGAGACACCCCAGATTCGCCTGTAGAGCCCTCGGCACCCGTTTCGGAGTATGGTTTCGTAAGTGTCGACGCCACGGGCCAAGGAGGTACGATCTATGTCAACACCACCGATTATGGCAGTTGGACTTATCTCAACTTCAAGGATAAGACATACGAGACTCTCGCTGTCGACGCCACCCCCACCGGCGATTGGGATATCGCCCTCCACCGCTATGATGCCAAGACCAATGGCGGCGAAGTGGCTGAAGAGGGTAGCGACGTTTGGGTTGCCGACGTATGGACCACCGACCGGATCATCGTCGATATGAGCAATATGATGAATGGCGAGATCGGCTACACCGAGTCTTACTATAATCCTCTTCTCTCGCAATGGCTCGATGTCAACACCAACTCCATGCCCCCATCCTACACCCTTTCGGGCAAGACCTACATCGTCAAGCTCAAAGATGGTCGCAAGGTGTCGCTCAAGCTTCTCAACTTCATGGACGACAATGCCACAAAAGGTTTTCTCACCATACAGTATTCCCTACTTTAAGACTATTCCCTACTTAATCAATTTTTTAGTCTCAAGAATCTTCTCAAATTTTTAGAAATCACATAGTTAGCCATTATAAGTTTTAGTAGAAGACCATTTACTATGAGAAGACCTTTAGTATTAGTTTTTGCTCTCGTTGCAGCACTCTGCCCCTTGTCGGCAGGTGCTGCCAACGAGAGCAACGACTCTATCGATGAGTCTTGGTCGACCATGCTCAATACGCTGGTCGTAACCGGCACTCGGAGTCCCAAACTTCTGAAGGACTCCCCTATTCTGACACGTGTCATATCCTCGAAAGATATACGACTGAGTGATGCCACCAACATCAGCGACCTCCTTCAGACGGAACTTCCCGGTCTGGAGTTTACTTATTCCATGAATCAGCAAGTCAATCTGAATATGCAAGGCTTCGGAGGCAATTCCGTGCTCTTCCTCGTGGATGGTGAGCGTCTGGCAGGAGAGACTCTCGACAATGTCGACTACAACCGACTCGACATGAACGGTGTGTCGTGCGTAGAGATAGTGAAGGGTGGTGCCTCTTCCCTCTATGGGTCAAGCGCCGTCGGCGGCGTGGTGAACATCATCAGCAATGAGGAGAAAAAGCCATGGCGTGTCAATATCAATGGCAGATATGGCGCCCACAACGATCAGCGTTATGGGCTTACTGCCGGTTTTAAGCAGGGCATCGTCGGCAGCACCACTACCCTGCGTTATCACTCCATCGGATCTTACGACATGAAGAATGATGGCGATTACAGCCGCTTCTATGGGGGATACGACTGGAACATCAAAGAGCGACTCGTCATCACCCCGATTTCCGACCTCAAGCTCACACTCCGTGGGGGATATTACATGCGCCAACGAGACTCTCAGGAGACTCTGCGAGATCGCTATTACGACCTCACCGCCGGCGTTAAAGGGGAATATAAGTTCATGGATAACCATAACGTGGAACTCTCCTACAATTTCGATCAGTATGACAAGGGTGACTATATGGTGATCAGCGACAAATATGCAAGGAAATATCGCAATGTGCAGCATAATATCAGAGCTCTTTATACCTACACCTTCCTGCGCGATTATACCCTCACCATCGGTGGCGACATGATGCATGACTATTTGCAGAGCTATCAGTTTGCCGACGGTGGGAGCAACAGCCAGGTCACTGCCGACGGTTTGGCACAGATCGACATGAATTTCTTCGACAATCACTTCAACGTGGTGGCAGGAGCGCGCTATGACTATTTCTCCGCTTCGTCGATGAGCAGGCTCTCGCCCCGTGTCAGCTTGATGTATAAGGTGGGCAACTGCAACATCCGTGGTTCTTACTCCGGTGGGTTCCGTGCTCCGTCGCTCAAGGAGATGTATATGGACTTCGATATGGCAGGCATCTTTATGATTTATGGCAATCCCGACCTGAAGGCCGAATCGAGCCATAATTTCCAACTCTCTACGGAATATGCCCAAAGATATGTCAATGTCACCATCGGCGGTTTCTACAACATCGTGGACAATCGTATCACAACGGCATGGAACACGGCACTCAATGGCCAAATGTATACCAACATCGGCAAAATGAACGTGTCGGGAGTCGAAGCCAATGCCTCGTGGCGTCACACCTCCGGTTTCGGAGCCAGAGTGAGCTATGTCTATACCCATGAGCATGTAGATAAGAATCAACCTTACGTATCTTCGACACGTCCCCACACCGCTACCCTGCGCCTCGACTATGGCCACGACTGGAAGCGATTCGGATTGAATGTGGCTCTCAACGGTCGCTATCTCTCGAGCGTAAATGTAGATGAATATACCTCTGTCACCAACTACAACGACACTGAGCGTGTCCATTATCCCGGTTATATGATATGGAAACTGAATCTCACACTATCATATCTCAAAGGGGTGTCGCTCAATGTAGCCATAGACAATCTCTTCAACTACATACCTAAATATTACTATAACAACTCACCATCGACCACCGGCACCACCATCTCCGCCGGAATCTCGGTGGATCTCGACAAACTCTTCAAATCATGAAATTTGTAGTAAAGTACAAACGACACATCCTTCTCTCGGCTATCGCTATCGCTATAGTGGCTGCCGCCATCATTGCATGGAACGTGCTGGCGAGCCACACCAAGATAGCCTTCGTCAATTATCAGATTATTACTCTCGGTCAGATCTCCAAAGCCAATGACAATAGCTCGATAGATATCTGCGAGTTGTCGGTCGATGAACTCGACAAGCTCGACCGATATGACATGGTGTTCATCAATGGTATGGGGCTCCGCATCACCGAGGAGCAACGTGACATCCTGACGCGCAAAGCGGAGAAGGGTGTGCCGGTGATGACCACCGCCGCCACCAATCCGGAGAACAATATAACGAGCCTCGATTCGGTAGATGTCGAATACCTCAAGATATACCTCGAAGGGGGACGCAACAATTACCGGAATATGCTCAATTATGTGCGTAAATTCATCGATGGCAAGAAACTCTTCGCTCCCATGCCCGGCGATCCGGAATCTCCGGCATCGTCGTTGCTCTATTACCCTGACGACAAGAGAGAGCTGAATTTCAATTCGATTGCAGATTATGAGACATTCCTCCGCCGTGAGGGAAAATGGAATGAGAAATCGCCGCGTGTGATCCTCACCGGACAAATGGGTGTGCCTGACAGCCTTGTTGTCGCTCTCGAACGGAGCGGCAACATGGTCTATCCGGTCAATACCCTTCAGAAGGTGATCGCATCCGGTCAGATCGACAGCATTATCCCTTCGGCGATTATCAATATGGCTCATGGCCGTCTCGGCGATAATGTCGTGGAGTGGCTGAAGGAGAAGATTATACCCCTCTTCTCGCCGGTCAATGCCAATGCCGATTACGACACTTGGATGGATGATAATATGGGTATGACCGGCGGTTTCTTGTCGCAGAGTGTGGTGACTCCCGAGATAGATGGATCCATCCGCCCTTTCACCCTCTTTGCCCAATTCAAGGATAAAGATGGTCTCCCCTATATCGACGTGATCCCGGGAAGACTCGATGAGTTTGTAAGCACTGTCAACAATTATATTACCCTTCAGCGTAAAGCCAACAAGGATAAGAAGATAGCCATCTATTACTTCAAAGGACCGGGACAAAACTCCTTGGTGGCGGAGGGTATGGATGTAGTGCCTTCTCTATATAATCTCTTGAAACGCCTCCAAGTGGAGGGTTATCAGGTCAAGAATCTCCCGGCAGATGTCAAGGCGTTTGAGGCTCAGATCGCCCGCGAAGGAAGGGTTTTCGGAGCGTATGCTCATGGGGCTTCGGCAGACTTTGTCAGGGAGTGTCATCCGGAGATTATAACCCGTCAGGATTACGACCGATGGTGTGGCGAGGCACTCGGTGAGGGTCTGCGTCAGCAGATTGACAGCATCGACGGTACTTTCCCCGGCAAGGGGCTCAGCGATGGCAAGGGGAATGTGGCTATCGCCCGTCTTGACTTCGGCAATGTGGTGCTGATACCCCAGACTGCCGCAGGATATGGCGATGATGACTTCAAGATCGTACATGGCACCAACTCGGCACCACCCCACAGCTATGTCGCCTCTTATCTATGGACCAGATATGGTTTCGGAGCGGATGCTCTGATTCATTTCGGGGCTCACGGTTCGCTCGAGTTTACCCCGCGCAAGCAAGTGGCTTTATCGTCGCGCGACTGGCCCGACCGTCTCGTCGGCACTCTCCCTCATGTTTATGTATATGCCACTTCTAATGTCGGCGAAGCGATGACCGCCAAACGACGTTCCTATGCCGGAATCATCTCCTACCTCACTCCCCCATTTATGGAGAGCAACCTAAGAGGCGTATACAAGCAACTCACCGATGCCCTCACCGCCTATAATCGTGCGGCAAATGCCGATAACCCCGACCGGCAGGCTGTAGCCACTGCCTCCAAGCTGGTGAAACGTCTTACCATCCAATTGGGTATACATCGTGAACTCCGTCTTGACAGTCTGATGACTTCGGAATATTCTGCCGATGATATCGCTCGCATCGAAAGTTTTGCCGACGAATTGGTGAATGAGAAAGTCACCGGGGCGCTCTATGTGATGGGTGTGCCCTACGCCGCTCAATATGTCAACTCGACGATTGAGGCGATGACCATCGACCCTATAGCCTATTCCCTCTCCCGACTCGACGGTGGCAAGTCGCATATCTCTATCTATCGCGAGAGAGCAAAGGCGTTGGTGAGCCGTGGCGCGACCATCGATGATGCCGCAGTATGTCGCATAGCCGGGATAACTCAGGCGGAGCTCGACAGTGCACGCACCATCCGCAGCGCCATCTCCGACTCCCACGACCGACTGTCGCGGATGATGGTGATGGGCTCGATGATGCCGGCTGAGCATCATCATCTCAAGATCTCGGAGAGGAAAGCCCCGAAGAAGAAACACAAGATGTTATCGGGCATGGACCCTGAGAAGGCGATAGCCATGGCTCGAAAGATGGGTGCCTCGGAAGAGGATATCAAGAAGATGCGAGCAGCTATGAGCCGCGGAAAAGCAAAACCCGGTCATGGCACCGGCATGCAGCATGGTCATGGCAAAGCAAAAGAATACAGTAAGCAGGAGATCGAATTTGCGCAGAGCATTTGCGAACTCGATGATGCTCTGAAGAATGTGAACAAATATCGTGAGGAATTGATAAATAGTCCGGTGGCTGAACTGGATGCTGTGGTCAATGCCCTCTCCGGCAGATATATCGAGCCGACTCCCGGTGGAGACCCTGTGCTCAATCCCAATATCCTCCCGACCGGTAGGAATATGTTTGCCATCAACGCCGAAGAGACTCCCTCGGTCATAGCCTGGGAGAATGGCAAAGACTTGGCAAATAAGACTATTGCGGCATATCGGAAGAGTCATAACGATTCGATACCGCGGAAGGTTAGTTACACGCTGTGGAGTAGCGAGTTCATTGAGACCGAGGGTGCCACCATCGCTCAGATTCTCTATATGCTTGGTATCGAACCGGTGAGAGACCCCTTCGGCAGAGTCACCGACCTTCGCCTTATCCCCTCTGCGGAATTGGGACGTTCGCGCATCGATGTCGTGGTGCAAACTTCGGGGCAGCTTCGCGACTTGGCGGCATCGCGCCTCTTCTTGGTGTCGCGAGCAGTCAAGATGGCTGCCGAAGCCGACGATGATAAATATCCCAACTATGTGAAGGAGGGTGTCGTCGAGAGTGAGAAACATTTGGTGTCGAAGGGGGTTACTCCCAAGGAGGCCCGAGAGCTGTCGACGGCACGCGTATTTGGCGGTGTTAATGGCAATTACGGCACCGGTATTCAAGAGATGGTTGAAGCCGGCGATCGCTGGGAAAGTGACTCCGAGATAGCCGACACTTATCTTAATAATATGGGTGCACTCTATGGCGATGAGAAGGATTGGGAGAAGGTACGCGCCTTCGCCTTCGAGGCTGCGTTGACACGCACCGATGTGGTGGTGCAACCGCGTCAAAGCAATACCTGGGGTGCTCTGTCGCTCGACCATGTCTACGAATTTATGGGTGGTATGAACCTGGCTGTGCGCCATGTCACCGGCAAAGACCCGGAGGCTTATCTCAGCGACTATCGCAACCGCAATAATGTAAGAATGCAGGAGGTGAAGGAGGCTATCGGCGTCGAGAGCCGCACCACTATCCTCAACCCCTCTTATATCCAAGAGAAGATGAAGGGTGGCGCCGGCGATGCCTCGTCGATTGCCGATGTGGTGCGCAACACCTATGGATGGAATGTGATGAAACCTAATGTGATCGACAATGCTCTCTGGGATGATATCTACAAGACTTATATTGACGATCAGTATGGTCTGGGTGTCAAGGAGTTCTTCTGCGACAAGAATCAGGCTGCTCTGCAAGAGGTGACTGCCGTGATGATGGAGACTGCAAGGAAGGGTATGTGGAAGGCGACGCCCGAGCAGTTGGCGAAATTGGCTGAGCTGCATACTCAGCTTGTCAACCAATATGGTGCGGCATGTTCCGGATTTGTTTGCGATAACGCCAAACTCCGAGATTTCATAGCCTCGAATGTGAAGGAGACGGAAGCTCGAGCATACGTCAACAAGGTGGCACAAGTGCGCGCCGAGGATGTTGCCAAGGAGGGTGACGGCATGGTGATGAAGCGCGAGGAAATGAATCGCACTGATACCTCTGTGGCTCGCATCAATGGTATCGTGGTGGCAGGCATCGTGGTGGCTGCACTCCTCTTGATAGCTGTTCTGATCATCGTAAGAAGGAGAAGAAGATAATGGAGATTGTAGTGATGATCATCATGCTCTTGATATGCATGAATGTAATGATAAAGCTCTCGTTCCTTCGCCTGCCGGGCGTAGTGATCTTAGCGGCGCTTAGCGGTGCTTGGATCCTGCTTGGCAACGACTATGCCACCGGTATGTCGAGGTCGGTGATCTCTGACTGGTTGGGCGATCCGAAGTTGATGCTCGACTGCTCGGTGTTGGTCACAATCGATGTGTGCTTCCAACTACTCTACTGCTTTCTGAAGGTGAAAGATTCGGAGCGTGGCTTACGACGCAGGGAGAAGTATCTGTTGCTATTTACACAGTGGATCCCGGGGATATTGCTCTTGCCGGTATTGTTCGCTTGGCAAGTGGAGGTGATCTTTTCGCTACCCGGTATGGACTTCTCGATGATTGGTATATTGTGTGGCTGCGCAGTTTTCCTGCTCTTCACACTCTTGGCAATCGGTGTCAGATATCTTATCCCGGAGGGTGAATTGCGACTCGAGATGATGTTTCTCACCAATATCTTGATAGCTATCCTCGGCATCGTGGCTACCTTCAATGGCAAGAGCATCGTGACCGGCGATGGCGATCCGGACCTTCGTGCATTGCTCGGAGTCATATCGCTGATCATAGCATCAGCCTTAGTGGGATATCTGCTGAGATGGATCAAAAGAAGATACCTCGGCAGGTCTCTAACGACGAACATTGGCAAATAAAGTAAAATATTCTAAATCAGGTAATAATCTTAACAATCAACATAAACGATGAATACCATATCAAATATCTTGTATTGGATTTCTACCGGACTTCTCGTGCCGGTGATAGTCTTACTGATCTTTTTCTTCTTGCGAGCATTGGTGATGATCGGCGGATTTTTCAATCAGTATCTTCAGGAGCGGAAGGTGTCGGCGGAGATGAGAAGCATAGTCGATAATCTCACTCCCGACAGCTTGGATATGCTAACTGCGGAGAATCGTGTGATCGACCGATCGCAGGTGGGTGAATATGCTCGTGCCATAGTCATGGCGAAGGATAGCAAAGCTAAAGTGGAGTTATTGCTTTCCGATTATGAAGTGGCTGTGGAGAAGAATATCTCGACGTCGAAGGTCTTGACCAAGATGGGTCCGATCTTGGGATTGATGGGAACGTTGATACCGATGGGTCCCGCTTTGGTCGGTTTGGCATCGGGCGATATAGCCTCGATGGCATACAACATGCAGGTGGCATTTGCCACAACGGTGGTCGGACTGACGGTCAGCGCAATAGGTTTTCTGACTCAACAGACCAAGGAGCGTTGGGCGGCGAAAAATATCTCGATGTTGAACTATATAGCCGATATGATCAGCGATGAGAGCGAGACGAAGGAATAAATTTCTGAGCAACAAAGAGGATAACGATCCGATGAGTGTTGTGAGCAATCTCTTCGACGTGGCGATGGTGTTTGCCGTGGCACTTATGGTGGCTTTGGTGAGCCGTTATAATATGACCGAGATGTTCTCGCAAGAGGACTTTACGATGGTGAAAAATCCGGGTAAAGAGAATATGGAGATCATCACCAAAGAGGGTGAGAAGATCAATCGCTACACCCCCTCAAGCGAGAGCGATGAAAACAGCAATCGTGGCAAGCGAGTAGGTATAGCCTACCAGCTCGAAAACGGTGACATCATCTACGTTCCCGAAGAATAGCCCGGCATATATAGAATAAACGCGCTCTAACTCGGATGTAAAATTGCTCTTGAGAGTATACCCGAGATAGTATGTTTTGCCAAATTTGACATTCTTTTGTCACACTTTGGCAAAACATTGTTTTATAGTATCTGTCAGATAATGAGGTGTTTAAGAATGAAGAGATAATTCGGCGCGGAATTTGCAGATGTATTAATGCAAGCGATTCGATACCACCTGCCGGTGGAGCGAACCGAATGTGTGATAAATTGGTTTTAGAAATAAATAAAGTTAAGATACTATGAACTTCAATAACTTTACAATCAAATCGCAAGAGGTGGTTCAGAAGGGTGTTGAAATCGCACAGCAAGCGAATCAGCAACAGATCGAACCCCTCCACTTGCTCAAGGCTATCATCTCTGAGGGTGACAGCATCGTAAACTTCCTCTTTCAGAAGGTTGGTGCGAACTTGAATAGCGCCAAGATGGCGATAGACAGTGAGATCTCCCGACTCCCTAAAGTGTCGGGTGGCGAAGTATTCCTGAGTCGCGAATCGAATGAGGCTCTCCAGAAGAGTATCGATTTCTCCAAGTCTCAGGGTGATGAGTATGTGTCGGTTGAGGCAATGCTGATGGGTATCTTCCTGACGCAGAACAGTGCATCTCGGATCCTTAAGGATTATGGTGTGACCGAGCATGGGTTGAAGAGTGCCATCGCCGAGCTCCGACAGGGCAACAACGTGAAGGATCAAAATGCCGAGGAGAGTTATCAAGCCCTCAGCAAGTATGCCATCAACCTGAACGACCGTGCCCGCAACGGCAAGTTGGATCCTGTGATCGGCAGAGATGACGAGATAAGACGTGTGCTTCAGATTTTGTCTCGACGCACCAAGAACAACCCTATGCTGGTCGGTGAACCGGGTACCGGTAAGACCGCCATTGCCGAAGGATTGGCTATGCGTATCGTGCGTGGCGATGTGCCGGAGAATCTGAAATCGAAACAGATCTTCTCGCTCGATATGGGTGCCCTCGTGGCGGGTGCCAAATATAAGGGTGAGTTCGAGGAGCGACTCAAAGCGATAGTCAATGAGGTGACCAAAAGCAATGGCGAGATCATCCTCTTCATCGACGAGATCCACACACTGGTGGGTGCCGGCAAGGGTGAAGGTGCTATGGATGCCGCCAACATCTTGAAACCGGCATTGGCTCGTGGCGAACTCCGCGCCATCGGTGCAACGACTCTGGATGAATACCAGAAATATTTCGAGAAGGATAAGGCTTTGGAGCGTCGTTTCCAGAAGGTGATGGTAGATGAGCCGGATGAAATGGCTGCCATCTCGATCCTTCGTGGTCTGAAGGAGAGGTATGAGAACCATCATAAGGTGCGGATCAAAGATGAGGCGATCATAGCCGCAGTGCAGCTCTCGGAGCGCTATATCACCGATCGTTTCCTCCCCGATAAGGCTATCGACCTTATCGACGAGGCGGCATCAAAGTTGCGTCTCGAGATGGACTCTCAGCCGCAGGCTCTCGACGAGGCATCGCGCAAGATTAAGCAGTATGAGATCGAGCGTGAAGCTATCAAGCGTGAGAAGGATGATGCCAAACTCCAAGAAATCGATGCCGAGTTGGCAAACCTTCGCGACACGGAGAAGGCACTACGCGCCAAGTGGAAGGCTGAGAAGAATGAGATTAACAAGATCCAGCAAAATAAGATTGACATCGAGCAACTTAACTTCGAGGCTGAACGTGCCGAGCGTGAGGGTGACTATGCCAAGGTGGCTGAGATCCGCTATTCACGTATCAAGCAGAAGGAGGATGAGAATAAGGCTATCCAACTTCGACTTAAAGAGCTGCAGGGCGATGGTGCGATGATCAAAGAGGAGGTCGATGCCGACGACATCGCTGACATCGTAAGTCGTTGGACCGGCATACCTGTCAAGAAGATGGCCCAGAGCGAGAAGGAGAAACTTCTCCATCTCGAGGAGGAGCTGCACAAGCGTGTCGTCGGTCAGGAGGAGGCTATACATGCCGTGTCGGATGCCGTAAGACGTTCGCGTGCCGGTCTTAATGATCCTCGTCGACCTATCGGTTCGTTCATCTTCTTGGGTACTACCGGTGTGGGTAAGACGGAACTAGCCAAGGCTCTCGCCGAGTATATGTTTGACGATGAGAATATGATGACCCGTATCGATATGTCGGAGTATATGGAGAAGCATAGTGTGTCGCGACTTGTCGGTGCGCCTCCGGGATATGTCGGTTATGAGGAGGGTGGTCAGCTCACCGAGGCTGTAAGGCGCAAACCTTATAGCGTAGTGCTCTTCGATGAGATCGAGAAGGCGCATCCCGACGTGTTCAACATCCTCTTGCAGGTGCTCGATGATGGCAGACTCACCGACAACAAGGGGCGTATGGTCAACTTCAAGAACACCATCATCATCATGACCTCAAACATGGGTAGTGATATCATCCGCGAGCGTTTCGAGGGATATAATGACAAGGATTCTCGCGAACAGCAGGAGATCTTGGAGAAGACCCGTAATGAGGTGATCGAGAGGTTGAAACAGATCATCCGACCCGAGTTCTTGAATCGAATTGATGAGACAGTGATGTTCACACCATTGGATCGCAAGGAGATCTCGGCTATCGTCAAATTGCAGATCGACAATGTCAAGAAGATACTTGCCTCGAACGGCATAGACTTCAGCGTAACGCCTGCCGCACTTGAGATCTTGGCTCAAGAGGGTTATGATCCCGAATTCGGAGCACGACCTGTGAAGCGTACGATCCAGCGCATGGTGCTCAATCAGCTCTCGAAAGACATCATCGAGCAGAAGATCGACCGCGACCACCCCATAGTGATCGACGCCGCCCAAGGCACTCTAATCTTCCGCAACTAAGAGCGCGTTCCTTAAAATTTTTGGGGTCGTAGGGGCGGATATTTTTGAGC
>JBJEDL010000005.1:0-11737 GCA_051872035.1 Lepagella sp.
ATCGACTCAAGGCTACGACCTCTACGACCCCAAAAATTTAAGGAACGCGCTCTTATAGAGAGAATGGCGATGGATGTAGTAAACAGGCGATATAGTTCCATTGGTTTTCGATGAGGCTATAACCGAGGGTGAGGTCGGTGGTGGATGGTTGAGGCTATAGTCGGGTGGGGCGGGTTGGGGCTATAGGAGGTGGGAGATTTGATCTTCGGTTAGGATGGTGAAGACTTTGTTGCCGTTGGGGGTTAGCGATGGGTCGGGGAGTGCGAGCAGGGATGCTACTATGTTTTCCATTTCGCTTACCGAGAGTTTCTGACCTCTACAGATGGCGGCAGATCTTGCCATAATCAGTGCCATTCTCTCTTGGATAGACTCATGTATATTTCCCTCCTTGCCATAATTGGCAGAATCATCGGAGACGGAATCCAAGATTCTCAATACGACATCATGAGGATTGCCCTTGCCGAGCATAGTGGGCATCGACGAGACGCGCCACACTCCATCCTCATCATGATCGAGCTTAAAACCGATACGTCTGAGGTCATCCAAGATACCCTCAAGAAGAGCCTGCTGACTGGGGTCGAGAGAGAGGGGCTCGGCGAACATCACCGACTGAGTCACAATCTCCTGGCGTTCGATCTTGTCGAGATACTCCTCATATAAGATTTTGACATGGGCACGGTGCTGATCGATCAGCATCAGGCCCTCGCGAGTGGTAGTGACGATATACTTCAGCGCATACTGAATGCAGATAGCAGCGACATCCGCCGACTTGGCACTATCGAAGAGGTAAGAGTTAGAGACAGCACTCCCCTTCTGAGTATCGGGAGATAGAGGGAGCTGAGAGAAGGCAGGATCAGTCTGCATGAAATTATCATACAACTTCGACCAATTACTATCTATGCGACCCGACCTGCCGGCTCCACCCTGGCCGGAGAAAGGATTATAATCAGACTTATAATCGACATGAGGAGCAGGGGGTGTTTGTCCCTGAGGGAGGGGCTGTAGAGGGATAGCATCAACCGAGAAATCGATGCTCGGCACGGCGGCATACTTGCCAAGGGCAGTCTTGACGGCAGAGACGAGGATAGGCCATATCTGCTGTTCATACTCGAACTTGATCTCATTCTTGGTGGGATGTATATTGACATCGATAGAAGCGGGGTCGACGGTAAACTTAATGAAATAGCAGGGCATAGTGTCGGAAGCGATGAGCGAGTCATAGCAGCTGACGATAGCCTTATGGAAATATGGGTGCTTCATATTACGCCCGTTCACGATGAGATACTGCAAGGGATTTCGACGACGGGCGAACTCCGGGCGTGTGATAAAGCCCTCGATTTTGACGAGCGAAGTATCGACATCCACCGGGATGAGATGATCAGACTTAAGAGAATTTTTCCAGATATCCTGAATACGGAGTCTCATAGAGGCGGGGCGAAGATCGAGGACTTTAGAACCGGTGTCGATCTTCATACGCACATTATTATTGACCAGCGCGAGACGTTCGAATTCACGCATCACATTAGAGAGTTCGACATTATCACTCTTCAGGAACTTGCGGCGAGCCGGGACATTGAAGAAAATACGGCGCACAGCAATAGATGTACCCTTATCGCAGACACAGGGTTCTTGGGTAACGACCTTCGAACCAACGATAACGATACGCGAACCGATGGGGGCATCGGCGACACGCGTTTTGACTTCAACCTCGGAGATGGCGCAAATAGAAGGGAGCGCCTCGCCGCGGAAGCCCATGGTATGGAGCGAGAAAAGGTCGTCGGCATTAGAGATCTTGGAGGTGGCATGACGTTCGAACGCCATACGCACATCGGTGTCAGACATGCCCGAGCCATTATCGACCACCTGAATGAGGGTCTTACCGGCATCCTTGATAACGAGTTGGATATCGGAGGCACCGGCATCGACGGCATTTTCGACCAGCTCCTTGATGACGGAAGCGGGGCGTTGAATCACCTCACCGGCAGCTATTTGGTTGGCCACCGAATCGGGAAGGAGTCTGATAAGATCGCTCATACGTTACATTAAAAATTGAGGTCCACTCTTAGAAGGCTTGTTGCCACGTCTCATGCTTGCAGGGTTAGGTTTCTGCACATTTTTGAAGAGTTCCGGTTCCTTGAAATATTGGATCAACTCATCGGGGACATCACCGAGTTCGTCTACCCAATGAAGTCGGTCGCCATACCAAGATCTTTTGGGTCGGAGAGCTTCGAGCCAACGGAAACCCTCGATATACTGTTGCGACTTTTTGACCTCGAAGAGGGGGGTTACATTGCCGGTGACTTCAGGCCACATGATAAGATGTTTCATCTCCTTGCCAACCATATCGAGGGTAAGATACGAGCTCTCGGCATGTACGAGTTTATTGTAAGAGCTATCCTTCTCCTGAGGGAGGAGAATAGCGATGACATTACCCTCGACCTCAAGTCGTTTGAGGTTTTTATTATCGAGATATGCCTTCATGTGCGAGCCGGTGAGTTGGTTATAGAAATCCTCATCGATATACTCAGCGAGCATCCCGGAATTAGGGAGGAGTGCCCAATCGGGAGTAGAATCATTGAAATGGACATCGATGCGATTGCCATAGACTTGTCGTTCGCCACTCCAGATGATCGGTTTGCGGAACATATAGAGTATCGAATCTTGCTCCTTAAAGAGGAGAGTATCGGCGACACCCTGAATATCCTGGTTGAAGAAACGGGCACAACCGATGGCACGTGCGACATGAAACTCCCGTGGAGGAGCCTTGGCGACAGAATCGGGAGCCGAAATCGGAGGAGCTATGCCAAGCGAATCGGGCTGAGCTATAGAATCGCTAATGAGAGGAGTCTCCGGAAGAGGGATTGAGTCGCCAAGAGATATCGAGTCGGCTTGTGATATTGAGTCGGCTTGTGATATTGAGTCGTTGGGGATATTGATAAAATCGGTTAAATCACGGGGTTCATTGTTATTCTCTTGGATCGATGGAGAGGGGGTGATGGTATCTAATTTTTCAATTTCGATGAAAGAGAAGATGGTGTCAGCGCGGAGAAAGAGTGTATCGGGGCGTGAGAACTCCATCAGGAGGGGATACTCAGTGGAAAAAGCCGAGCGGGTAGAATCGTTATACTCGCCATATCCGCCGATCAGGATCACCTTACGCGCGGTATCGGTGAGGACCATCGGAGCTTTATGCTTTCCGGCGTCGCGAAACATAAAAGCGCGGCTGATATGGGATATCCGGTCATAGATGATCGAATCCCCTTCGAGGGTAGTGACATTGGAAGAAGAATCGCGATGGACGATAGTCGACCGAGCGGTAAGTTGGGCATGGTCGGTAGTGGTGTTATACCATCCTCGGGTGGTATATATGGTGTCGTTAGCCCCCTCAATACGGGTGGTGGAATTGATATCGGCGATATGAGTCGAAGTGTTATACTCGAGTTCATCGGTGATGAGTCGATAGCCATCCTTACGATTTACGAGGAGGACATCATCGCGGAAACGCGCCACCTTGGTAGAAGGGGAATACTCACCATAAATCGAGGTGAGGGTATTGACATCATCATCGAGTTGGCCACCGGTGGTGTACCAACCGAGTTGGGAATTGACATCATAATCGAGGCTGTCAGTGACGAGAGTCACTGAACGGTTCTTCAGTTCGACGTTGCCGCGCGACGGACCATGTGTAAGAGTGGCATGCTTCGAGAGGCCATCATAGAAGAGTTTGTCGGCATAAACGAAAAGAGTGTCACCCTGGCGCATTTCGACATGGCCGAAAGCATCGAGCGAGTTCTTCGCCGGGTAATAATAAGCAGAATCGCAAAACATCCACATACCCCCTTGGCGGAACTTAACGTCGCCCTTCACGATCTGGAACTCCTCGAACTCATTGGCGGGACGATATAGCGAATCGGCATATTCGAGGAAAACCTTATCCTCCTGATAACGGTCGGCAGAGGGTATGGTAGGTTTAATAGGTCGTGTAGGAGCGGGACGGGTGTAAGACTCCTTGGTGGTTTTCTCTGTTTTCTTCTTCTGCGCCCAGGCTGATTGCAACAACGAGCAAGAGCCGACCGCGAATATCGCGATCAGCGTATAGAGTATGAACGATGGTTTTGCAAAGCCTTGGGACATGGCAACAGAGTCAGTATAGAGATCTTATAAGTAAGGGGGGGGGGGAAAAGGTGGAGATAACTACTTCTTAGGGGCATTCCAACCCTTATAATGGAAATCGCAGGCATCCCAGCCTTCGGCGATCTTGGTATAGGTTTCGCCGATTTTCTTTTCGACCCACTCGGTGAGGATCTTCTCCTTGGCGCTTGCCTCATACATCTGCTTGAGGAGGTTATAGTCATCGCTGAGTGTAGCCTTATGTCCGGGCACTCGGTTGGTGAGTTTGACGATGGCGATGACATCGCGATTCTTGCGAACATCCTTCATGATGAAAGCGTCGGAGATATCTCCAGGTTGCATAAGCTCGATCTTGCGAGCCACCTCCGAAGGGAGATCCTGCATTTCGAAGCGATTCGAGCCGGTCTGCTGGTTCATCATCACGCCGTTATTATTCTTCGTATCCTTATCTTGCGAGACATAATAAGCTGCCTCCTCGAAAGAGAACTTACCTGCCACGATCTCCTTGCGGAGGGAATCGAGCTTAACGACACCATCGGAGAGATCCTTGGTGCTCACCTTGGGAGTGAGGAGGATATGGCGGACATTGACCTGCTCGCCACGTTTTTCGATAAGTTGGATGATATGGTAGCCATATTCAGTTTCGACGATACGGGACACACGCTTAGGGTCGCTCAGGTTGAAAGCGACCTGAGAGAACTCGGGGACCCAGTCGGCTCGGCCATGGAAACCGAGTTCTCCACCCTGCATAGCCGAGCCATCCTCGCTATACATAATGGCGAGAGTAGAGAACTCCGACTCGCCACGGTTGACACGGTCGGAATAATCGCGAAGACGCGCCTTAACATCCTCGATTTCCTGATCGGGAATTTTGGGGTTAATCTGAATGATTTGGACTTCGACCTGCATCGGCACGTAAGGGATGCTATCCTCCGAGAGGGAATTATAATACTTACGGACCTCATTGGGAGTAGCTTTGACATCCTTGGTGAGCGAAGACTGAACTTGCTCTACGATATAATTGGTTTTCATCAGCTCCTTAAGTTGCTCACGGAGCACGGGGAGAGGCTTATGGAAATACTCCTCCACTTTCTCACGCGAACCGAGGTTAGCGATGAAATAATTGAGACGCTTATCGACGCCGGAAGCTACTTGGGCTTCGGGTGCGGTGATAGTGTCAAGCTTCGCCTGGTGGAGATAAAGTTTTTCTACAGCAATACGTTCGGGGATAACGCAATAAGGGTCCCCGGCGAGGGTTGTACCCTCTTGGCGAGCTTGGGTATACTGCTCCTCGATGTCAGAGCGATAGATGGGTTCATCGCCGACGATCCAAGCCACCTCATCGATCACATTCTTCTTGATCGGGGCAGCGACAGAGATTATAGCAACAGCGCCCAAGATGGGCAGGAACAAGTTTCTTAACTTCACAATTATAAAGATTAAATTATTTCACAATAGGGGGTGTCGGAGCCGGTTTCATCTCACACTTTATGGGGTCGTAGAGGCCCGGTTTGAGGGAACCGTTCTTCATACAATCGCGATAAATATCGGAGACGAGTTGTTTGCGGAAATTGACGACATCGAAGTTATGCAAGATTTGAGAGATCTTGAGTTTGGCGAACTCGTAAGGCATCTCGCTGCCGGAGGGTATAAAATCGTGGATATGGAGGAGATAGGTGGAGGCAGCATCGGATGTTTCAAAATTCTTATTATTCTTAACGAAGATGTCGGCATCGTCGAAACGGAAAGGGATCTGGTCGGCGATAGCGCTCCACTCATACCATTGATCCTTAAAATAATTATACTGCAAGGCATGGTGCAGTCCCGACTTTTCGATATTATCGATCGACTCCTCGGAGAATGAAGCCATCCACTTTCGGAGGTTAGGGAGGTTGGTATCCGAGAGGGGCACCTTGAGATAAGCTCCTTTGACGAGGGGCTGATCGAGGATCAGGTCGGCATGATGCTGATTATAATACTCCCGGATTCGTTTCTCCGACACCTTGGGGGAGGAAGTTTCCGACATGGATTGGACATACTCATTGACTATAAGATTATTACGATACTCCATCGTCATACGGTCTATACGCTCGATATCAGGGATATTCTTCTCGGCAAACTCGATAAGGACGAGGTCACGAATCCAATTATCGACGATCTGATGGAACATTGCTGCGCTATCGGCGGGGTTGAGACCGACGGGAATTTTGACGATCACATCATTGAGGTGTAACGAAGAATCGCCGACAGTGACAAGCACATCACTATCGACCTGACTATCAGCACTTTTGCCGCCGCAAGCCGTAAGCAGAGCCACCGATGTCAAGATCAAACAAGATAATATGTAACGAAATGCGCACATTTAGTTACAAATTTAGTTAAAAATCTCCAAATACGACTCTTAAAAAAATAAAAAAAGATAGAAATAAGGAGAAATCGGGGGTAATTGTCGATGGAGAATGTGTATAAGGAGAGTAAAAAAGATAAAGGAATGGGATAAAATCAGGATAATAATGATTATATTTGTGCCAAAATAGTGTAAACGCGCTCAAAGAAAAGAGAAAACAACTAACCAATCAACAATATAGAAAGATGAAAAGGAATAAAATTGCATGGTTCATAGCCGGAGTGCTGCTGATCGGGGGATGCGTAGAGATGCAAGCTGCCCCTCAGTTCAATCAGAAAGAGATCTTCACGATGCGCGGAGCGCAGTATGAGGGTGGCATGACAGCGATCATGAAAGAGCTTGACGAATATATCGTCTATCCCGAAGAGTGCAAAGCGAAGAAGATCGAAGGACCGGTGACGTTGACCTTCACCGTAACCAAAGAAGGAACGATCGACAACATCCGAGCGGTAAGATCGACAGATCCGCTGCTTGAAGCCGAAGCGATCAGAGTGGTGAAGAAACTCACCAAATGGATACCGGCACAAGACAATGGCGTAGCAATAGATGCAGAATACAGTCTGCCGATCGTGTTCCGTCTGCCGCGATAACCACGATTTGAAACGCGCTTTCAAACTCAAAAGAAATAGGCTGATCCAAACGAGGGTCAGCCTATTTCTATATTTATGACTAAGAGCGCGTTCCTTAAATTTAGTAATTGTCAAGATTACTTGGTGAGGGGTTTCACCTTTTTGAGCACCTTTTCGTTGACCGTAACTGGGTACTTGCGACGGAGTTCAGCCTCCCATGCAGCTTGGAACTCATTTTGGTAATCGCTTGTAACGAGGCCCTTGACGTCGCTTACCTCCTCGGGGCGATCGATGATGCGAGGATTGAGCATAAACATCACGGTATACTTGCTGTTGGATGGTTTGGCTTCGGGGCCACCGAACATCAGGTAATCCACCATAGCGTTAGTGCCCTTAGAGACGAGCACGCGATCTACGATAGCCTTGCCATAGAACTCCTTGCGGAGGATGATAGGCACGGAGTCGCCTTGGAGTTGAGCGGCACGTTCGCGGACGAGATTAGCCACCGAATCATTGATAGCCTGCACGAGGTATCCCTTGGCATGGGGTTCGGTCCAGGTGTAATTAGCGCGATTATCTTGGAAATACTTCTCAAGGCCTTCGGTATCCTTAGCGGCGCGATCCCACACCTTGCGGAGGCTCACCTCATAGAGGAGGCTACCATCGACATACTCCTTAAGGAGGTTGCTGTAATCGGAATTAGTTTTAAGAAGGTCATCCTCGGCGGCGAGAGTGAGCTTATTCTTGTAATAAGCCTTGAAATTATCATTGAGGAGATCGGCCGCAGTCTGAGAAGCGGGATACTTCACCGATTCATACGACTTCACGAAATCGCCGGCAGAATAATTGGTGTTACCCACGCGGCAGAGAGTCTTGGAAGCGTAAGGCGCGGCAGTCCACTTAGCCACGAAAGCGGAGTCAAGTCCGAGAGAAGTGGCGTCAGCGCAGAGTTCCTTGAGGACATCATCAGCCACAGAGCCTTTGAACTTCTTGGCGAAACGATTGATCTGGTTGTCGCGCACGAGGTTATATCGAGGATCTTGTGGGCTTGAGAGTCTTTGGAGGATAGTAGGTTTGATTTCATCGGCAGAGGGGATACCCTTCTCATCAAGTTTCTTGATGATATGGAAGCCGTAGGGAGACTCGAAAGGAGTGCTGATTTCGCCGACAGCGAGAGAGAACGCAACAGAATCGAAAGCCTCGACCATTTCACCGGCGCCGAACCAGGGGAGCATACCACCTTGGCGAGCCGAGCCCTTATCATCAGAGACCTTACCGGCAGTTCTTTCGAATGCACCGGGGTCATTGGCAACAGAGTTATAGATACTGTCGATAGCTTCGCGAGCTCCCTTAACGCCGACAGAATCCATGCCTTGAGTTATCTTAAGGATATGAGAGACTCTGACTTTGCCACGAGCCGGGCGATGCTTTCCACCCTTGAGGATATGGAAACCGACGGGAGACTCCACTACTTCTGAGATCTGACCTTCAGAGAGGGCGAATGCAGCATCCTCGAAAGCGAGGGGATAATTTCCGCTTGTGATCCAACCCATGCGACCACCCTTGGAAGCAGAGCCACGATCTTGGGAGAAGCGCTTGGCGAGGAAAGAATAATCCGAGCCATCGATTATGGCTTGGCGCAAGCTGTCGGCACGCTGACGTAGCAATTCATTTTGCTTCGGGTCGCGAGTCTTGAACAGCATAATATGGTAAGCCTCAACCTCCTGTTTCGAGCGCTCGTAAGCCTGATCGACGAGCGAATTGAGGTAAGCAGAGTCTGCCAAGAGGGGCTCAGCCAACTCATGGCGATATTGTTCAGACTCCTTACGGAAAGAGGCGAGAGTGTCGAGACCCTCGGCACGAGCGTCAGCCACTTTCATTTTATAGAGCTTAAACATTTCCACATAATCGTCGAGCGACTGAGGGTTAATCTGTTGCTGACTATTCTTATTGTAGAGATACTCAAACTCAGACTTAGGTACATCTACACCATTCACGGTCATAATGACCGGATCTTTAGCGGCGAAAGCGAGAGCCATAGCTCCAACGCCGAGACCTGCCAATACTATTTTTTTCATTACTTAATATAACGGATATTAACTTAGAAAACGGATCGCAAAGAGAGCGACTACGTAAATAGAACGATGATAGGTGAGAAAAATTGTAAAAGAAAGTACGATAAGAGACAAAAAATTATCAAAATGGTCAAAAATCAGTTGCCCATATCGGAAATAAACTTGACTCTGACGAGCCGGATATCATCGTCATCATATTCCGATCCGAGTTCCTGGATGGCAGATTCGACGTCACCATCCTCGCTTTCTCGGAAATAGTCGAAGATCTCATCGATCTGATCCTCGTCGAGTATTTCGTTGAGGTAATAATCGATATTTATCTTGGTGCCAGACTCGACGATAGCTTCGAGTTCGTCGACGAACTCTGAGAAATCCATATCGAGGCTGTCGCATATATCCTCGAGGTCGATTTTGCGGTCGATCTGCTGGATGATGGTGATTTTGCGATTGCTCTTACTGCCTTTGGACTTCACACGGAAATCCTCGGGGCGAACGATTTCATTCTCCTCGACGTAATCTTTGATCACCTTAATAAACTCGGCGCCATAACGAGAGGCCTTACCAGATCCGACACCGGGGATGGTGAGCATTTCCTCGTTGGAGATGGGATAAAGCGTAGCCATAGCCTCGAGCGATGTATCGAAGAAGATCAGGTAAGGGGGCACATCCTGACGACGGGCTATATCCTTACGCAAGCCTTTAAGAATGGCGAAGAGTTGGGGATCGAGGGCGCTCGACACGATGTCGCCTTGAGGCTCCGAGAATGACTCCGAATAGTCTACATCCTCGACCATCATGAAGGTCTTGGGGCTCTTGAGGAATGACTTCCCGTCGGCAGTAACCTTCAGCACTCCATAATTATCAAGGTCCTTGCGGATATAACCGGCGATGATGACCTGTCGCACTAAAGAGACGACGATTCTCTCCTCGACATCGGAAAGCGAACCGAAACATTCGAGGCTGTCGTGGTCATTATTTTTGATTTCATCGGTGGCGCGGCCGATAAGCATATTGACGATATACTCGATGCGATAGCGTTGCTTGACAGCCTCAACCATTTCGACTACGCATACAGCTTCGGGAGTCATATCGACACGTTTGCGAGGATTGACGCAATTATCGCAACAGCCACAGTTTTCGATGTCGTAAGCTTCGCCGAAATAATGCATCAAGATCTTGCGTCGGCACACCGACGACTCGGCATAGTCGGCGGTTTCCATCAGGAGCTGGCGACCGATTTCCTGTTCGGTAACGCTCTTGCTCTGCATTAGTTTTTCGAGTTTTACGAGGTCTTTGCGGCTATAGAAGGTGATGCACTTACCCTCGCCGCCATCGCGACCTGCGCGTCCGGTCTCCTGATAATATCCTTCGAGGCTCTTGGGGATATCGTAGTGGATTACGAATCGCACGTCGGGTTTGTCGATACCCATGCCGAAAGCGATTGTAGCGACGATGACGTCTACCTTCTCATTGAGGAAAGCATCTTGGTTGGCGGCACGAGTAACGCTATCCATACCGGCGTGGTAAGGGAGAGCGGGGATATCGTTGATGCGAAGAGTTTCAGCGAGTTCTTCGACTTTCTTGCGGCTAAGGCAATATATGATGCCGGAAGCGCCTCTATTGTTTTTGATATATCGGATGATATCACGGTCGACATCGTGGGTCTTTGGGCGCACCTCATAATAGAGGTTTTTGCGGTTGAAGCTTGACTTGAAGACGCAAGCGTCGAGGATTCCGAGATTTTTCTGGATATCGTGTTGCACCTTGGGGGTAGCTGTAGCGGTGAGGGCGATGACGGGGAAATTGCCGATAGCGGAGATAATGGGGCGAATACGTCGATACTCGGGGCGGAAATCGTGGCCCCATTCGGAGATGCAATGCGCCTCATCGACGGCGAAGAAAGAGATGTCGATCGACTTCAGGAACTCCACATTATCCTCCTTGGCGAGCGATTCGGGGGCGACATATAGGAGTTTGGTGCGGCCTGCACGCACATCCTCCTTTACGACATTGATTTGCGACTTGGAGAGCGACGAATTGAGGAAATGGGCAACTTGGTGCTGATCCTCGAACTGACGGACGGCATCGACCTGATTTTTCATCAGAGCTATGAGTGGGGATATAATGATAGCCGTGCCCTTCGACATAAGCGCCGGGAGCTGGTAACAGAGAGACTTTCCACCGCCGGTGGGCATAAGTACGAACACATCGTTACCCGCCAGAAGAGAGCGGATGATCTCGAGTTGATTACCTTTAAAACTATCGAAGCCGAAATGATGTTTGAGGGCTTCACGTATTTGGTCAGTGTCAGGCATTAGTTGAGGAGTTAAAGGAGAGAGTCCTGTTAGAAAAAAGATTGGGATGAGAGGGCATTGAATATCAATGCGAGTCACACCCATAACAAATTTAAGCAATAAAAATGAAACCACCAAGAAAAGGGGCAAAAAAACGTGTGAAATTGGAAATAATCAAAAAAAATAGATCAAGGGGAGTATCGAAGAAAAGTAAGCATTAATTGAAGTACACCTTTTGGGCGTTGCAAAGCGGTTGTAATT
>JBJEDL010000006.1:0-11573 GCA_051872035.1 Lepagella sp.
CAAAATTACAACCGCTTTGCAACGCCCAAAAGGTGTACTTCAATTAATGCTTACATTTAATCTTTATCGATTTGACAAAAAACTGCGACTATTTCTCTTTAATGAGATAGAAAAGATTGAGATTGCACTGCGGAGTACACTTGCAAACCTTGTGGCTGAAGAGAGCGGCAATATATTTTGGATGACAGATGAAACGATATATGCTAATAGAGGCAAATTTAGAAGAACTCTTGAGTTGGTAGATAAGGAATTGAGAAACTCTAAAGAGGAATTCATATCGCATTTTAAAGAAAAATATAGTGACACTTATCCTCCGGCATGGATTCTTGTGGAAATACTTCCGCTTGGAGTTGTTACCCGGATGTTTGAGAATTTAGCAAATAATACTCTAAAAAAGAAGATAGCAGCACGTTTTGGTCTGACAGTCCCTGTTTTCTCTTCATGGATAACCGTAGTTACCCTAACTCGCAATGCTTGTTGTCATCATGCCAGAGTATGGAACAAAGAGAACGCCATTACCCCTATGATACCCAGAAGAGTGAATGGCAGGTGGATTACCTCTAATGTATCTCCTACACGTATATATTTTGACATTTGTATTATCAAATGGTTCATAGATAAAATATCTCCAAATAACGATATGAGAGAGCATCTTCAGTCGCTACTTGCAGAATTTCCTATGGTCGATATACGTGCTATGGGCTTCCCTATCGACAACTGGCAAGACGAACCACTTTGGAACAAATAATTTTTAAACATATATCAAGGAACACGCTCTAACCCAAATAATCCAAGATAAAAAAGCCTCCTTCCATACAACCCGGAAGGTGGCTTTTTTTGACATCTTTATTTGCTTTCTGAATTTGTTTCCTATTGGGAGATGCGGCATAGGCTGATAAGTTGGTATATGGTCAGTAGGCCCGCTATGCCGAGGATTACGATTGAAAGGATTTCTCTCCATTCTGTCGGAATAAAACAATTGAAGAACGCCGGAATTAACACCAACCATGCACCGATTTTTTCCCCGTTGCAAAGAAAAACCTTTTTCTTCCAACCCTCTTCTGAGCGGAGAGTAAGAATATATTTAACGATAAAGATTAGGCTTATCAGCGTAACAATACCATAGCAGATTCCAAAGGAGTCGCTCTTTGAACTGAACCCCAAAGCCATCAAAGCCAAATTAACGATAAAGAACCAAAGTGAAAGAGCTCTCAATCGAACACTCCCTGTATTATCGCTGACAACACATTTTTTATCCATTGATTAACGTGTATTTTTGATTCCAGTACTCACAGCTTGACACTGCTACGCAAATTGCCATGTAAAGAAGGTCTTTTTCTTCTTGTGTCAATTCATCGGTCTCTTCGATTAAGACAATATATTTATTTGATAAAGTTTCGATATCATCCAGATCTTCGGGATAGGAGTACAAAGCATCCAAATATGACCTCATGGTTGCATTTGCAACACTCCCATCGTTTGATACGAATGTGGTGTGATCACTAAAATTGTAAAAGCTAATTGTTTGATAATAACCTTGAATAAATTCATCAGAACTTAATATTTGAACTTCTAAGGATGAGAGCCCATCTTGCAGTGATGTTGTACTATATTCATTATGGAATAATTTTTCAAGTATCAAGTTGTGTTTAACGCCAATTTCTTGTAAATTCGCTTTGCCAATAGGTAATCTCAAAGTGATATCATTAGGATAATAAAGACTGTAATTGGGATTATCTTCCAACACAGATATATATGCAGAAGTTAACAAATCGGGAGATAAAATATTGTCGTTAGATCTTGTGGTTCGATATGCAGCATAAGATGCTCCAACACCACCAATCAGTCCACCTACAAGTGCTCCAGCTATAGCACCTTTGGGTCCAAACAAGCTACCTACTCTTAATCCAATACGTCCAATTTCATAAGCTCCTCCTACATCTGCTCCGGCGATAGAACATGCAGATAAGATATTTCTTGTGCCGGATTTAGTGGCAGGTTGAGATGCAATGAGGCTGTCATTAAGAGCAGTGAGGTCAGACAGCAATTTTGATTCTTCGAGTTGAACATTTTGTGATGTTTCAACGACATCACGAGCGTTTTCTTCATTATTGCAAGAACATAAAGTAAATGCAATAACTACAGAGAAAAGAATGAAAATCTTTTTCATTATTGGTTTTACTTGTTATTAGTTTTCCTACTCATATCGCTTTTCGGTTTCCGCGCCTTGATAGTCGGGTCTGTTGATATAACAATCTTATCCTAGATATGTCTGATTTAAATCTATGGCAAAGAAAATTGATTAGTGTTACAGAAATATTGCAATATTGTAATATTTTTATTAAATGACAATTATATACCAGTTTCATATCTTCTAATCATCGGCTTTAATATCAGTCTTAGAGCTGCTGATAATCAAAGAGAGCACATTCCCCAAAAAGGAATGTGCTCGATGTTCTTGTTGAATTTTTTTCGATATTCTTGTTAAATTTTTTTAGTAGCGGAGGTAGTAGGAGATGGGGTCGAGGGTGATGGTGTAGGGTGTGCCCTGTTTTTTGGTGGGTTGACTCTTTTCGTAGTAGAAGGCGTGCTGCCGATCCCAGCTCTTGATCTCTATCATGCGCGTCTCTCCTGCCGGTATCTTGCAGTCGAGGGTAACATACCGCTTGTGTAGTTGTCGCCCATCTATAGTGTAATAGTCGATATAAAGATTGATCCCCGTCAGTAGCCGATCCGTGCCATTCGTTACGAAAAAAGTCTCCGAACCGCTCGCCTGCGGTTTGTCATATCCCGCAAATGTCAACTGTCCAATCGTATATCCATTGTTGCAATCACGACATTGTGACGCCACCATGAAACTACCCTTCGTCAGCGATTCCTCCTTCTCCTGCTTCTGAGCCTCCCTCTTATCCACATCAAGTCGATAACCCTTCCGACGCCCCATACCCTCCACGGGCAGCATCAGAACTGCTATCATACATATCATTAATATCCGAGTTTTTATTCTGTTCATCGTATTAAACTCAGATTGTTACAGATACTCTACTTCGCGCTTTACACTCTCCGGATAGACCTTGATCATACCCCGTGGCAATGACTCCAACGGATCTTTGATGCTCACCTTTATCATCCTCCAGAAGGATGGTAAGATCCAACGTGGATTCAGCGACAACTTTACTTCACGCCGCTTGATCACCATCGCCGCTTCACTCTCCCGATATTCCGCCAAGCATTTCCCCAACTCGCCGAAAATACCCTTCTCCTTGTTGCGATAGAGTGCCATCTCAAAACAGCGACTCACTGCCGAACGCTCCAAATATCCGATACAATCCCCCGGAGTCAAACGAACATCCGGACTCTCTACAGCCACAATGTCATAACGATCATCATCCAATGCCGACCGCTTTACCAACACAAAGGTGTCATCTTCCGGAAATTTCCATATCCCCTCCACCTCTCGAAGCATATTGCAGTCACACCAGAGCCGTGCCGCACCAAGGTCGCAGATCTCATCTACACCTACCTCGGCTCTCGTCACACCCATAGCCGACAGCATCAATATTATCGATACTGCCAACCGACTCGTCAGTATGCCTCCACGTGATAACATATATCCTTACTTCGTTGAGAATGTGTATGATATACCCACACTAAGTATCTCCTTGAGCATCAGCTTGCGCCACTTGCTCCCTGCCGGTGGCTCCGCTTTCGTGTCATAGCGAAGATGAGCATAGACCTGAGCCGAAAACAACTTCGAAAACTGGAAATTAAGCGTATTCTCCCAGTCCCACTGCAAAGACTTATAGTCCGAGAAGAAGAACATCTTGGTGGTATAACTCGTATTACCCCACATCAGAGCATAGAAATTGACCTCGGCATTGCTACCGATCTCATGCTTCAATCGCTGTCCCGGTTCCATGCCGATGCTTGCCCTGTCGATCTTGTCGTCAATACAAGTCTTCAAGTTATACGATATCGGTGAAACGGAGGCGGAAAACTTCACCCTCTTATTCTCCTTCTCCTTCGAATAGGTCATACCAAGACCCAAGTTCAACTCTCCCTGTGAGAGGAACGAGGCTGACCTGGTCATCGAATCCGCCGGATAACTATTCAAGAACTGCGTCTTGAACTGTCCCAAGAATGAATAATACCAGTGATTGAAAGCCTTATATCCCCACTTGATGTTGTATTGGAAGAGATCTTGCGACACGGAATATTTGTGATACTCATCGTCGGGCGTCGAGTTAAGACCCAATTTATAGGAAACCGTGCTCTGGAATATCAGCTTCGGATAATACACATTATTGAGCTGCACATCCCACAGAAAATTCCCCAAGAAGGCTAAGTGGGAGTTACCACCTTGATACCAGTTGGCAGATACGAATGCCTGCGACAACTGTATGCCTATATTGAAATTATGAAGCCAGTTGATCCTCCCCTTCTGCGCCTCTTCGAGGAGTGTCCCCTCGATCGGTTCGGTGGGGAGTTCAAGATTCTCCATAAATCCTCTCAGCGACATGTCATCCTCGGGCAACTGCGGGCGTGCCGGCAATTTCCAATAGGCATACTCGATCTCAGTGGGGGAGTCGAGCATCTGCCGATAGATGAAATCGCGCTCGAAGCGATCGGTGAGAATCGCATTCTCAAGCCAGTCGGGAGTTGCCGATCCGAATGCCACCGGCAGTTCGTCGCGACTCGGCAGGCTTATGCTATCACTCATCACCGTGTCCTGAGGTGCTGAGAGCGAAGAAACTCTCATCACCGAATCTCGGTATTCACGAGCTACTATCGCCATCACCTTCGGGTCGGGAAAGTCCCCGCCAAAGCTCGGATCGCTCAGCTCGCGATACCCCTCGAACACTCGCGGACGAAGTGGCATATCCATCCCACCTGAAGCCATGGCGCTCGGTACACTCAGCATAACTATACTTGCCACAGCAAGGATCTGTATAAGTCTATTGGCCATCAGATCAATTTTTATTACCGTATTTGATTTTCTTTTAGAGTCTTATCTGCTTTGCTTTCAGAGTCTTGTCTACTTCAAGATCTTGTTATATTCGGGCGACTCGATGATGCGAAGTGCCTCTTTGAAGATCGGGTCATACTGATTGTAGACCTTGAAATAGGTGGCTTGGCTGTAGGTGTCGCGGCCGATGAGTCCCTTGACTATCATCGACACCAACTCTTCACTCCTCTTAGCCTCCTCTTCATTGCGCTCCACACCCTCTTTCTCTGCCAAGGCATAGAGCTCTTCGAGCATGGCGGGGGTCACCACGAAACGCTCCACGTAGTCCATATCGCTCTTATACTGCTTGAGCAGATCCTTGCGATGCAGCTCCACATATTTGATGCAATATTGGTTGATCGCTCCCTTGGCGCTCATATCGCGATAATAGTTGGAGAATTTGGTAGTGTCGAGGGGCACGAACACGTCGGGTGTGATGCCGCCACCACCATAGATGGTGCGACCCTTCTTGAGGGTTGTCACCTTAAGCGAGTCGATATATTTGATCGAGTCGGCATGGATCAGTTCGCCGCTGTTGAGACGATCCACGATGTCGTGATAATATGTCTCACCCTCACCCTCGGTGTATGGACGCTGGATGTTGCGTCCCGAGGGGGTGAAATAGTGTGCTATCGAGAGCTTCACCATCGACCCGTCGGGGAAGGGGAAGGGACGTTGCACCAATCCCTTGCCGAATGTGCGACGACCCACCAATACACCGCGGTCCCAATCCTGGATCGCTCCCGAGGTTATCTCCGATGCCGAAGCACTGTTTTGGTTGACCATCACCACGATACGGTTGCCATCCAAGAGGGGCTTCTTGTCGTAGGGCTTCGCATAATAGTCATAGCGGGGTGATTTGCGCCCCTCGGTATAGACGCTGATCTGGCCTCGCTCCAAGATCTCGTTCAGGATGTCGGTGGCGGCGTTGATATAGCCTCCGCCATTGTCGGTGAGGTCGAAGATCAGATTCTGCATACCCGATTTCTTCAACTCATGGACTGCCTTGTAAAATTCGTTGAACGACTCGGCGCCGAAACGATTCAGACGAACATAGCCGGTGGTCTTGTCGACCATATATGCCGCATCGACGCTGTAGATAGGTATCTCGGCTCGGGTGATACGGAAGTCGATCGTATCGCTCACTCCGGCGCTGCGACGTAATATCTTCACATCGACTTTCGTTCCCTTCGGTCCGCGAAGTCGCTTCATGATGTCGCTATTCTTCATCTTCACTCCGGCTATGATCGTGTCGTTGACGCGGATGATGCGGTCGCCCGCCAGGATTCCTACTCGTTCCGACGGTCCTCCACCCACAGTCTCGATCACATAGAGTGTGTCTTTGAGCATATTGAATGTGATGCCGATGCCGCTGAAATTACCCTGCAGGGGCTCGTTCATCTCGCGTGTCTCTTCAGCATTAAGATATGAGGAGTGCGGGTCGAGTTCTTCAAGCATGTGCTTGATGGCATCTTCACAGATCTTCTCTTCATTGACCGTGTCGACATAATATTCGGCTATCAGCCCCTCTACGACACGCAACTTATTGCCGGGCGTGAAATTATTTTGTGCCGGCATTTGAAGTGCCATTACCCCCATAGCAGCCGCTATGGCTCCGATTGCATATATCAGTTTCTTCATTCTCTTAGTGTTTATAAAATGTTGGTCAGGTCGGTTTATGACTGTTTATCAGGTTGTTTGCTTGCTATAAATTCTTTCGCATCTCTGCCATTGGCTTGCAGTTCGCGCACCATGCTCGAGGAGACGAATCCCAGCTCCGGCAGGGAGGGCATCAGCAGTGTCTCCACCCCCGAGATGCGTAGGTTGATCTCCGCCAAGCTGCGCTCATATTCGAAGTCAGCACTGTTCCTCACCCCTCTAACCATATAGTCGGCGCCACATGCTCGGGCGAAGTCGACGGTAAGTCCGCTATATTTCGCCACTTCGACGCGCGGCTGGTCGCTATAAACCTCGCGTATCTCAGTGAGCCTCCGCTCCAGATCCATGTCGGGCTTGTCGGGGTTGTGTCCGATGCCTATCACCACACTCTCTCCCATGGCAAGCAGGCGATCCACTATCGATTTATGCCCTATCGTGAAGGGATTGAACGTGCCTGCAAAGAGCACTTTCCTATAGTTCTGTGTCATCTTCTATTACCAAGTTGTCGATTATAAAGTTCTGTCGCTCCATCGTGTTCTTTCCCATGTAGAACTCCAACAGTTTGTCGGGAGCATCCTCTTTGCGAAGTTTTACGCGATCCAAACGGATGTCGGGTCCGATGAACTCGGCAAACTCCGCCGCGTTGATCTCACCAAGTCCTTTGAATCGGGTGATATCGGCATTGTTGCCAAGTCGCCCCAACACCTCTTGACGCTCTTCGTCGCTATAGCAGTAGTAGGTCTCTTTCGGACCTTCACCGTTATCCTCTTTCTTCGCCTTGCGGTTGGCATTGCTGCGTCTCACCACTCGCTTGTCTCTTACCCTGAAGAGTGGCGTCTGTAGGATATAGACATGTCCCTTCTTCACCAAGTCAGGGAAGAACATCAGGAAGAAGGTAATGATCAGCAGACGGATGTGCATGCCGTCGACATCGGCATCAGTGGCGATGATTACCTTGTTATAGCGAAGTCCTTCGATGCCATCTTCGATGTTGAGCGCCGCCTGCAAGAGGTTGAACTCATCATTCTTATACACCACCTCTTGGGTCATGCCGTAGGAGTTCAGCGGCTTGCCTCGCAGTGAAAATACGGCTTGTGTCTCGGCGTTGCGCACCTTGGTGATGGTGCCCGATGCCGAGTCTCCCTCGGTGATGAAGATGGCGGTGTCTTCGCGAGGATCTTGCTCTAATTCCCCATCGCGATTTCGCTTCAATTTGATCGTGTCGTTATAGTGAATGCGGCAGTCGCGTAGCTTGCGGTTGTGGAGACTCACCTTCTTGGCCTTCTCGCGTGCCAACTTGGCGATGCCTGCCATCGATTTGCGCTCTTTCTCCGACATCGCCACCTTCGCCAGCATCGCTTCTGCCACATCGGTGTGCTTGTGGAGATAGTCGTCAAGCTCCTTCTTGATGAAGTCGCCGATAAACTTATTGACTGTCAGCGGACTGTCGGGTGCCACTTCTTTACTGCCCAGTTTCGTCTTGGTCTGCGATTCGAACACAGGCTCCTGGATGCGGACACTCACTGCCGCCACCATGCCATTGCGGATGTCGGAAAATTCATACCCTTTGCCCGAAAATTCCTTGATGGTGCGACTCACATGCTCTCTGAATGCCGAGAGGTGTGTACCACCCTGGGTGGTGTGTTGACCATTGACGAAGGAGTAATATTCCTCACCATTCTGGTCGGTGTGGGTCAGCACTATCTCGATATCCTCTCCCTTGAGATGGATGATAGGGTAGAGCGGGGTAGCGGTCAACTTATCCTTGAGCAGGTCGAGAAGACCATGGCGCGACAGATAGCGCTTCCCGTTCAGGTAGATCTGCAAGCCGGAGTTGAGATAGGTGTAGTGTTCCACCATCGTCTCCACCGTCTCGAAGTTGAAGTGGTAGTTCTGGAAGAGAGTGTTGTCGGGCTTGAATTTCACGAATGTGCCGTTGGGCTCTTTGGTGTTCTCTTCTTCGGTCTGGCTGATAAATTCACCCTTCTGAAATTCCACCACCACACGTTTGCCATCGCGCACCGAGGCGACGATACATGTGTCGGACAGGGCATTGACGGCCTTCAGACCCACGCCATTCAGACCCACCGATTTCTTGAAGTTCTTGTCGTCAAACTTACCACCGGTGTTGATCTCCGACGCCACATTCTTCACCTTGCCCAAAGGGATGCCTCGGCCATAGTCGCGCACACTCACCTCCCCATCGTCGCTGATGGTGATGTCGATGCGCTGGCCCATGCCCATGTTAAATTCGTCGATAGAGTTGTCCACCACCTCTTTGATCAGTATGTAGATACCATCATCGGTGTGGCTACCATCCCCCAACTTGCCGATATACATACCGGGACGCCGGCGGATGTGCTCGTTCCAACTCAAAGTCTGGATCGAGTCGTCGGTATAACTGCCCGCCTCCGATTGCTGTATAGGCTCGGCAGGTGCCTCTTTATCTATTGCTTCGTTCGTTACCTCGTCGGTGGGGTCTTGGCTGAATAAGTTGTCGCTCATGGAGTATTCGTGGAATTTTTACCTTGGTGATTCTGGCGATGATATTTTTTATAGAGGTTTATCTCAGCGATTTCATATCATCACCAAAACGCAAATTTACGAAATTTCGGTGACATTTCGATTTTTTTTTGACGTTTTGTGTTTTTCATCCCCTTTTTTTACATATTTTTGTAAATTTATTTTTATTCTTATCCCTCTATGACCATTCTTGATCGCAGCAAGTGTGCCACTATTGGTGCCCTCCGTCGTCAGATCGAGGCCTATCTTACTCCCATTTATGGCGAGTGGGAGGCTCGCTCTATGACTCGTCTCGCGTTCCATAACATAAAGGGGTGGGATGCCACCACCATAGTCATCAACGGTGATTGCCCTGCCTCCGACTATCTCGTCGAAAAGATGGATGAGGTGCTCCGCCGCCTCTCGGAGCATCAGCCGATTCAGTATATCCTCGGCGAAGCCCGTTTCTATGGCATGGATCTTATTGTGAATCCCTCTGTGCTTATCCCGCGTCCCGAAACCGCCGAACTCGTCGACTTGATTGTCAAGCAAAATCTCGATTCCGACCTCCGAGTGCTCGATGTCGGCACCGGTTCCGGCGCTATCGCCATCGCCCTGAAACGCAACCTCCGATTCCCCATCGTCGAGGCTCTCGATATCTCTGCCGACGCCCTTGAAGTGGCGAGGCAAAATGCCCGGTCGCTTCGTGTCGATATCGATTTCCGCCATGAGGATATCTTCAAATGTGAACTCCCTGAAAATTGCTATGATATCATCGTCAGCAATCCCCCTTATATCACCACATCCGAGCAGAAGGATATGGAGCGTAATGTCCTCGATTATGAACCCCATCTCGCTCTCTTCGTTCCCGACGATAACCCTCTGATCTATTACAGCCGTATCGCCCACCTCGCCTTCTCTGCTCTCAAATCGGGTGGTAAGATATATTTCGAGATCAATCCTCGTTTCGCCGACGACCTGAAGCGTATGCTCGAGTTTATCGGGTTCATCGAAGTCCGTATCTTTGATGATTCTATGAAACGTCGTCGCTTTATCGCGGCTGAATCTCCCATACCATATTGAGTCGAGGAGCGCGTCTCCCCCAAAAATTTATGGAACGCACTCTAATCCTCTGAAGATCACTGTTGTAATACGTTATGCTGCCTAAGAAAGTATTAACTCGCGATCAGGCTTTGCTCCGCATGGCTGATCTTTGTGCTCGCTCGGAGCAATGCCCTTACGATATCCGTCGCAAACTCCTGCTCAAGGGGATGGCGGCAGCAGATGTCGAGTCTGTCATCGCCGAACTCTCGGATCGGGGATTCCTCGATTCGGCTCGCTATGCAGGGTGTTTCGCTCGCGATAAGGTGAAGTTTGCCGCCTGGGGGCGTCTGAAGATCCGCGCTGCTCTCGCCGCCAAACGTATCCCCTCTGCCGAAATCGCCGAAGCCCTCGATTCGATCGATCCCGAGGAGTATCTTGACGCCCTGCAACGTGCCGCCCGTGCCAAAATCTCTTCTCTCGATCTCTCCCTGCGTGATGACCGCGCCAAACTCTTCCGCCACCTCCTGTCGCGTGGATTCGAACCCGATGCCGTAACACGTATCGTCAATGACCTCCCCCGATCTTAGAGCGCTCTAAACGAAATATAATCATGAAGTTGCCCGATCTCGTCTCCGATTTTATCTTCCCACGCTATTGCCATGTATGCGGTGTCAAGTTGGCTGACGACGAGAGATATGTCTGCCCCTCTTGCCTCTCGCAAATGCCTCGCACTCACTTCCATCGCACTCCCGACAATGCTATGGAGCGTCGCTTTATGGGGCTTTTCCCATATCGCCAAGCCTCGGGTCATTTCTTCTATTCGCGAGATGCCGCCATCGCCACACTGATGCACGACCTGAAGTATCACCGATTCCGAGGTCTCGCTCGTTTCCTCGGTGAGGTGGTCGGCACAGAATTGTTCCCTACCGGCTTTCTGAGCGATATCGACATGATCCTTCCCATCCCGATGCATTTCCTCAAGCAGGCACGACGTGGCTATAACCAGACTGTCGAGATTGCTCGCGGCATCTCCGCTGTCACCGACATTCCTGTGGCGCGAAACCTCTGTGCCGTGCGTGGTCACCGCACCCAAACTCTCCTCTCGCTCGAGGAACGCGTCAAGAACACCGAGGGTATCTTCCGACTCCGTAATCCCGAAGAGATCGATGGCAAAAATGTACTAATCCTCGACGATGTCTGCACCACCGGCACAACCCTCGCCACTGCCGCAATTACCATCCATAATGCCGCCCCCGGCGCCGGGATTACCCTCCTTACACTCGGTGTCACTTTCTGACATAGAGCGCCTTCCTTAAATTTTTGGGGTCGTAGAGGCGGATATTTTTGAGCAGATTTTGAAAGT
>JBJEDL010000007.1:0-11429 GCA_051872035.1 Lepagella sp.
CAAAATATCTATGACTCTGACAAATAATCAATTAGCCATTAACTGAATATCCCTATATAATAAATACTGTTATTGGTTTTGCGATTGAAATTCAAACGTACTTCAATCTCTTTTAATAATAAATATCGTGCGTATGGAATGAGTAATTTCTTTTGATATTTACCATCACTTAACTCGGCTAAGTCATAGTAATTATCAACTATATTTCCATGTTTGATTGTTATTCCATTTTCTGTGAGGTCATAAAACTCGACATATTCACGATTGTCTGTTCCGTCAGTGCTTTCACAGAAGGATTTGTCACATGGGAAATCTTCCGAATCGCTCGTGATTCGTCTGCCTACATATTTATCCCATATATTTTGTTTTTTTACCACCGGAGCATCTTCTTCTTTGCTACAACCGCAAAATATCAAGGCCACAAAAGCCAAAGTCACAACGCATAAGTTTTTCATATCATTTGTGTTTTTACGTGATTTGGTACATTCTTGTATGACAAAAGGATATAGATTCCTAATTATCATACCCAAATAACGAAAATGTGATAAACTTATTGTATTTTTAATATTTTTTAAACTCTTTTAATTTTCGATAGTTAAAAATTAGCAGTATATTTGCAAACAGAATAAATGGATATTTTATCACATATCACTACAAATATTAAAGTTTCACGGGTTGAGACACACATATTAATAAGAACGCGCTCTTATCCTTGCTTGCGGTAGCTGGCTATCGCCCAGATACCTACTACCATGGTGATCGCGATTAGTGCGTAAAATTGACTCATCAAGTCGCGTAGCTCACTCCCCTTCAGGTAGACCGAGCGCAATACTTCGATGAAGTAGCGCAAGGGATTGATCAGTGTGACCTTCTGTGCCCACGCCGGCATCGACGATATGGGCGTCAACAAGCCACTCATCAGCAGAAAAATCACCAAAAAGAAAAACATTACCAATGCTGCCTGCTGCATCGTGCCTGAGTAGTTCGAGATAATCAATCCCAAACTCGACATCAACAAGATAAAGATCGTCGAGAAGATGAGTATCGTCCATACCGACCCAACCGGTACGATGCCATATAAGCCTCGTGCTACAAGCATGGCGAGTAACATCATGAAAAGCCCTACAACCCAGTAGGGAATCATCTTCGAGAGGATAAAGTCACGACGCCTCACAGGCGTGACATTGATCTGCTCGATCGTACCCTTCTCTTTCTCCCCGACGATGTTCAGCGCCGGCAAAAATCCTACCGTCAGCACCAACAACATCGCCAGCAATCCCGGCACCATATAGGTCTTATAGTCCAAGGTAGTGTTGTAGAGATAACGTGGCGAAACGTCAAATCCCGGCACGCTCACTCCTCCCACATCAAGACCCTCTTCACGGCGCAGTTCGGCGCTGAAGTCGGCTATTATCTGTGCCAAGTAACTACTCCCCAAGCCTGCCTTGACTCCATTCACGGCATTGCCTGTGATCATGACTCGGCTCTCTCCCTCGCGGATCAAATTGCGCTCGAAATCCGGCTCTATCTCGATGATAAAATCCGATTCCCCTCGGTCGATGTCCTCCATCGCTTGGCGTGACGTCCCCGCTTCGTCGTATAAGTGAAAATAACCCGAAGCGCATATCTTCTGCTCCAATCGCTTCGACAGTGTGCTGTGGTCATTGTCGATTACACTCACATTCAGATTCTTCACCTCCTGCGTCGCTACACGGGGTATCAAGTTCAACACCCCGATCGGTAGGAGCACAAAGATCACCGGCAAGATGATATTGCGCATCATCTGCTTAAACTCTTTTTCTATCAGATATTTGATAACCATCCTCTTACTCTAATTTCGTTTTAAACAGTTTCCACGATATGCTCAGCAATACCACTGCCATCAGTGTGAGTATCGCCACATTCTTCAACACATATCTCATCTCAACTCCCTGGATCATAATCCTCCGGATCGCGTCGATATACCAGCGCGCCGGTATCACCGATGACACCCTCTGCAACGCCTCAGGCATACTCGCCACCGGAAACACCATATCCGAGAGATAGATCGTCGGGATGATCAGCAGAAGAGAGATTAGCATCGCCGCCAACTGTGAACTGACAAGCGTAGATATCAGCAAACCCAACGACAGCGCCACTATGATATAGATGAACGACACCATGGCAAGTCCAAGTAGACTCCCGGCTACAGGAATGTGCAACATAATGCTTGATAATAGCAATATCGTGATCAGGTTGATGCATGAGATGGTGAAGTAGGGCACAAGTTTCGCCAATACTATCGTCAGTGGACTCAAGGGCGATACCAATAGAATCTCCATCGTGCCCTGTTCTTTCTCCCTTACTATCGAGATGCCGGTCATCATGCAGCATATCAGCATCAAGATCAAGCCGATCACCCCAGGCACGAAGTTATACTCACTTTTGCTCTGTGGATTGAACAGAAAGCGAGTCTCCGGAGTGATCTGCAGCGGCTGACTCAACCCCCTCTTTTCGGCATATTCCATCATACAGTCTCGCAGCACCTGCATGGCATAGCCGGTGCGTATCGATGCTTGGTTCGGCTCCGAACCATCTGCCAGGAGTTGGATCGCTCCGCTTCCTCCCTGCTTCATCTCGTCGGCGAAGTTGTCGCTGAAGATTACTGCCAAGTCTATCTTCCCCTCCTTGAAGAGCCTCTCTGCCTCCGCTATGTTCTTCACTTCGTGTGTGATGCTCAGATAGCCGTTGGCATCGATGCGCTCCGATATCATCGAGGTCATCTCATCTCTCGACGGATCATAGATCGCCACTCGGCTATTCTTCACCTCCGTGGTGATGGCATAGCCGAAGAGCACCATCAAGATGATGGGCATCACCAGCAGGATCAGCATCGTGCGCCGATCGCGAAATATGTGGTAGTATTCTTTCTTTACGAATGCTATAAATTGTTTCATCGACTTATCTCCTTTCAGTCGCTACTCCTCGTGGCTTTGCGTGCCAAGGTCATAAATACATCATACATCGTGGTGACTCCGAAGTCTCGCTTCAGGTTGGCGGGGGTGTCGAGGGCTTCGATTTTACCATCCACCATGATGCTAACGCGGTCGCAATATTCCGCCTCATCCATATAGTGGGTGGTCACGAACACAGTGATGCCCCGATCTGACGCCCGATAGATCATCTCCCAGAATTGTCGACGTGTCACCGGATCGACGCCCCCGGTCGGCTCGTCGAGGAAGACGATCCGCGGCTCATGAAAGATGCTCAGCGAGAAGGCAAGCTTCTGCTTCCATCCCAAGGGGAGAGACGACACTCGCTTGTTGCGCTCGCTGCGTAGCCCCAATTCGTCGTAGACTCGCTCTGCTTTCGCTTTGATCTCTTTGCCGCTCATGCCATAGATCCCGCCGAAGAGTCGCAGGTTTTCGTAGATGGTCAGATCGTCGTAGAGAGAAAATTTCTGACTCATATAGCCGATGTTCTTCTTTACATCTTCTGCCTGTTGAGACACATCAAAGCCCGCAACTTCGGCTCTCCCTTCGCTCGGCTTGCTCAGCCCGCACAGCATCCGCATCGCGGTGGTCTTTCCGGCTCCGTTCGCTCCCAAAAATCCGAAGATCTCCCCCTCTTTCACTCGGAAGGTGATATGGTCGGTCGCCGTGAAGTCGCCAAACCTCTTGGTCAGTCCCTCAGCTATTATTACATAGTTATCTTTCATCTTCGATCGCGTTATTCCGGTTTCATCTTTGAGCTTGTCGCTCCCTTTTCATTAATGCCATAAAGCAATCTTCGATCCCCGCTTGAGTCGGCTCTATCCGGATCTCTTGATGCCCCTTGGCTACCAATTCTTCACGCAGCGACTCGATATTCCCCCCTTCACGCAGAGTGACATGATAACTCTCCCCAAAGGAGAAGGCTCCCATCACCATCGGCATCTCTCGAAGGTCTCCGAGTAGCGCATGCATCCGCTCGCTCGATACGCTCCATAGTTCCCAATCGTAGAAGTCAATAATGCCCTGTGGAGTGTCTATTTGCATGATTTCCCCATTCTGTATCAGTGCGATCCGGTCGCATTGCATTGCCTCATCCATATAGGGCGTCGACACCAAGATGGTGATGCCATGAAGATCTTTCAGCTTGTGAAGCATCTGCCAGAATTCCCGTCGCGACACAGGGTCGACCCCGGTCGTAGGCTCGTCGAGAAGCAACACCCTCGGTGCATGGATCAATGCGCAACTCAATGCCAATTTCTGCTTCATTCCCCCGGAGAGCTTCCCCGCTTTGCGGTCGCTGAATTTCTCTATCTGACTGTAGATCTCTTTCACCAAGTCATAGTTCTCCTCGATGGTGGTGTGATGGACTGTGGCAAAAAATTCCATATTCTCTCGCACACTCATATCCTGATAGAGCGAAAACTTACCCGGCATATACCCGATCTGACGTCTTATCCGTCGATAGTCGCGCTTTACGTCGCAACCATCCACCATCGCCTCCCCCGAATCTGCCGCCAGCAATGTGGCGAGTATCCGAAAGAGGGTAGTCTTCCCGGCGCCATCCGGTCCGATCAGCCCATACACCTCTCCCTCTTCAACTTCGAGAGTGACTCCACGCAGGGCTTCCACCTTACCTCGGTTGTAGCTCTTATGCAGCTCGCTGACTTTTATGATTGCCATGGCTCAGACTTTTTTATGAGAACATCAATCTCAAAATTTTACGTCGCCATACATGCCCCGCTTTATCAGACCGTCGTTGCTGACATCGATCTTGATGGCATACACCAAGTTGGAACGCTCGTCGCGTGTCTGTATCGTCTTGGGAGTGAACTCCGCTTTGTCCGATATCCAACTGATCTTCCCTTCGTAGGCCTTGCGATCCGCTTTCCCTTGGTCGGCATAGACCGTGACTTTCTGACCAAGCTTTATCCCGGTCAATTGGTCGGCGGTGATGTAGACACGAAGCCTGATCCGAGTGATATCCGCCACCTTGAAGAGGGGCTTACCTGTTGTGGCATATTCTCCCGGTTCGGCATATTTGGTCAAGATTCTTCCGCTGATCGGACTCGCTATCTCGGAGTCGCTGATCTTGATGTCGACTTGTGCTATCTCGGCATCGATACCCTCTTTCTGGTCGCGTAGTGTGGCATTGTTGCTCTCGATCTGCTCGATGGTGGCTTGCAACTGACGATTCAGCACACCAATCTGATAGTCGATGTCATCCACCTGCTTGGGGGTAGCTGCTTTGGCTGCCACCAATGATTCGAAACGCCTCTTCTCCTGCTCCAAGTTCGAGATCTGCTGGCGTAGGGAGGCTACCTGCCGCTCGCGGTCGAGCATCCTGCTGTCGGCGGCTTGGCGGTTAGACCCCAACGCACGCCGACGCTCCTGTAGCTGACGCGAGTCGATCATGCCCAAGATGCTGTCGGCTGTTACATCCATTCCCTCTTCGATCTTGAAATCTACGATCTCTCCGGTGGCTTTCGCCGACACGATTACCTCGGTACACTCAAAGATCCCCGATGCATCATATTCCGCCTCTTTACCCCCACAAGAAGCCATCACCATACCCAAAACCATCATATAAATTATCTTACAACTCTTCATCTTATATAGCATTTTTATTATCTAATATCTATTCACTAATATCTAATAACTCATCGGTTTACACTGTTACGGAGCTGATAGATGCTCTTCAGCATCTCGATCTCATGCACCGAGCTTTCGATCATGGCGCGATTCTCTTCGGTCATATCTTTCACCAAGTCGTTGACATCGATTACTCCTTTCTCCAATTTCGCCTCGGATGTGGCGCGGATCGATTGTCGTAATTTTATGATCTCCTGATCTTGTGCCATCACTTCGCAATATTTCTTTATCTCGCTCTCTTGGCGTGTTATGTCTAAGCGTGTGTTGAACATAAAGACTTCGCGTGCATTCTCTACTTCGGAGATGGCTGTCTCGATCTTGCGCCTTTCGTTGCGCCGAGTGTAGAATCCGCTGATGTTCCAGTCGAGTCGCAACCCCACGATGCCTGTCAGTTTCCAGTCGTGAGAGGTCATCGATTCGAAGAGATTGTATCCGGGATAGCCATATCCCCCCCGGGCGAATAGACTTAGTGTCGGGCGTACTGCCACGTCGGTCTGACTCAGTCGGGCTCGGTTCAACCCTATCTGCGTGTCGTAAAGCTTCAGCTCCGGACGGTCGATCTCCATGCTCGCAGGCATCTCTGCCATCGGCTTTTCGACTTCGATATCCCCCTCTCTGCCGATGAAGAGCTTGAGCATATCGAGGTAGGCTTGGCGAGTGGATTGTAGTTGGATCAGCTGTTGTGACGCCTTGAGTTGCTCCGCTTTCATCGTGTCGTAGTCGCTCTGCAGGGCTATACCGTCGGCTATCATCGCCTCGAGTTTCCGGCAGTTGTCGAGTAGCATCCTCTGCAATTCGCGATTCAGCTCGATTTGACGGTCGAGTAGTAGCAGACCGAAGTAGAGGTCGTCAATCCGCTCGTTGAGATGATAGAGGCTGACTTCGTTCTGTCGAAGTTCTACATTGCGCTGCTCTTCTGCCACTCGCTTGGATGCACTCACTTTGCCTCCATCATATATCGATTGAGTCAGATTTAGCCCAAGATTGTATTGATCTTTGCGGATCCCTTTCGACTCATACCCCATCCCTTGCATCACACTCTGCAATGCCTCCGGAAGGGCGGCTACATCACTCTGATAGCTGGCTTGACCCCGAAAAAGTATCTGAGGCAGATAACTCTTGCTCAGATTCGACAGGGTATACTCCGCCGTGCGATTGATCAAATCATATCGCTCCACCAAGGGATAATTCTCCCGCGCCATCTCCCGACATTGACTCAGTGTCAGCGTCTCCCCGCTCGCCGTAATGCCGACAAACGTCATAACTGCTATTATTGCTGTTTTAAGCCTCATTCTTTTAAGCCTCATTTTCTTAGAGTTTGAATTTCTGTTGCAAAGTAATAATTATTTCCTTAACAAAAAAATGCAGGATCATTGCAAATATTTAGCAATTTCCAACATTAGAGCGCTCTAAGAGTTGCTCTATTCCCTTTTTTCTTGTATTTTTGCAGTATGAATGGCTCGATATTAGCATCTGACAGTAGCCGGACTCTGGGTCTGGTGCTTTGCGTTGCCGGATGGCGCGATGTTATGATCGGTGGTTTGTTCTATCATATCCACCCCGGTGTGTTGTGCATCAAGTCGCCGGTGGCGCCTCTCTGTGAGATGACGCGTTCGGATGATTATGAGGAGGTGTCGATAGAGGATTCTCCCGAGGTGCTGATGCATGTGTTGCGAACGAATTTTGATACCTTCGCCCGTATTCAAGTCTGGAAGCATCCCTGTCTTATCCTCGATGAGTCAAGACAGGAGTTGTTTCATGACTATCGCCGCCGCATCCGCGAGAAAAATCTCGCTCTTGCCGATGCCCGATCGGACGAGGAGGGGGCGCTAATCAAAAATCTTATTCGGCTGATCACTCAGGCTGCAATCCTCGAGTTCGCTCATCTCTATTTCCTCGATAGCGTGATTAGTCCCGAGAAGATGAATCGTGATATGATGGTTGTCGCCAATTTCCTCCTCTCTCTGAATAGAGATTTCTCTCATAGCCGAAAGGTCGATGATTATGCCGCCGATGCAGGCCTCTCTACCGGGCATTTCTCGCGTGTCATAAAGTCGGTGACCGGTAAGTCCCCTTCGCGATGGATCATCGACCTCACCATCGCAAAAGCCATCTCTCTCCTCAAACAAGAAGATCTGCGTATCAAGCAAGTGGCTCAAGAACTCGGCTTCCCCGAGCAGTTCACTTTCAGCAAGTTCTTCATCAAGCACACCGGAACTTCTCCCAAGGAGTTCCGTCTCCGTCGCTCTCTCGCCTCTCCTCCTCTGTTAGGTTGATATTTTTTTTCGTTTGTTATGAAGTTGATTCGTTTTATTAAGGAGTGGACCTTGGTCATCTCGATCTTGGTCGGAGTGTTGGCTTATTTCGTATATATCGCCATCCCTTTCCCTCCGACTGTCCACCATTTCGCCAATCAGACTGTGGGCATTGTTCAGCCTCTCCTCCTATTTTGTATGCTCTTCCTCACTTATTGCCGCATTAATCCTCACGATCTGAAACTCTGTCGCTGGCATCTCTGGATCCTATTGCTCCAGGCCGGTTTCTTTATCGCTCTCGCCATTATCTTGATATTCCTCCCCGCCGGAGATCTCCGAATTATCCTCGAGGGGGCTATGCTTTGCCTGATTTGCCCTACTGCCACTGCCGGAGCTGTGATCACCGGACGTCTCGGCGGAAATATCAATAATATCACCACCTATACCATCTTGATCAATATTCTGGTTTCAATTCTGATTCCGACGTTCGTGCCATTCGTTCATCCCAATCCCGAATTGGGTTTCGTCAATTCCTCTCTACTGATCCTCGGTAAGGTGTTCCCCCTCTTGCTCCTCCCGCTGATCTCGGCTTTCCTACTGCGGTTCATTTCCCCCTCTCTTACCGAAAAATTTGCCAAGCGATCTGACATCTCTTTCTATCTCTGGGCTGTCGCTCTCGCCTTGGCTATCACCGTCACCACTCGCAGCATCATGCATGCCGACCTCAAGCTCTCCACCGAGCTCTGGCTCGTCGTCGTCTCTCTCCTTAGTTGCGCCCTTCAGTTTTGGATCGGCAGAAAGATCGGCGACCGATACAACGACACCATAACCGCCGGTCAAGCATTCGGCCAAAAGAACACCGTACTCGCCATCTGGATGGGATACACCTTCTTCACCCCCATCACTTCGATAGTAGGCGGCTTCTACAGCATCTGGCACAACATAGTAAACTCCTACCAGCTTTACCGCCACGAACACACCCATCCTCGCTAATTTATATATCGGTAAGAGTTGCTTTTTTCGTTTAATTTGTCTAAATTTGTATCTTGATGCGTTTGCATCTATACTCTCCCTATTTTATTAGCTTTTTACAACGATTTTATACATTCTACCTATGGCTGAAGTCAATAACAACCCCTCTCCCTCTTCCGATAAAAAGAAAATTGTGCTTAGCGGCATCCGTGCCACCGGCAATCTACACCTCGGCAATTATTTCGGCGCTCTCTCCAAGTTCGTCAGAATGCAAGATGACTATGATTGCCGTTATTTCGTCGCTGACCTCCACGCTCTTACCACTCACCCCGATCCTACCATGCTCCACGAGAATGTGAAGCAGATCCTCGCTGAGTACCTCGCCGCCGGCCTCGACCCCGAAAAGAATATCATATATGTCCAAAGCGATATACCCGAGATTTCCGAACTTTACCTCCTGATGAATATGCATGTCGGCATCGGCGAACTCATGCGCACTGCCTCTTTCAAGGATAAAGCTCGAAAGGCTCTCGGCATCTCCGCTCCCGACAATGACAACGATGAGGAGGGCATCGAACGCCAGATCATCGGCAACCAAACCAACCAGCGCGTCAACGCCGGCCTCCTAACTTATCCTACCCTCATGGCTGTCGACATCCTTATCCATCACGCCGACCTCGTGCCCGTAGGTAAGGACCAGGAACAGCACCTCGAACTCACTCGCCGCTTCGCTCGCCGTTTCAATTCTTTCTACAAAACTCAATATTTCGGCGAACCGGTCAATTTCAATTTCGGCTCTCAGGCTGTCAAAGTCCCCGGTCTCGATGGTTCCGGCAAGATGGGCAAGAGTGAGGGTAACTGCATATACCTGATCGACGATGAGAAGACACTCCGCAAGAAGGTGATGCGAGCCGTCACCGACGAAGGCCCCAAGGTGCCCAACCAGGAAGTCAGCGAACCGATCCGCAACCTCTTCACACTTATGGAGCTCGTATCCACCCCCGACACTCTCGAGCATTTCAAGCAGGCTTACGCCGACTGCTCTATCAGATATGGAGACCTCAAAAAGCAACTCGCTGAGGATATCCTCAAGGTGACCCTCCCCATCCGCGAACGTATCCTCGATATCCGAGATAATGAGGAGTACCTCTCCAAGGTGGTGAGAAGTGGCGCCGAACGTGCCCGCGAAGTCGCTGCCAAGACTCTCGCCGATGTCCGCCGAATCATGGGTATTCGCAAGTTCTAATTTCGCTTAATTATACTCTTTTACAAGTTCTAACAGCGCTGCCTGATGGTCTTAAACTGGATCTGGATCTCTTTCCTCGTCATCGCCTTCCTGATGGCGTTGGGACGCACCATATTTGGAGGTGATTTCCAAGTGTGGACCGACGTGATGAATGCCTCGTTCGACCAGGCCACCTTCGCTTTCGAGATCTCTTTGGGTCTTACAGGCATCCTAACCCTCTGGATGGGCATTATGAAGATCGGCGAACGGGGTGGTGTTATCGAGTTCTTCGGCCGCCTCATTTCCCCCTTCTTCTCCCGCCTCTTTCCCGGCATCCCCAAGGGACATCCCGCCATGGGTGCCATCTTTATGAACATCTCCGCCAATATGCTCGGCCTCGACAATGCCGCCACTCCCATGGGACTCAAGGCTATGCAGGAGATGCAAACTCTCAACCCCAAGAAGGATACCGCCACCGACGCCATGATCATGTTCCTGGTGCTCAATAGTTCGGGTCTCTGTCTCATACCTATCAGCATCATGATGTATCGGGCACAGGGGGGTGCCGCCAATCCTACCGATGTCTTTATCCCGATCCTTATCGCCACGTCGGTTGCCACTTTGGTCGGCTTGACTGCCCTCTGTATCCGCCAGCATATACGCATGGATCGCGTCATCTGGGGATGGCTTGCCGGCATTGCCGCTTTTGTGGCAGGCGTCACTTGGTTCTTCGCCTCTCTTCCCGCCGATAAGGTGCAGGTATACAGCACTTTCGCCGCGAATGTCATACTCTTCACGGTGATCATCGCCTTCTTGGTGGCAGGCATCCGCCGTCACCTCCGCGTGTATGACGTCTTCATCGAGGGGGCGAAGGAGGGCTTTAAGACCGCTGTGATGATCATCCCTTATTTGGTGGCTATATTGGTGGCTATCGGCATGTTCCGCGCTTCGGGAGCACTCGACATATTCACCGGCTGGGTGGAGGCTTTCGTCGGCTGGATGGGCTTCGATACGCAGTGGGTGGGCGCTCTCCCTACGATGCTGATGAAACCGCTGAGCGGTAGCGGCAGTTGCGCCATGATGCTCGACGTCATGAAGGCCAACGGCGCCGATGCTTTCGTCAGCAAACTCGCCGCCTGCGTCCGTGGCTCCACCGACACCACCTTCTACATCCTCGCCGTATATTTCGGCTCTGTCGGCGTTTCCAAGACTCGTTATGCCGCCGGATATGCCCTCTTCGCCGATATCGTCGGCGCAATAGTTGCCATCGTCGTGGCTTATTGGTTTTTCGTCTGATTTTTTTTAGAGCGCGTTCCTTAAATTTTTGGGGCCGTAGGGGTCGTAGCCTTGAGTCGA
>JBJEDL010000008.1:0-11219 GCA_051872035.1 Lepagella sp.
CTTTTGCTAAATACGAAACAAGGAGGCTTAAACTACTTATAGGTGCCGTAATAGGTGCCGTAGTATAAAGTTCTGAAACGTATTCAGATTCTGAAGGAATTCCCAATGTTAAATAGTCTTTATATATGATATAGTGAGTTTTCCAATATACTCCGAAAATAAAATCGTTTGATATCATATCTACAGTCCAATCATCATTTGCATTCCAATAGCTAAAATTCTTATGCATTGAAACGTTTGTGAAGTTGGAATCATCCACGTTGGCTTGGGATGCCAATGGCGATAGTGTTGCCACTATCGCCAATATCGTTATGAAAATCTTTTTCATCTTTTTCTATACTTAACTGTGATTGGTTTTATTTGATGCGGCTCTTGAAATAGGCTCTTACATCTTTCCAGTCGTAGTAGGGCCATATATTGGTCGATACCGGTATTCGGGTCTCTTTCTCATTGTGCAAGATCTTCACTAATATCTTGTCACTCTTCGGATTGCAGAAGAAGATCAACTGTATATTGGCACCCATCGGCGACACCTTCCAGTCGCACCATCCCTTGTAGAAATCTTCGGGTCGCTCGATTACGGCATCACAATGCTCCAAGTGCATCAACGCTGTCAAAGGCACCACATTGCCATCATGCCCGAAGCGCAACGCTGCCGATGGCTTATCCATCTTGATAGCCTCATCGGCTGTGTCGATGATATTGTTGAGAAGGTTGGCTGCATCCTGAAGATGGATACCATTAGCCGGAGCATAGTCGGCATGCTGGCCATAGAACACAGCATTAAAGCATTGCCAGAGATCGAAGAGCTCATCAGCAGTGAGGAGATGATAGAAGTCTATCTTACCCTCCGTGTTCTGAGCATCCGAAGCCAACCAATAGATGCCCCACATAAAGTCAGCGGGACGAACATACTTCTCGACAAAGTCCTTATCTTTGAAGACCGATGCCACTACTCTATCGGGATGCGTGTTGGCATCCTTAAACTTATTATATACCTCTTGCCACCAGCCATGTTTGCCGTTGAAAGCATCCGATTCCTTGGTGCTGTGGCACATATAGATCATATTACGATTAGAAGACTCCATATTGATCTCAAGGCGAGGATTGACCTCCTTGAGTCGTTCGCAGAAGGCAGCCATCGAGAGGATGCATCGCGGCACGAGCGTACTTCTCGCCGTGATATAAGACTTGTCGGTAAACACCTCGGGATAATTGGCGATCATGTGCGAGGCGATGCCACGATGCTGACGGCGACCCAACGGGGAGAGATCGCCACCGCGACCGCGTGTCTCAATCATCAGCGAGTCGAGGTCTGTCATGAAGCGCACACCGAGCGGTGTGAGGGCATCGGCATCCTTGGCTTGATGTAGCAAGTCTGCCATCCACTGATAGTCATTATCGCCAATCAGATACCTCGAACCATGACGACCATAATGGCTGATGTGGAAGGCTTTGTAACCCTTGGGTGCCGGTGTGTTGTCTGCTTCTACTGTGGGATAAGCATAATACACGCCACCGGTCTTGTTGAGATCTGCTGCCATCTCTTCACGAGTGGTTTGGGCAGACAAGCAGAGAGCAAACGAAATTGCCGTAAGAATTATTATTGACTTTTTCATACTGAGTTATGGTATTTGTCTTAAAGTGATTGTTTAACTGTTATATAGCGTTTATTAATCTCCTCTGTAATACAACTGCAAGAAGCATCTTGCTATCAGGTCTTGATGCTTTCTTACCGACGTCGGGTCATCGCTTCCGGCAAAGAGGGCATCGGTGAGCCAGCCCCGGCGGAAGATCATCTGCAAGAGGTCGCCGGGACATCTTCCCCGATCGGTCAGCAGCGATATGGCATGTCGCTTGGCATATTCCGGATTGTAATAGGGATTATCGGGAGTATTGACACATCGAGCGATATTGCATGCCATCAGCATACCCTTCTCGCGATTTACCATCAAGATATAATCATCGGCACCCTTCACCTGGTCGAGATGCTCTTGACCCTTCTCCCAACCGAGCGCATCGATGAAGAAATCATTCATCTTCTCATATCGGTCGAAGAACATAATCTCCTTGCCGGCAGAACCGGCACAAAACTTCTCATAATAGGGATGGATCTTATCCGAATGATTCTCTTGTGGTTTGATATGCCCACCCTCCACGAGGAGGTGAAGCCATTCGGTGGTGTAGAGCGCCAACGGACCGGTAGGCAATTCAAACATAGCCTCTTCAAGTCGCTTATTGAGGATAGTCTCACCCTCCGGATCGTTCATGTCGATCTTCGAGATAATCTCAGCGAGGGTCGTACCGAAAGCGGGGGTAAGCAGATAGGAGTGTAGAAATAGCCAACGACTCAGGTCATACAGCTCCTCGGTATCTTCCGGATCTTTGAAAGAGAGATTACGTGCCAAAGGATAGCCTTCTGGCACCGGTGCATCGTCATACACCATATCCAGAATCTCGAAACATCTGTCGGCATATTCGAGAAGTTTCTCATCGTAGGGGGATATGAGTCTCCGTTCCTGCCAGAGAGTAGCGGTGATATACCACACCAAGAATCGGACATCCTCGCGATTCAGTTCATAATCGACATAATCATCCGACACCTCATAAAAGGGCAATGTATAGCCATATAGATAGCGACACTCATCGATAAAAGAGCGCCAGAGCCCTGCATCTGCCAAGATATCCTCCATATACCCGGTCAGGGTCAACGCCATTCTTTTGGCGATATCTTCCGGCATATCTTCGCGATATGGCAGGTCGATCGTGTCTTGGAGCAAGCGATTCGACAAGTCGAGGAAGAACTCGTCATGCTTCGTGCGTTCCGGATAGTTGGGACGGAGATATAATAATTCTTCGAGAGTTATGTTATCCATATTGTTTTTTAAATCAAGGGAGTGACATACACTCATGCCACTCCCCTATCTGATTTATTTACATAGTTCGATTGCCTCGGCGAGCGTATAACTCTTTTGTTCGCCGCTTGCCATATCTTTGATCACGATGCAATCATTATCGAGTTCCGACTCGCCGACGAATGCCACGTAGGGCACATGGTCGCTATCAGCCATCGACATTTGCTTCTTGATCTTCGAATTGTCGGGACATACCTGAGCGGCAATGCCTGCCTCGCGCATAGCCTTGACATATTTCATCGACTGCATAGCCTCTTTCTCACCGAAATTGATGAAAAGAATCTTGACAGTCTGGTCGAGGTCTTTTGGGAAGAGGTCGAGTTGGCAGAGCACATCATAGATGCGGTCAGCGCCGAAGGAGATACCGACACCCGAGAGCCCCGACATGCCGAACACACCGGTAAGGTTGTCATATCTGCCGCCGCCGGTGATACTGCCGATCTGCACGTCGAGTGCCTTGACTTCGATGATCGTACCGGTGTAATAGTTCAAGCCGCGTGCCAAGGAGATGTCTATCTCCATCTTGGCTGTGTGACCCAAGGCGTCGATGCCACCCATCACGGTGCGCATCTCTTCGATACCCTTCATGCCGACTTCCGACGATTTCAGAATCTCTTGCATTGTAGCCAACTTTGCGTCGTTATCGCCTGAGAGTTCGAGGATGGGGCGAAGTGCCGAGATAGCCTCTTCGCTGAGGCCCTTCTCTCGGAGTTCGGCATTGACATTGTCGAGTCCGATCTTGTCGATCTTGTCGATAGCCACAGTGATGTCGACGATCTTGTCAGCCTCGCCTATCACTTCGGCGATACCCTGGAGGATCTTGCGATTGTTGATCTTTACGGCAACATTGATCTTGAGTTCGCCGAACACCTTGTCGATAAGAGAGAGGAGTTCCACCTCATTGAGGAGCGAGTCCGAACCAACCACATCGGCATCGCACTGATAGAACTCACGATAGCGACCCTTCTGCGGACGGTCGGCACGCCACACCGGCTGTATCTGGTAGCGCTTGAAGGGCATGGTCAGGTCGTTACGGTGCTGCACGACATAGCGGGCAAATGGCACGGTGAGGTCATAACGAAGCCCCTTCTCACACATCTTATTGGTCAATTTTACGAGATTGCGCTCTGTCAGATCCTCGTCTGAGCATGATTTCAAGAAATCTCCCGAGTTCTGAATCTTGAAGAGAAGCTTGTCACCCTCTTCACCATATTTACCCATCAGAGTAGATAGATTTTCTGTGGCAGGTGTCTCTATCTGCTTGTAACCGAACAGTTTGAAGTTACGTTTGATCGTATCGAAGATATAGTTACGACGCGCCATCTCGATAGGCGAGAAATCGCGTGTACCCTTCGGAATGCTTGGTTTCTGTATCATCTTAATTTTGATTTATACGCGAATTTACAAAAATGCCATCACTTTTGCAAAAATGATGGCATGCTATATTGAAAAATTTTCGATTTTACGGAAGCATCTTATATTTAGAGGGCTCTAAAACTCCACATTCAGACTGACATTAAACTGTCGGCGTGTCAGGTAATTGGGCACGGCATACCGCATGCTGTTGACGTCGGTAACCCAATAATAACTACTTACATTAGAGATGTCAAGGAGGTTGAACACGTCGAAACCGAGTATAATGCTCTTGAAATGTCGCAGGAAGTTGGTGGGGCGTTTCTTATCGGAGGGGGCACCGACGAATTGCCAGCTCAGACCGATGTCGACACGTTTATAAGCCGGGGCACGGAAATAGGTTTCCGAACGGCTCGTATGGGGAGGCGTCATGGTCAGTCCATCGGAGAAGATGCCGCGAAGAGAGAATTTCAACTTCGGGAATTTCGGGAAATAGTCGGTGAAGTATAGATTGACGGCATAGCGCTGGTCGCTCGGCAGGGGCACATTCTTGCCATTGAGAGTTTGCTGCGTCTTCATCAGCGAAAAACTAATCCACGAGTCACTACCCTCGACGAACTGGCCGAAGAGTTTGAAGTCGAGACCCATCACATATCCCTTCGAGTCGTTGACACCCGAATAGTTGATCTTCAAGTTGTCATACTCGTAGGAGATAAGGTTTGCCATGTTCTTGTAATAAGCCTCGCCGGTGAGTTTGAAGGGGCGATTCATGGCGCGGAAGGTGTAGTCGGCTCCGATAATCACCTGGATACTTCGCGGCGATTTGATGTTACGATTGAGGGTGATGTAGCTATTGCCAAGATCATCTTCTACAGTCTGACGATATTCCTTATAGAAGGGTGACTGATAGTAGAGTCCGGCGCCGATACGATAATACCAGTTGGGATAATTCACCGGGTTGAGTGAGAAATTGACACGTGGAGAGACCAATGACTCCTTGTTGAAACTATTATAGGAGTATCTCAGTCCGGCGTTGAGTGTCATATAGGCGAAATTGCTGCTCAGGTAGAGGGCATCTTCGACATAGAAGTGAAAGCGATTGATGGTGATATCCTGATTCGAACTCAAATTATAGATCAGATGCACACCCTCGGGGAGTGTCGGCAGGCTATAACCGGCGGAGTCTCGCCATTCCCACTCCTTGGTGCGGTCGCGGAAATGCTCCCCTTGATAACCGACACCATACGAGAAATTGTTGATGCGATACTTCGTCGTACCCTTGAACGACACCTGAATCACGGATGTTTTGAGGCGGTTGCGTGAGTGCTCCATATATTTACCGACACCCAATTCGCCGCCGATACCCTCGGCACCGGCAGTACCCGCCTCATTGAGCCAATACTCGCCCGAGATGTCGTAGGTCACCAACTCATTGGAGAGGAAGCCTGCCACACCGAGCGTGAAAGAGGTGGCGCGATTATGACGATAGGTGGCTTGCAACGACCCGAGATATGTCTCGAACTTATCCTTCTCAAGGCCATCGAAATATACCTTGAAGCTCTTGGCATTGTCCATCGTGCCGAAGGTGGTTTCGCGGTCTTGCGGTTTGAAGTTGAAGTGATTGATCGAGATATTGCCAAGGAGATTGATGGTCCAACGGTCGTTGGGCTTATAGTTCATATTTGTCTGGAAATCAAGATAAGTAGGGTCATATTCACCCTTTGTTTCCATCGACGACAGGAGCGAATTGTTCTTCTTGAATCGAATGCCTGAGAGTTGGGAGAACTTGCCGGTGTTATTGCCGATGGTTAGCGAAGCGCCCATCAGGCTGAGATCCACCGCCCCTTCGAAAGCCTCCGGCTCGCGATAGGTGATGTCGAGAGCCGACGACATCTTGTCGGCATAACGAGCCGGGAAACCGCCGGTAGAGAACTTGATATTACCCACCATATTAGGGTTGATCACACTCAGACCCTCCTGCTGACCGCTCCTCACCAACTGAGGGCGATAGAGCTCCATACCATTGATATAGACCGAGTTCTCGTCGAACGAGCCACCACGCACCGAATATTGCGAACTCATCTCATTGGAAGAATTGACACCCGGCATGGTAGTGATAAGCGCCTCAACACTACCACCCGACACATCGGGCGACAACTTATAACTCTCAGTGTTGAGAGTCTGCATACCATTGCTATTCTGCCGATAACCGATCACCTCGATCTCCTTAAGGTCGACATCAAGGGGATAGAGGCGGATATTCATTGTCAGTTCCCCCTTCGGGCGAATCAATTTATGGTGGACAGCCTTAAATCCGATACAGCTATAGATCACCTCGATGGTATCCTTCTGGGCCATCGAGAGAGAATAATTACCCTTCAAGTCGGTATTAGTGCCGATAGCGCTATTCGCCACGCGCACGGTAGCGAACTCGATAGGTTTATCCTCGCTATCGACCACCTTGCCCGAGATACGAACATTTTCAGCCAGAGCAGAAAAGCCAAAACCGAAAATCAGGGTAACCAGTACAACAAAACTATAAACAAACGTTTTATTCATCACTAAAAAAACGTCATCCCCCCACCCATTATTATATTTTCCCAAGCATATTCCAAAGAAAATTTCTAATCCATATCATTAGAGTGCGTTCCTTAAATTTTTTTTGGGTCGTAGGGGCGGAAGGTTTTTTGTCCGTTTTATACACGGGGGTTGGCGATTTTTGGTTTAACTTTGCAGTCGGTTATAAGAACTCGCTCTATATCGCTATACCTCTATGAACTTGGATATTGTTGTAAATGATATACTTGAGATCATCCGCCGGGAGGAGGCTTTGCTTCGCTCTCTGTCGGATGAGGTGATCTCTACTCGCTTTAACGATCAAGGAAGAAGTGTCAAGATGCTGATCGGTCATCTAATCGATTCGGCATCGAATAATCATCAGCGACTTGTCAGACTGCAATATGCACCTCGTTGCGGACACTCGATGCCTGATACTGATATGGGCATGCTGGTGTTTCCCGATTATACTCAGGATAATAATCTTTGGCTCACGATCCAAGACTATCAGCATGAGGATTGGAATCTTCTGATCGATCTATGGAAATCTTACAACCTGCATATCGCCCATGTGATCAGATCGACCGATCCCACTAAGCTGAGAAATTATTGGATCGATTATGAGGGTAATAAAGTTACCTTGCAAGCGATGATCGAGGGCTATACCGATCATCTAAACCTGCATCTCAATCAGATCCATGATCTTATCAATAGTTAATAGATAATAGATATTAGATATTAGATAAATAACTTACAATAAATAACTTACAATAAATAACTTACAATAAATAACTTACGATGAATAACGAAGAAATCAAATTTTGTCAGAGCTGCGGCATGCCTCTCACCGATGAATGTCGCGGCACTAACGCCGACGGCACTCCCAATGTCGACTATTGCATGTATTGCTACAAAGATGGTGCCTTCACCGGCAACTTCTCGATGGAAGAGATGGTGGAGTTCTGCTCCATGTATGTCGATGAATATAACAAAAATACCGGAAAGAGCCTTTCACGCGACGAGTATAAGGAGGTTTTGCGACAGTTCTACCCTACTCTGAAACGATGGAACCTCCCCGCCGAAGAACTGCCACATGCAGATCACCCATTGAAGCAAGTCTTTATCGACGAAGTCAATGCCTTAGGGATACCGGGACTTCGGATCGACAATCTCTATGTGTTGCAAGGTTCGTATATCAACCAGGCATATCCGGTGAATGGCAACGATGTCAAACTTCTCGATGATGCCGCCACCTATTGGTGCAATCAGATTGCGAAAGAGGATGGCAGGTGCTATGGTATAGCCTGTGACGAGCGCCACATCCTCGTGAGTGAATATGGCATCAACGGCTCCGATCCCGAGCTCCTCATCTTCAAAAAGAGGATATAAACCGAGACCTCTCAAATCGATCAATTCCATAAGCAGAAATTCAGCTATTAGCGCATTGCGAATTGCCGGCGCTAATAGCTGAATATTCTTTGGCACCACCGACTTCACAGCGAGCACGGTAGGTAGATGGTATAGAACTATTGCTGCATACTCTTTAGTATACTTTTCTTTGTATGCCGTTACCTATCCTCGTTGGGGAAGTGCGGGAAGTCTTTACCCTTAGCTTCCCACTTTTCTCTCAGCTGTTTCATCTTGGATTGCCAATTTTTTATTTCTGATGCAGAAGCTTCGATATTCCCTGCAAAAGCTTTGGATAACATACCATCATATTTATGATATGTTGATTTATCCTTATTATAGCTCTGTTGCTCAGATAGATTGTATTTTTTGTCGCTACTATAATTATTTGATCCTGAATCAGTTTCTGAAGAATAATCAGAAGAGGAATTTGTCTCATCTTTTGAAGACAAATTTGAAATTTGAGTGGAAAGCTCAGCACCCTTTTGTGCCGCTCCGGCAAAATATCCAAGAGATACACCCAAGGCTTCTCTAAAAATAGCTTTCGCATGACTGCGTAGCGTTTCATATTCTTTGGACGAAGATATAGGAGTTACTATGCCTTTATCATTTTTTTCGCATATCCAATTACCATCAGATTGGACATACACTCCGATTCCATCTTGATTACCATCTAAGAATGGAGAAATGAATATATCGCCATTATTAAATATTAGGAATCCTTCACCTGCCGGCACTTCACCTTCGAATTCTCCGATGAAATGATAATCATCGTTAACAAATTCAGAAAAATAATGAGCCGAACCTATCTTTAAATCAATATTAGGATAAGAGTCAACAGGCCGATCATCACTGAATTTGCCTTCATAAATAAGTTCTCCATTAGCGTTATAACATCTACCTTTCCCGCTTTTCAAGCCATGTTTAAAACGACCGACGTACACCATGCAATTAGGGCAATTGGAGATAGAATCAACGCTAATTAACGAACCTTTCCCATGAAATTCTTTTTCTATGAAGTCTCCAAAATATAGACTGCCATTTTTAAACAAGAAAGCTCCCATTCCGGAAATTTTCCCTTTTACCTTTTGTGACTTAAACGAGCCATACTTGTTTTTATCAGTAGGTTTTGAGAAAACTTTCGAAACATCGAGCTCATCTATATTTACTTGGGCAGAAATAGAGGAACTCAACACAAAAAGACTTATTATCAAAAAGGATAATCTTAACATCACATTATTCAACAATAATAGGAGTAAGTTCTTTCCATTTTTCGCTCTCCATATTTTTTAGAGCATCCTTCTCCTTAAGGGGCTTAATCTGCAAATCATTCAGACCTTTACCTTTAACATCAAGGTAGTATATTCCACCATCTTCAAGGTCTAATTGATATTCTGCTTTCATCAAAATATGTTTAAGATTCGAACATTGAGTAAAATCACCATTTACGGTAATTACTACTTTACCTTCCTTATTGAAAGTGAGTTTACGATAGCAAGAATGTGCCACACGATAGGGTATCTTAAACATTCCATTGCCATCCATAGTTTTCTTTGTCGGACCATTAAGGTCGCATACATTAACACCATCGCATGACACTTGATAGTCCATACTATTGCCGGCTTTTGCAAATAAATAGACTATACTTTCAGCATAGGCATCACTAACACAGATGCCTATTAGACACATTAAAAAGATAAGAAATTTTTTCATACACTTCACAAATTTAGTTAGGTTAATATTAGTGTTAGAATCAAAATAACATACTGAAGCAGAAATATATAGAAACGTTGACTCCAACACCACAAAAGTATAAAGACAAAGATAGTAAAAAATCTTTTTATCGGCAAATTATTTTTACTGCTACCCTATTTTGCGAAAGTTTAAAATCTCAGTTAGAAAATTTAGTGAACTATGGCTCATATATAAGAGCGTCAAGTAGAGCTGCTTTGAATTTCCAATATTCTTTCCCTTGTGTTGGGTTCTGTATGTTATACCACGATGATTGTCTAATGGGAACTATTACTAAATCCCAATAATTCTCTAACGTCAAGTTGCTTGGGGATATATTCAAATACTTGGCTAATAGCCGCTTATTTTTACCGTTAACGCAAAGAAATAAATCAGGACGTTTCATCGCAAGTAATCTCGTAGCGGTAGCCAGAGGGTCATTCCATTTGTCCAAGAAAATGCGGACATATCTGTTGTAAATATCAAAAGTGGCATCTCCTTCTGATGGAATCAGATCAATAGCTTTTGAAACTTCTTTACTATTGCATTCAATAAGCCTACCGAAATGATGGTTACGTTTGGTCGTTCCAAAAAATGCAAATTTGTTATTACGGCCAACAAATCCGGCAATTTTTCTGCGGTCGTCAATGTCCATGTCTCTATAACTGGGATATTCTACGAAAAGAGATTGGATTTCAGATAAGACATCAATGCAGATCTTTACTCTATCCATCTTACGAAGCAATGCACAGTATTCATCCCAAGGCATAAGAGTAAGTTCTGAAGAGTTAAACATTCTTTTTTTAGTTTTAACAATTGAACCTAAGCTATCAATCTTGCCGCTTTGATGGATGAAACAATCTTTATAATCTTCAAGCATTTTGTCGGTAAAACTATCGGATTTTTTCCAAGTTAAATCTATTCGATGGATTAGAGTCTTATAAATAGCCCCTCTACCATCTTCTGAATTTGATATCAGAATATTGCACTCAGAATTGTTCTCGAACCCACCTTTGGTAAAATTTGAACTACCAATAATAGCACACCAATCTTTAGCAGAATTACTAAATAGATAAATTTTATCGTGGAAGACTCCATGGGATTCGATAATGAAACGAACATTCTCATTATAATAGAAAGCAGATATGAAATCCGGGTGTGTCTGATAAAAATGAAGTCCAATAACGGCTTTCGTTATTTTTGGGCTCAGTTGCAAACTGCCGTGGAAATTTTATCCAAAAATTTTCGAGAGTCGGT
>JBJEDL010000009.1:0-10364 GCA_051872035.1 Lepagella sp.
CCTTGTCGCCCTTGCGGAGCTTGGTGATGTAATAAAGACCGAGCACCATATCCTGTGAAGGCACGGTGATAGGAGCGCCATTGGCAGGGTTAAGGATGTTGTGAGCGCCGAGCATGAGGAGCTGAGCTTCGAGCACAGCCTCATTGCTGAGGGGGAGGTGGACAGCCATCTGGTCGCCGTCGAAGTCGGCATTGAAGGCGGTACAAGCGAGGGGGTGGAGCTGGATAGCCTTACCCTCGATCATACGAGGTTGGAAAGCCTGGATACCAAGACGGTGGAGTGTCGGGGCACGGTTGAGCAGCACGGGGTGACCCTTCATGACATGCTCGAGGATATCCCAGACCACAGCCTCCTTACGATCTACGATCTTCTTGGCGCTCTTGACAGTCTTGACGATACCGCGCTCGATGAGCTTACGGATGATGAAAGGCTTATAGAGCTCGGCAGCCATAAGTTTGGGGATACCACACTCATGCATTTTGAGTTCGGGGCCGACGACGATCACCGAACGAGCGGAATAGTCGACGCGCTTACCGAGGAGGTTCTGACGGAAACGGCCCTGCTTACCCTTGAGCGAATCGGAGAGAGACTTGAGGGGACGGTTGACATCGCTCTTGACAGCCGAAGACTTGCGGCTATTATCGAGGAGCGAATCGACAGCCTCCTGGAGGAGACGCTTTTCGTTGCGAAGGATCACCTCGGGGGCTTGAATTTCGATAAGACGTTTCAAGCGGTTGTTACGTATGATAACGCGACGATAAAGGTCGTTGAGGTCGGAAGTAGCGAAACGACCGCCATCGAGGGGGACGAGAGGGCGGAGTTCCGGCGGGATTACCGGCACGGCCTTGAGGATCATCCACTCGGGGCGGTTGCGATTGGACGAAGCGATGAAAGAGTTGACGACCTGGAGGCGTTTGAGGGCCTCGGTTTTACGCTGTTGCGAGCCGTCGGTGTTTGCACGCTGACGGAGCTCTGCGGCGAGCTTCTGGAGGTCGAGATCCTTGAGGAGGTCGTAGATGGCATCGGCACCCATCTTGGCGATGAACTTATTTTCATCGTCATCGGGGAGGAGTTCATTTCCCTCGGGGAGCGAATCGAGCACCTTGAGGTATTGCTCCTCGGTGAGGAGGTCGAGGCGTTCGAGACGTTGGGGCTTGCCATTCTCCAACTCGAACTCAAGATCGGTGGGATTGATTACGACATAGCGTTCGTAATAGATGATATCCTCGAGCTTCTTGGAGGGGATGCCAAGGAGATAACCGATCTTATTGGGAAGAGAGCGGAAATACCAGATATGAGCCACTGGGACTACGAGTTCGATGTGACCCATACGTTCGCGGCGCACCTTTTTCTCAGTCACCTCGACACCGCATCGGTCGCAGACGATACCCTTATATCGGATGCGTTTGTACTTACCGCAATGGCACTCATAGTCCTTGACGGGGCCGAAGATTTTCTCGCAGAAAAGGCCATCGCGCTCAGGCTTGTAAGTGCGATAGTTGATGGTTTCCGGCTTTAGCACTTCGCCGCTCGACTTCTCCTTGATTTCTTCGGGAGAAGCGAGGCCGATGGTAATCTTGGTGAAATTGCTTTTAATCTTATTGTCTTTTCTTGTAAAAGCCATATTAGATTCCTTGATTAGATCGGGCACCCCCGGATAGGGGGACCCGAATAGGATAATTCTGAAACTGAAATTAATCGAGCGTAATGCTCAAGCCGAGGCCACGGAGTTCGTGGAGGAGCACATTAAGCGACTCGGGGATGCCTGGAGTTGGCATAGGGTCACCCTTAACGATAGCCTCGTAAGCCTTGCTGCGGCCCACCACGTCGTCCGACTTGATGGTAAGGATCTCTTGGAGGATATGAGCAGCGCCGAAAGCTTCGAGCGCCCAGACCTCCATTTCACCGAAACGCTGACCACCGAACTGAGCCTTACCACCGAGGGGTTGCTGAGTGATAAGAGAGTATGGGCCGATGGAGCGAGCGTGCATCTTATCTTCGACCATGTGGCCGAGTTTAAGCATATAGATGACACCGACAGTAGCGGGCTGATCGAAGCGATCGCCGGTGCCGCCGTCAAAGAGGTAGGTTTTGCCATAGCGGGGGAGACCGGCCTTATCGGTCCACTCATTCAAGTCGTCGAGCGAAGCGCCGTCGAAGATAGGAGTGGCGAACTTCTCGCCGAGTTCGCGACCGGCCCAACCGAGCACGGTCTCGAAGATCTGACCGAGGTTCATACGCGAAGGCACACCCAGAGGGTTAAGCACGATATCGACCGGAGTACCATCCTCGAGGAAAGGCATATCCTCTTGGCGTACTACACGCGACACGATACCCTTATTACCGTGGCGACCTGCCATCTTATCGCCGACACCGATCTTACGCTTCTTGGCGATGTAGACCTTAGCCATCTGGAGGATGCCCGAGGGGAGTTCATCGCCGATGGTGATGTCGAGTTTCTTGCGGCGGAGTTCGCTATCGATTTGCTTGGACTTGCGCATATAGTTGGTGATGAGCTGAGCCACCATATTATTGATGCGCTCATCAGCAGTCCAACCGGAGACATTGACAGTCTCATAATCGATAGCGGCGAAATCTACATTGTCGAACGAACCACCTTCAGCCACGATATCAGCGCCGATGAAATCCTTAACGCCGGTGGACACTTGCCCCTTGAGGAGAGTGCTCATCTTGCTGACCATAAGGTCGAGGACTTCTTTCTGGCGCTCGGCATAAACAGCCTCGAGTTCTTCGAGTTCGGTGTTGGGGACATTCTTGCCGGTCTTCTTGCGGACAGCCTTAGAGAAGAGGTTAGTACCGATCACGACACCCTTGAGCGAAGGAGTAGCCTTGAGCGAAGCATCCTTAACATCGCCGGCTCTGTCGCCGAAGATGGCGCGGAGGAGCTTCTCCTCGGGGGTAGGATCGGATTCACCCTTAGGAGTGATCTTACCGATCATGATATCACCGGGCACGACGTAAGCGCCGACGCGGATGATACCGCGCTCATCGAGGTCCTTGGTAGCTTCCTCGCTGACATTGGGGATATCGGAAGTAAGTTCCTCTTGGCCGCGCTTGGTGTCGCGTACTTCGAGGCTATATTCGTCGACATGGACCGAAGTGAGGATATCCTCGCGGACCATGCGCTCATTGAGCACGATGGCATCCTCATAGTTGTAACCCTTCCAGGGCATGAAAGCCACCTTGAGGTTGCGACCCAGAGCGAGCTCACCATTTTCGGTAGAATATCCTTCGGTGAGGATATCGCCCTTATTGACACGATCACCCTTATTACAGATAGGACGGAGGTCGATGGTGGTGCCTTGGTTGGTGCGGCGGAATTTCGGGATACGATACTCCTTGAGAGCGGGTTCGAACTGCACGAAATCCTCATCCTCGGTGCGATCGTAGAGGATACGGATGGTAGTAGCGTCGACATAGTCGATGACACCGGGGCCTTCGGCCATGATCTGAGTACGGGAATCGCGGATAAGTTGACCTTCGATACCTGTGCCGACGATAGGAGCCTCACTGCGCAAGAGGGGCACAGCCTGGCGCATCATGTTCGATCCCATGAGGGCACGGTTGGCGTCGTCATGCTCGAGGAATGGTATGAGCGAAGCAGCGATCGAGGCGATCTGGATAGGCGCCACATCCATAAGTTGCACCTCAGAGGGAGCAGCGATAGGGAAGTCTGCATTAAGACGAGCCTTGACGCGCGGATTCACGAACGAGCCGTCATCATTGACCGGGGCATTACCCTGGGCGATGATTTGGCCCTCTTCGATTTCGGCGGTAAGATACTCCACATGAGAGTTATCGAGATCCACTACTCCATCGGTGACCTTACGATAAGGAGTCTCGATGAAGCCGAGGTTATTGATTTTTGCATAAACGCAAAGCGACGAAATCAGACCGATGTTAGGACCTTCAGGGGTCTCGATCGGGCAGAGGCGTCCATAGTGAGTATAGTGAACGTCACGGACCTCGAATCCGGCGCGTTCGCGCGACAGACCGCCGGGGCCAAGAGCCGACATACGACGCTTGTGAGTGATCTCAGCCAGCGGGTTGGTCTGGTCCATGAATTGCGAGAGAGCGTTCGTACCGAAGAAAGTATTGATGGCAGCCGAGATGGTCTTGGCATTGATCAGATCGATAGGTTTGAACACTTCATTATCGCGTACGTTCATTTTCTCGCGGATGGAGCGAGCCATACGAGTCAAGCCGATAGCGAACTGATTGTAGAGTTGCTCGCCGACAGTGCGGACACGACGGTTGCTGAGGTGGTCGATATCGTCGACATCACTCTTGGCGTTGATCAGTTCGATGAGATACTTGATAATCTCGATGATATCCTCCTTGGTGAGGACTTTGACATCCATCGGAGTGTCGAGGCCGAGTTTCTTATTGATACGATACCGGCCGACTTCGCCGAGGTCGTAACGCTTCTCACTGAAGAAGAGGCCCTGGATAACTTCGCGAGCCGAAGCGGCATCCGGTGGCTCCGCGTTACGGAGTTGGCGATAGATATAATTGATAGCTTCAGTCTCGGTGCGGGCAGGGTCCTTGGCGAGAGTATTGAAGATAATATTGTATTCAGCCACATTGGCATTCTCCTTCTTGAGGGAGATAGACTTGACACCGCTTTCAAGGATAGCGGGGATATTGTCTTCGCTGATAACATCGTCGAGCTCAACAGCGATGCTGGTACGCTCAAGACTTGTCACCTCGCCGGTGTCGGAATCGACGAAATCCTGGATAGAAGTCACAGTGACACGACCGGCAACTTTACGGCCGATAGCAGCAGTAAGGTTCTCCTTAGTCACCTTGATTTCCTCAGCGAGGTTGAAGATTTGGTTGATCGACATATCAGTTTCGAAACCGATGGCGCGCAAGAGGGTGGTAACGGGGAGTTTCTTCTTGCGGTCGATATAAGCATACATGACATTGTTGATGTCAGTAGCGAACTCGATCCAGCTGCCACGGAAAGGTATGATACGAGCCGAATAGAGCTTTGTACCATTAGCGTGAATGCTATTACCGAAGAAAACTCCCGGGGAGCGGTGGAGCTGAGAAACGACGACACGTTCGGCACCATTGATGATGAATGTACCTTGATCGGTCATATAAGGAATAGGGCCGAGGTAAACATCCTGGATAGTAGTGTCGAAATCCTCGTGATCGGGGTCTGTGCAAGAGAGTTTAAGTTTAGCCTTCAGAGGCACAAAATAGGTGAGACCTCTCTCCAAGCACTCATCAATAGAATATCTTGGGGGGTCGATATAATAGTCAAGGAACTCGAGTTTGAAGCTGTTGCGGGTGTCTTCGATGGGGAAATTTTCGGCAAACACCTTATACAAGCCTTGGTTCTTGCGCTGTTCGGGAGGCGTGTCAAGTTGCAAGAAATCGCGGAACGACTTAAGCTGCACTTCGAGGAAGTCAGGGAAAGGGAGCGGATTCTTGATCGACGCGAAATTAACACGCGGCTTATCGGTTTTTACTGACATTTGATAGGTATTTTATTTTTATGGGCGACACTTAATGCTCATAATAAGTCGAGACGAGCACGACAGAGAGGTCGGGAGGAGTAGATAGACACATAGATGATTCTGAAACACTCTCAGATCCGGTGATAAAACAACGGGATCATAAATGAAGTTTCAGAACATCGCTCATCAGGGTGCGTTCCAAAGTCATCGGAAAGAGATAGACGATTCACTTACGGTGATGAGAAATAGGTAGAGGTGAGTGTGGAGAGGGGAAATAAGAGAAAGGGATAGCACAAATAGGTTAAGAACGCAAGAGGTGCGCTCTTAACCTATTTATGGAATGAGAACTATCTTATTTGAGTTCAACTTCAGCACCAGCCTCTTCGAGTTGCTTCTTCAAGCCCTCAGCGTCAGCTTTGGGGAGACCCTCTTTAACAACGCTGGGAGCGCCGTCAACGAGTTCCTTAGCTTCCTTAAGGCCGAGGCCAGTAAGTTCCTTCACGAGCTTCACAACAGCGAGCTTGCTTGCACCGGGAGCTTTGAGGACAACGTCGAAGTTAGTTTTCTCTTCAGCGGCATCTGCGCCGACGCCAGCGCCGGGAGCAGCTACAGCCACAGCTGCAGCAGCGGGTTCGATACCGTACTCGTTTTTAAGGATTTCAGCGAGTTCGTTAACTTCCTTTACAGTAAGATTAACAAGCTGTTCTGCAAATGCTTTCAAATCTGCCATTTTCGTATGTATTTTTTATTATTTTTAAACTTTGGTTATGCTTCTTTTTTAGAAAGAGTCTCGAGGATGCCATGAAGCTTGTTGGCACCGGACTGGAGCGAGCTGATAACGTTCTTAGCAGGCGATTGCAAGAGTGCAACAACGTCGGCGATAAGTTCGTTTTTGCTCTTGATGTGGGCCAGGGCTTCGAGTTGCTCCTCGCCTACATAAACAGATTCCTCCACGAAAGCACCCTTAAGCATAGGGAGCGTATCGTTTTTGTCGCGGAACTTTTTGATGAGTTTAGCGGGGGCGTTACCTACGTTGCTCAAGAGCAGAGTAGTTTCGCCGTGGAGAAGATCGTAGAGACCGGAGTAGTCAGTCTCACTTGCCTCGAAGGCCTTCTTAAGAAGAGTATTCTTAACGCAGAGCATCTTAACATCCGCACCGAAGCAAGCGCGACGGAGCAGGCTTGTTTTCTCGGCGTTAAGGCCAGAGGTTTGGGTCAAGTATACGCAGCTATAGTTAGCGAGCTCTTCGCCGATTTTGGCGATAATCAAGTCTTTATCTTCCTTTTTCATTTTCGTCTTGAATTTAAAGATTAGTCATTGACAGCCTTGGTCTCGACCTTTACGCCGGGTCCCATAGTGCTTGAAAGATAAATGCTCTTGATATACGTACCCTTGGAAGTGGCGGGTTTGAGTTTGATAAGAGTATTGATGAACTCTTTAGCGTTGTCGGCCATCTTTTCGGCTGAGAACGACACCTTACCGATCGAAGCGTGAACGATGCCGGTCTTGTCTACTTTGAAGTCGATTTTACCCTGTTTTACCTCTTTAACAGCCTTGGCAACATCCATAGTCACAGTGCCGCTCTTGGGGTTAGGCATCAATCCGCGAGGACCGAGGATACGACCCAAAGGACCGAGTTTACCCATGACAGAAGGCTGAGTGATGATTACATCGATATCAGTCCAACCCTCTTTAATTTTCTGGATGTATTCGTCAAGACCAACATGATCGGCACCTGCTTCCTTAGCAGCAGCCTCAGCATCGGGGTTACAGAGAACGAGGACCTTAACTTCCTTACCGGTGCCGTGAGGGAGTGACACTACGCCACGGACCATTTGGTCAGCCTTACGGGGATCGACACCAAGACGAACGTCAATGTCGAGAGAAGCGTCAAACTTTTCGAAAGAAGCTTCTTTGACCTTAGCGGCAGCCTCAAGGAGTGAATAAGCCTTCCCGGGTTCAATCTTCGACAAAGCCAACTTTTGATTTTTTGTCAGTTTTCCCATGTTGATGAAGATTATTAATTAAGTTCAGGGAAGTCCCCTTTTACAGTTATACCCATGCTTCTGGCGGTGCCAGCGACCATGCGCATTGCAGAGTCTAAAGTAAAACAGTTCAAATCGGGCATTTTGTCTTCAGCAATAGTCTTAACCTGCTCCCAAGTGATTTCAGCTACTTTCTTACGGTTGGGCTGAGCAGAGCCGCTCTTAACTTTAGCGACCTCTTTGAGTTGCACAGCCACCGGAGGAGTCTTAACGATAAAGTCGAAGCTCTTGTCTGTGTAATAAGTGATTACAACAGGGAGGACTTTACCGGCCTTGTCCTGAGTGCGGGCATTGAATTGCTTACAAAATTCCATGATGTTGATACCCTTAGAACCCAGAGCGGGACCTACGGGAGGGGACGGGTTTGCAGCGCCGCCCTTAATCTGTAATTTGATCTGTCCAGCAATTTCTTTTGCCATTGTTCTACTTTGTTAAAATGATTTGTAGATTTAGTCGAACTCACATACCTTAGGTCCGTAACATAACCGTCGGGCTTATTCTCTTTCGACCTGGGAATATTCCAACTCAAGATCAGTGCCGCGGCCAAAGATTTTGACCTCTACCTTAATCTTTCTTCGCTCGGAATTAACCTCTTTGATTACACCGGAGAATCCTGAGAAAGGACCGGCAGTAACCTTGACAGGTTCACCGACAAGATAATTTTCTACAGTCTCATCGACGGTAGCTACTACCTCTTCAGCGACGCCCAGCATTCTTCTCACCTCAGCCTCGCGGAGTGGCATAGGGTCACTATTTTTAGCGCGACCGCGCAAAAAATCGATGACATTGCTGGTGTTGCGGAGTTCATACTGCACTTCACCGGTGAGCTGCGCTTCGACGAAGACATAACCTGGGAAGAGGTTTTTCTCCTTAATCACCTTCTTGCCATTGCGAGTGGTAAATACCTTCTGCGTGGGGATCAACACCTGCTCGACGTACAGACCGAGGTCAGTATTTTTGATAGCTGCGTCAAGGACTTCCTTGACTTTAGCCTCCTTACCGGAGATGGCACGGAGGACATACCAGCATTTTTTTACATCAGCGTCAGCCATTGAAATCCGCGTTAGAAAGTATTAGAAGTTTAAACTATAGATTAATTCCATCAGCAAAGAGAAGATCTTATCAACAGCCCAGATGAAAAGTGCTAAAATGATGGAAGCAATCAACACGAGCACTGCGCTATTGATAAGGGCCTTCTGAGATGGCCAAGATACCTTATAAACGAGTTCGTTATAAGATTCTTTGATATCCTTGAATAATTTCATTGTTTTCAAAAAATTAGCACGGGAAGAAAGACTCGAACTCTCGACACCCGGTTTTGGAGACCGGTGCTCTACCAACTGAGCTATTCCCGTGTGTTAGGGGAGTTTTCGGGAGTGAAAACTCCCCCATATTAGAGATTAGGATTTAGTCCAAGATTAGTCTTCGATCACTTTAGTAATCTGACCGGAACCAACGGTGCGACCACCTTCGCGGATAGCGAAACGGAGACCATTGTCCATAGCTACGGGAGTGATGAGCTTAACTTCGATTTCCACGTTATCGCCGGGCATCACCATCTCAACACCTTCGGGGAGAGTAATCTCACCGGTAACGTCGAGAGTACGGATGTAGAACTGAGGACGATACTTGTTGTGGAAAGGAGTGTGGCGGCCGCCCTCTTCCTTCTTAAGGATGTAGACTTGAGCCTTGAAGTGATCGTGAGGTTTAACCTGACCGGGGTGGCAGATAACCATACCACGCTTGATTTCGTCCTTGTCGATACCACGGAGGAGGAGACCTACGTTATCGCCGGCTTCACCCTCATCGAGGATCTTGCGGAACATTTCGACACCGGTAACGACAGACTTCTTGTCAGCGCCGAGGCCGAGGATTTGAACTTCGTCACCCACTTTCACGCGGCCGGCTTCGATACGACCGGTAGCCACTGTACCACGACCTGTGATAGAGAAGACGTCCTCAACAGGCATAAGGAAGGGCTTATCCACGTCACGGGGAGGAAGGGGAATCCAAGTGTCGACAGCGTCCATGAGCTCCATAACCTTAGCCACCCACTTGGGATCGCCTTCGAGGGCACCGAGAGCAGAGCCGCGGATGATAGGAGTATTGTCGCCATCATATTCGTATTGAGAAAGGAGGTCGCGCATATCCATCTCAACGAGTTCGAGCATTTCTTCGTCATCAACTTGGTCGCACTTGTTCATGAAAACGACGAGACGAGGAACGTTCACCTGGCGAGCGAGAAGGATGTGTTCGCGAGTCTGGGGCATCGGACCGTCAGTAGCGGCAACTACGATGATAGCGCCGTCCATCTGAGCAGCACCGGTAACCATGTTCTTCACATAGTCGGCGTGTCCGGGGCAGTCAACGTGAGCATAGTGACGGTTAGCAGTCTGATACTCAACGTGAGCAGTGTTGATAGTAATACCACGCTCTTTCTCTTCGGGAGCGTTGTCGATAGAATCGAATGAACGGAGTTCGGAAAGACCTTGCTCTGCGAGCACCTTAGTGATAGCAGCAGTAAGAGTAGTCTTACCGTGGTCAACGTGACCGATGGTACCGATGTTCACATGCGGTTTGGTTCTTTCGAATTTTTCTTTAGCCATAGTTTTGTGCTATTATTTTGAGTTTATTGATATTTTTACCTTCTCGAGGAGAGGGATGAAAGTTGAGCCGATGGCGGGATTTGAACCCGCGACCTCTTCCTTACCAAGGAAGTGCTCTACCCCTGAGCTACATAGGCAAATGTCTTGTTTGAGCGGAAGACGAGGTTCGAACTCGCGACCCTTAGCTTGGAAGGCTAATGCTCTACCAACTGAGCTACTTCCGC
>JBJEDL010000010.1:0-40669 GCA_051872035.1 Lepagella sp.
TTTTTATAGAATAATGTTAACAAAATGTTAATTGCAAATTGCGATTCTGAAATTCGAGGCAACGTTGAAGTTACCTGAGTCTCGTATCCTTGGCCGCTTTTGATCACTTGCTTTCAGTCACATACAGGAGTATGCTCCTTTCAGCAAGTAATCAAAATCGACTCAAGGCTACGACCCCTACGGCCCCAAAAATTTAAGGAACGCGCTCTTATAGGAGCGAACGGAGGAGGTTCTCATCGGCGAGGTTGGGCTCGGTGATAACGAAGCCGTTGACGCCTTGAGTTTCGTTCCACTCTCGGACAGTGGACATGGCATTCTCATTGCGCGCCCAGCTGCGGCGAGCCACACCACCCATCACGTCCCAGAGCATAGCCTTCTTGAGGATCTCATCGACACGTTCGGAGCCGTCGCACACCATACCGAAACCGCCATTGATAGCCTTGCCGATGCCGACGCCGCCACCATTGTGTAGAGCCACAAGGCTCATGCCGCGGGCGCAGTTGCCGGCGAAGCACTGAACAGCCATATCAGCCATAACGTTAGAGCCATCCTTGATATTGGAAGTTTCACGGAAGGGAGAATCGGTGCCGCTGACATCGTGGTGGTCACGGCCGAGCATGATCGGGCCGACCTCGCCATTGCGCACCATCTCATTGAAGCGGAGGGCGATCTTCAGACGGCCCATAGCATCCTGATAGAGGATACGGGCTTGAGTGCCGACCACGAGGGCATTCTTCTCCGCGTCGCGAATCCAGTTATAATTATCACGGTCTTGGCCACGACGATTCACGTCGATACACTCCATGGCAGCCTTATCGGTCTTGATCAGATCCTCATGCTTGCCGCTGAGGCATACCCAGCGGAATGGGCCATAACCATAATCGAAGAGCATCGGGCCCATGATATCTTCTACGTATGAGGGCCATATGAAGCCATCCTTCTCATCGACGCCATTGCGCGATATCTCCTTGACGCCGGCATCGTAGATGGCCTTCATGAAGGAATTGCCATAATCGAAGAAATAAGTGCCGCGAGCCACGAGAGCCTTGATGGCTTCGAAATGGCGGCGGAGCGACTCATCGACGAGCTGATGGAAGCGGGCGGGATCCTTGTGGAGGAGTTCGGTGCGCTGCTCGAAGCTCAAGCCGACGGGGCAATATCCACCCTCATAGACAGCATGGCAAGAGGTCTGGTCGCTGAGGAGTTCGATTTTTTTATCATTCTTAACGGCATACTCGAGGAGGTCTACGACATTGCCATGATAAGCGATGGAGAGGGGGCGGCGGTCGGCCATAGCCTTTTCGGCGAGGAGGAAAGCCTCGGCGAGGTCTTCGGTGCGAGCACTGACCCAACCTTGGTCCATACGGGTCTTGATGCGCGACTCATCGACTTCGGCGATGATGGCAACGGCGCCGGCGATCTCGGCAGCCTTGGGCTGAGCGCCGCTCATGCCGCCAAGACCGGAAGATACGAAGATATGTCCGCGGAGGTCGCCATCTTCAGGTACGCCGAGCTTCATGCGTCCGGCATTGAGAATGGTATTGAATGTGCCATGCACGATGCCTTGAGGACCGATATACATCCATCCTCCGGCAGTCATCTGGCCATAATTGGCAACACCGAGCTGCATAGCCTCATGCCAATCATGGAGATTGTCGAACATGCCGACCATCATGGCATTGGTGATGATGACGCGGGGAGCATCGGGGCGCGAGGGGAAGAGACCGAGGGGATGACCCGACTCTACGACGAGAGTCTGATCCTCGGTGAGCTCCTCGAGATATTTCTTGATAAGGCGATACTGGAGCCAGTTTTGAGCCACCTGGCCTGTTTCGCCGTAGGTCACAAGTTCGTAGGGATAGAGAGCCACGTCGAACGAGAGGTTATTGTCGATCATGACTTGGAAAGCCTTACCGGCGAGGCACTTGCCCTTATACTCATCGACAGGCTTGGCCTTGAGGTCGCCTTCGGGACGCCAGCGGTAGGCATAGATACGACCGCGAGTGCGCAACTCCTCGAGGAACTCCGGAGCGGCCTTCTCGTGAAGCTCAGCCGGCAGATAACGGAGAGCATTCTTCAGAGCAGTTACAGTTTTCTCATTGTCGAGAGTATATCCGCGGTCGGGAGCGCGACGGATTCCCTCTTGGAATTGAGGCATATCGGGCCAAACGGCGCCGAGTTCAATCTTTGTGTTCATGGTTTTATTTAGAGTTTGAGATAAGCAAATTATTCAGAATTTGGTATATACAAAACAAGCGAACCGACGGGTTATGTCGATTCGCTTTCAAAGTTATAAAAAAATGATGAAGTTACAAAGAAAAAAACGTTTTGTAATGGAGATTTTGGTAAGATATCAGAGCAGATCGTGCTCATCTTTGGCCTCCTGATAGAGTCGAGCGGCGTTAGAGCCGGCGAAGATGCAGCACTCATTGCAGCGTTTATGGCCATGCTCGTCGGTGATACGACCGCAGCACACGGTGCCGAATTTTTGTTTGAACTCGTTGAAAAGTTGGCGCGAAAGATCGGCGGAGAGGGATTCATTTTCGATCATCAGGCCGAGAGCGAGCACAGCACCGGTTAGTGCTCCGCAAGTACCCTCATCGAAAGTGCGGCCGATGCCGCCACGGAAACCGGAGGTAGCTGCCTTGAGCACAAACTCGGGCACCTCGATGGTGTGAAACTCTCTGTTCAGAGCCACGGCAACTGCTTGGGAGCAGCCATATCCTTTCTCGCGAAGGGTAAGTATCGTTTCTTCTAACTTTGTCATAAAGAAAGGGTTTAAGGGTTATAGGGCTCGAAAGCCCATCTCAGTGTTCTTGACAATCCTATCCGAGGAGAGGGATAGGATTGTATATCTTAGGAAATGCTTCCTATATTATTTAACGACCTTCTTGGTGACCTTATTGCCACGGACCTCAATGAATACACCGGATTGAGGATTGGCAACTCTTACACCCTGGAGGTTGTAATAGACGGGAGCAGCGAGTTCGGTTTCGTCAACAGGGATGATGTCGCGAACAGCCGAAGTGTTCATTTTGCCGATGCGAGCATGAGCGTAGGTGAAGATATCGAGGTCTTCCTTCTCATTGCTGGTAGAGGGATCCTTGCTATAGGAAACATCGGCATTGTCGAGTACGGTAGGATCGTAAGGAGTCGAACCGATGGCACCCTGGCCGTAGGTGTCGATTACCATGACGCCGATACCCTCATTCTTGATATAATCTTCGGTTATGCCGAGTTTGGCGAGGGGGAATTTCCACTCATAGAATGTATGCTGATCGTCGTTGGCGAGGCCGCGGATATCGACGAAGCCCTCATTTCCGAGGAGGTCTTCGGGGTCATATTCGAATTTTTCTTGGCCCCAGATATTTTCGATGCAAGAAGCGAGACCATCGGCGCATCCATAGAATGGAGCGGGGATGCTCACACAGTAGGGAGAATCATAAGAGGCATTGCCATTGGCGTCGGGGAAGAAGAGGCCGGGAGTGCCGACAGTAGACTTAGACGAACCGAGCCAGATGCAGTCGGTGCCATTATCGAACTTATTGTACTGGCCGTCGGCATCCCAGATGGTGTTGCCATTGGCGAGGACACCGGCGAAGCTCACTTCGGGGTCGAGGTCGAAGGCGATCATCAGTCGGCCATCCATGTTATAAGGTTTGGCGGCGCCATTCCAGAGGATACCATCGCCATAGAGATCCCAAACGGAGTAAACGTATTGCACGCCGAGGTAGAGGTTCTCAGAGTCGTAAGCGGCATAGATGGCGTAAGAGTCATTGCAGGGATATTCATGCTTACCCTTGATGGCAGAAGCGATGTCGCGAGCTACACCCTGAGCGATGAGGTCATCGTCGGTCCAGTGGGTAAGAGCGCCTACGGCTTCACACATACGGTTGTCGCCGGTGGATCTGAAAGTCATATCGACAGTGCGGCTGCTTCCACTCTTGCCGTCGGGGTTGACCTTATAATAATCGGTAATGATGTTTGTTCCGGAGGGAGGCGCAACCATACGCTTCTTATAAGTGAAGGTCTGAGTGTTGGCAGCACCCTCGGCAGTCACGGCGTAGGTCTTGAGAGTAGTAGTCTCGGTGAATGTAAGGGGAGAAGAATAGACTGAAGAGGCCTCGGAGGGTTCGTCGCCTGTAATGGTATAATAGATAGTAGCTTCGGGATTGACGGTGAGAGTCACGGTGACGCTCTCATCGAAGCGAGTGCCTGAAGCGGGATCGGCAGTCACGACGGGACGTTGGGGAGTGTCGCCACCCTCATAGAGGCCTTCGTCGGTGACAGCACCTTTCGAACCGCCGGCACCTTTATATATATGACCATGGATAGGCACTTGCTTATAGTCGGCAGTCTGGTTTTGGTCGCCCGAGCCGGAGCCATCGCAGAAGAGGAAACCATCCAGGGAGGAGACATCAGAGGGGAAGGTGTACTCCCACACGGTGTCGGAGATTTGGGTCAGAGCGACGCCGGGCCAATTGGTAGAGGGCATGCTCCAATAGTGGATGTTTACGTTAGCCCAACCTGTTACTGAATTGTCATAATAGATGGTAACATTCTGAGCATAAGATACGGTAGCTTGACAACCAAAAATGATGGTCAAGAGCATGATGCACTTTTGTAAAAATTTCATGAGAAAAAGTGATTATTAGGTTAACAAAAGGGTTAGTTACTTATGCAATAAGTTGCAAAGATAATATAATTTTTTTGAAATCGAAATAGATAACGACATAAAGTATAGATAGACGCGAATCGCGACAAGCAGACTCGGTTGTATTGAAAGTCGGCTTGCCGCGATAATTAATTCTTAAGGTGTTACAGGCGATCGAGAACTGTTTTGATGAGTTCTTTGATGCGGGGTTTATAGTCGGTATTGGCCTTGTTGGATCGACGCTGAGCGATGATGCAGCATACGGTCATGGCCTTATGGCCCAAGAGACGTGCCATGCCTTGGAGGCAAGCAGATTCCATCTCGAAGTTGGTGATATGGCGCCCATTGAACTCGAAGCTTTCGATCTTGGCATTGAGGTCGGGGTCGGCGAGTGGGAGGCGAAGTTGACGACCCTGGGGGGCATAGAAGCCGACAGCGGCGATGGTAAAACCTCTCACCATATCGTCGCGGCCGATACGCTCCACGAGTTCGGGGTCGGCATCGACTACGTAAGGAGTGGCGAGGACATTGCGCCAGCCGACATGTTGGCAGAAAGCTTTTTCGAAGTCGAGGTCGCAGACCCGGTCTCGATCGGCATAGAAATTGAGGATACCCTCAATGCCTATACCCTTCTCGGCGATGACATAATCGCCAAGGTTGAGATCCTCTTGGAGGGCTCCGGAAGTGCCGATACGCACGATGTTGAGAGTGCGATGCTCAGAGCGCTCGCGACGAGTAGCGAAGTCGATATTGGCGAGAGCATCGAGTTCGGTCATCACGATCTCGATATTATCGGGGCCTATGCCATGAGAGATAGCCATGACAGGCTTGCCGTTATAAGTGCCGCCGATGGTATGGAACTCACGAGAGGAGACCTCGAAATCGATCGAATCGAACATCGAAGCGACGAGATCTACGCGACCGGGATCGCCAACGAAAATGATATTATCGCGAAGTTGGTCAGGGCGCACATGGATATGAAAGACCGATCCGTCATCATTGATGATGAGTTCGGAGGCGGGTATGATTCTATTTTCCATAGAAAAGAGAGTTTAGGTAAGACGTAAAGTCGACGCAAACAGAGACCCTGAGAAGCCGACAAGCCGAGTAGCTGAGGAGCTGACGGATAGCCGAGGGGCTGACAAGAAGTCGGAGAAACTCTTAGGAGAAACGAAAGCGGCAACGATACGCTAAGGTTTAACAAATAAAAAAGATAATCCGGGACAAGACTGAAGACAGATACAAATCAGGCAACAGTCCGACCCATCACCAAAATTACAAAAAACAATTTACATTTAAAAATAAAACCGCCGAAAACTCACAAAAATTTAATTTTCTTGAGAGATAGAATATCGAGAAGTATTCAGGATTGTTATGGCATAAGGATTGGTTTGGCTTATAGGATTTGGTGTTTGGGTGAAATGACGGGCAATGGCGATTAGTTCATCTTGTGTTATGCCATCAACGAAGATATATTTCTCCAGGGGGGTATCCTCTTTGTAATAAGGCGAAAATGGTTTAGCCCTATTATCGAGATCTGGAAGCACTTTATCCAAAGTGTTATCATCGGGAAGGAATTGCCATCTATCAGAGCGCGTGCGCTTTATATATTCCTTCATGGTGAAATTTTTCAATCCCCTCACTACAGCGTCGTTGAGCGACTTATTATCCTTGATGATCGGCTTGAGGTCTTGTGTCACAGAGAAGTCTGCAAAGATATTATCAAGATGGATCGATGGGATCATTTTATCGCTCCAAGCGTCATAATAACGATCGAGAAGATTATTGCGAATGATAGATACGAAAGGATAGGGCACAGCGGGAGACATATCCTCCTTCTCTTGCAAAGTATCTTTATACACGTCGATCCAAGAGGCGTTAAACTTCTTCAATGTGTGGAACTTGGCGAGGAGGTCGAGGCGATAATTCTCGGTATCCCGGAGAATAGTACCACAGATGTGAGAATTTATGTCGAGATCGATCTTGTGTTGCTTATAAATATCGATGATATTAGCATGGATTTGGATTTCATCACGCAGATTCTGACGGTATCGTCTCCAGCTATAAGAATATCTACCTATCAAGATTATAAAAATAAGAGTCGAAATAGCGGCTATAATCCAAGGTATGGTTGACGTGTGATAGAAATAGACAAATATCCACGTGATGATGGTAATCATACCTGATATGATCAGATCCTTAATGCGTTGCCTTTTATACTCTTTAACCTTAGAAGGGAGGTCATTTTGGAGCTGAGTAATTTGTTCATTTTCGTCAGCTACATTTTGGTCGATACGCGCCTTTGCTTTGGAGACAAGTGCTATCTGATTGTTGACATTGCCAAGAGTAGCAATGTTATGAGCCCAGTCGGTGCGCAGGTTGTTTGATTCTTCGGCGAGGATCTGGAGTTCATAATTATCCTCAGCTATAAGGTTTTGTAAGATAGCAGCTTCGATGCTGTTGTCGCTCATATTGAAATTAAGGGTTTTCTTTTCGGCATGAGAGTCAGCACCTGAAGACGAAACCTTAGTAATAATACAGGCCTGAAGGAAGAATTGCTGAGCATAAGAATATGGGATATAGCAATAGCCATTGTGTCCAAACTCAGGACCCCAAGAATTTCGGACCACGAAAACTCGCTCCTTATCGGAGAAACCGCAAACAACCATAGCATGATTACCATGGCCGTCAGTACGACCGCCCTCCGCCACTTCGCTACCGGATGGATGAGGCACGAAACCGCTACGTGTATCGGAGAAAGAGTCAAAAATACGGGCGGCAATAATCACAGGGAAACCATCGGCGAGAGCCGACTTAATGTCCCTAAGTTTTGGTTCGACCGTTTTAGCCTCAATCAGCATACAATCCAGGGCCTCATTGGTGGCAGCTTCAGATGGAGCAACCGAGAAATTATCATCATTATAAGGCATAGACTCCTCCTTGCAGACGCCCTTGCGAGTTGCACCCTTGATGACGTCGTAGAGAGAAGCGCCGGAATCCGCATGTGTTTCGCCATTAGCTTCGCGTGCTGTCCAATATAGGAATGCAGGGCTATATCGATTGCGGTCATGGCGGAGGACTTCGATGACAGAAGAAACGGCGAAAGAGGCACAACTACCCTGCTTTCCTTGGTTACGAATCGGGGCAAATTGATCAGAAAGATCCATGCTCTCCACCTTGACATCATGAGGCTCATAAAGATGTTCGAGCGGCTCCTTGTCGATTTTGATATTTACCTTAAAATCTGTTTCGCCAAAGCGATAGCCATCATCGCTGATATGCTTGGTATCGGAGATACTTTCAGAGATTTGCTGATTCAACTCTATGAGACGCTTTTCTCGATTGCGATTGGCAACGGCGATATTACGCATACTTTTGCGAATCTTCTTTATATCATCTTGCGACACCTCCTTGAGAACAGATTTATCGACATCAAGCCCCATAAAGAAAGTAGCCGAATCATTAATGATATCATCGATAGTAACTTCCTGAGCATTGACAGCGCTGGTGTCAAACATTTCACTATCTTCTCCCAAAAATAGCGAGAGAAGAGCTTCGCTTTCGAAAATAGAGATCTTGCCCTGTGTGAGAAGTTTATTGATTTGGTCTGCGAGACTATCGACAATATTCTTCACATCCTTGTCTATATTTGCCACAACACCGGTGATGGTAAAAGCGCCTTTACTTGATGTCAACCCCGCTTTAGCCGCAGCTGCTTTCTTGCTATTAAATTGATGTATCTGACTGATAATATTTTGTACAATCGGATTGGTGGTTTGGGCTAAGGCATTGATATTGAAAGAATGATTGTCTACTCCCTGAGCTATCATCTTGTCGATGATGATACGATTCTTGATATATGCCTTGAAATAATCGATATCGAAGATGATAGAAGAAACGCCGAAAGACTCGAAAGGCACTTCGTCGGATTCGATCACAGTAGGATGAATCGAGAGATAGTGTTGACACAACAGGGCGGCATGTTCGGCACAAATACGCGCCATAGCCTCCTGATTAAGATCCAACGAAACGCCATCCATATTGCAGTTGGCGATAAGCCTGAAGGCATTGAGGAATGAACGCGACTCGCTGAGTCTTCGGATATTACTATCAAAATTAGAGCGATAAAGATCGGGCGAAAGACGATCGAGAGGATTGGCGATGAAACATGACACAGCATCATGGGTGAAGCCAGCCACCTCGATCTGAATATTTGAGCCACAAAGTCGAATGGCATTGACAAGATCCACAATCTGCTCGTAGCAGTCATCGATATACAACTTAGCCCATAGCACGATGATCAGCGACCGATTCCCGGGGTGAGCTACAGTGACCTTGCGGCGATACATATCGTCGAAGAAATTTCGCAAGGAATTTTGCTTATTATCCTTATCGATAGATGCGGCATCGAGAGAATCGCCTGCCTCATCAGGAGATAAGATATAACCGCCATCCTCACTTTTTTTCAGCAGAAGAGCTGAAAAAAAGGAGGACTCAAAATCGGGATGTAACTTGCGAAATGTAGTGGCGAACTGATCGCGGAAAGAGGATAAATCCTTACCGATGAAAATATGGGTGATATGTTGCATATCTACTTATGTGTTTTTGCCGTAAAATCCTGCTATGATACGAACTTGTGCCAATAAAACGGGGCACAAGTTCGTAAACAGGATTGGGATATAATGACCAATAAATATTACATCTCTTTCTTCACATATTTCAGCTCATCGTTAAGTTGAGCTGCTATACCCTTATAGAGAGAGTTTTGGAGGTCAGTGAGCGAGAGATCATTGAGCGAATACTTGGCAAGATAATTGATCTTGGCATCAGAGAGGATGGCATCGATGGCATCTTGGCCTTCGCTCTTGGCACGCAAAAGCATGTGCTCCTCATATTGAGGTTGTAATCTCTCTGCTTCACGCTTGAAGATACGGAACGCCTCATCGCGATAGGTAGTGCCCAGAGATGTCCAATAGTCAAAGAGAGCCAGATCATCGTTGGTTTCATCCTTATAGAGGTAATTACCCTGCTCATCGCGTTTGATCAAGCCAAAGACAAGCCCCTTGACCCAGAGTTCCATGCTATTATCGGTGCGTTCCTTGGGGAGAACGGAGAAACCATCGCGATCCATTTTGAGTCGGAGATCCTCATCTATATGGCAAGAATAGGCAGTGTCTCGCTGCATATATCCATCATGACTATGACGATAACTGCTGGTACCGGCAATGACGAATGTGGGGAATACACCATATTGATGATAGAACACAATACGATCGCGCGAACCGATAGAGGCAAAAGAAGTCTCATGCTGCTCGCCCGCCGTGATACAACGATCGATATCGATGATATCACCTTTAAGTCCTGTGGCAGACTGTTCTTGCACTCCAATATAATAGTAGTTGTTGAGAGTAGGATTGAGGTGTCCTCGATAATTAAGAGGGCACATTGGGCTGGCGAGAGCTATGGCACGATTGATGATTGCTTCAACTTCATTTTGAGGCAACTTAGCCAAAGCATCCTCTACAGACATCGACTCCCACACGCCGCCGGAACTGAGCGTATTACTATGCTTGAGCATTAAGTCAGCAACAGCTTGAGGAGTAAGTGTGTCGAAATTATACACCTCAGTGCCAGCCGGGAGAGACTGCACAAATTGATTGATATTCACATCAGTCGGAAGCACTTCTACTTGGTTTACGTATGGTTGTGTAAGATCGATCTCAAACATTCCTCTTGACGACATAAGATTGCCACTCATCTCGGCAATACTATTTTTTAAGATCTGACACGCGCTTCGTATGTTAGCCTCTATGTTAGAAAGCTTGAGGGAAGCATCGTTCAACTCTTGTTTCAGCCATGTGTAGAACGTGATGGCGCCATTGCGACGATGGATCTCACGATCATTGGTCACAGCCTGATTGACACAAGCACAAAGGGACTCCACGGCCTCTGACACAGCCTTGCCCTTGCCAAAAATCTTCTTGTTGGCATCTTTATACTCCTCGATAGCAGTGCGAATAGCACTCTCTTTAGCATTAATGGTATTAACGCAAGCCTCTCTTTCAGTAGTCATCTCATTGAGGCAAAGATTAATCTGCACAAGCACCTGACCGATAAACTCATTGGCATAGACCGGTCCATGAGTATTGGCAAGAGTGCGAATTTTATCGTCAAGAGATTTCTTAACGCGTTGTTTCAAGGCATCGATCTTGGATGTAAGCTGAGAAGGATCGACTGCCACACCGGAAAGACCGCGATAGTTGGTAATATCAGCCATCGGGTTGGCCTTGTCATATATATCCTGTAGGACAGACTGAGGATTTTTTGGGAGCAATGAATCAATCACCTGATCCTGGCCATTGTTCTCGCGTATCTGCACAGTATCAATCCAGGTATTAGCCTCAGTGTTTACATTGCTGCCTGGATTAAGGAGAGCTGCTGCAATCTCACGAGCTGCTTTTTGGCTATACAGTTTAGACAATTCAGATGCGCGGAAAGTTATCTCACTCATACCGAGCGTACCGATAACAGCACGTTTATTGGCGATGTCGTAGTCACCGGTGTTCATATCTCGTTCAAGATTGTTGGCAATACTATTCATGCCACTTGACAACTCACCGGCAGTCACCACCATCGCCATACTCATCATTTGAGAGAGATGGTCGCTATGGTTGACTACATCTCCACTCAGATTGCGATTGGAGATTGCGATTATCGAATTGAAAGGAGAGCCCTCAAGCGTGCGTTGTTCAGTCAGATAATTTACGGGAATCTGCTGATTGAAATCCATGTGCATCATATAGTCGAGATCGACCAAAGAGCCACAGGCATTGGGGAACAAACGCTCCTTGCCGAATGTAAGTTGAGCATCATATACATCGGGGAGAACCATATATCCTATGATCTTAGACGTTTCGGGTATGGCTTGATCTCTGAAGATGTCTTTGACGAGATAAGCCATATCCAAAAAAGTACCTGATCCGGTGCCTCCGGCGATAGAAAAAAAACAATGTTTACTTCAATATCGTTACCTATTAATTCATATTTTGAGTTATGAACATTATTAAGGTTACGAACTTGATTTAAAGCGTTTTGGATATTGGCACGAGATTTTTGATAGTTGAAAGAGAAGGCGATACGGCCATTTGTGCGCACCATACCACAGCCATTCACGAGATCTTGAACAGCACGAATATTTCGATCGGGAAGCCAGCTGAGATCACTACGATTATGACTCACCTTTGCCGGCGCTCCGGTTACCATAATATCGGAAGACTCGGATGGATCAAACTTGATTTCACCATAGATAGATGGCTGACTATAATTTTGATATTGATTCTTATCCGAATCGAATGCAAGAAACTTGATCATCGGTGGGACTTCACCGTAAGTCTCGATGAATGTACGCTTGGTGTGTAGCAAGGTTTTAAAACCGGTGCCTCCCAAGCCGATGTAGAGAGTACGTTTTAATTTAGGAGTCATGGCGTATGTTTAGTTTATGTTAATATCTATTTTGAAAGAGGGGTCGTTGGTGCTGATGATCTTATAATCGGATAGTTTCATCAATAATGGCGAAGGATCGCAAACCAACGCACCGGATTCACAACGAAATCTCATGTTTTTGCCGGAAGGATATATCTCCGCTTCATTCTGCCAAGCAGGATTAGTGTGGTAGAGAATTTTACCTTTACAGATACGGTCGAACATACCTTGTTTGCGAGCATGAGGAGTGAAGACTACAAGGCGATAGCCTTTTACTCTTATTGTTGCGAAATATGGGCTTTGTATGTTTATAATACCCCTCTTAAACTTGGGATAAATCGAGTTGCGTAAAAAGCCGAACCACACCAAAAGGAATATTATAATAAGAGCCAGAAGCGACCAAATAATTATTTCAACTATCGAGAGGCTTGTATCGACCGAACCGATAATAGGGATTTTCACATTTTCGGGACGATCATTATTGATACGGTCAAGATTGTTGACATTTATCTCTCGGAGGGAGAGGTTGACATCAAAGTCTTTATGTTGCTGAGGCACTACGAGTTCTAATAAAGCTTTCTGATCGGCATATATGACAATCGTGCTGTCTGCCGACACTTGAGAAGCGTTGAACAGGAGCGAGCAACCATCAAGAGGATGGTCGGATGAAACGACAAACATAGCTGTGCTATTGGCAGCTTTGGCAGCCTCATCAAACTTCGGATTAAGATCCCATCTCAGTGTGTCAGAGGGATTGCCTTTAATCAAAAGGAATGGTTTTACTCTCTCGACTTGAGCCGACAAATTGCCATCGGCGTTAAGGGGGATATTAAGTGTCCGCAAGGGGGTGGTATGCACCACTACTGTGATTTCCGGGTTTGTAATGATGACATCATCGCTTTGAATCGACATAGGAATCTGAATAGAGGGAACGCCAATCGCCTTATTAAGAGACTCGATTTTATCACCCATCTTCGACTCTATATGGAGCACAACCTTGCCTTGTGCTATTTTGTTATCCTTGATGGAGAAAGTCAAGTAGGGATTCTCATCCCCTTTAAGAGAAACGGGGAATGTACCGGAATTTGAGAATCCAAGAGTAATATCGGTAGGGAGATCGCGAGTATTCACGTCGATTACATTGTCGGAAGTGCAACCGAAAGATGGGATGCCTGTGGTGGCATCAATATTGTAAAGATCCTCGCAAATATCTATCGCATTTTGTATGCCTTCCGGGAGATAGGCGGCAGCTGTGAGTTGGACATAGAAGCCCTTGGTGTTTTGATACTTGCCACAGAAGTCTTTGAGAGTTTTTTCAAGCAAAGCACTTCTTTGTGGGATATTTATGTCACCACCAATATTGTCTTTGCCATCAGTCATAAGCACAATATAGTTGTCACATGCTCGGTCGATATACTTTTCAGCCTTGAGCCACGAATCGCAGATATTTGTAGCGGTCAGTTGCTTGACATAGCCATCGAGCACGGCATTTATTTTCGGCCAAGCGATATTGTTAAGATCGACAGATACCGGATTTAGCACCTTCTCTTGAAATGGGAGGATGGTAACTCTGGAATTGGGATTTTCTTTTGCCTCCTTATTCAATTCGTTGTGAAGGAAATTTTTGGTGGAATTCCAAATATCAGGAGCTCCATTATAGCCATTCATAGAGCCGGTACAATCCAAGACGTAGATAATATTACGTTGTCTGGGCTTAACTTGGCAGATAGCGGAGAAGGCTATAAGCAGAGTAAAAAGAGTGAGAAATATGCGTTTCATATTGATGTTGGCAGACATAATTCAAATATAAAAAAAACGAAAAGAATAGGACATGCTAATATTAGAGCACGCTCTAATAGGCATGTATCAAGCAAAGATAAACAATAATTTTCAAATGACCAACGATATGTGAGAAAAAGGATGTTCTCACTTCTAATTTTCGTTGAAGTCGGTGTTTAGGTCCGGGGTGGGGATGATTGTGTTGAGGAATGTCATGGAGCTGTCGTCGAGGACTTGGAGCATGTGGTTTATATAGTTCGTCGAGTTGCTCCGGCTCAAGACCAAGCTCTCGAAGCCCCTGTAAAACTTGCTCCTTAATCATAACAAAATATGGTAGATCTCGCAGTCGGCGTAAATATTTTCAATCATAATCAACAGTTCTGTTTTGAGCTTTTTTTAATCCACAAATATAGCAATAATAGTTCAAATTACAACTATTACAGAGCGGGAAAATTTTTCTATGTTCATAAAATTTTATCAGCATTTGCTTCTTTTTGTGGTCAAAAAGTATTACTTTTGATGTCGGGTTTCATATCGCTTGCTTTGATGTTGCCTGCGGGATTGGTGTATCGACCGGGGTTATCGACTGGTTGTTATGCAGTTATCGTAATGGTATAGACGGCTGGCGAAGGTAATTTTTATTATACTTTAAAATCTATTTTCATGAAGAAAATTTTCTTTATTTTGGCTTTAGGAGCCTTTTTGAGCGCCGGGGCTGTAGAGCCCACCGATGAGGATTGCGCCAAGTGTTTTATCGATAATGAGGCGGATAAGACCGTATCATTTATCTTCGACAATAATCTCTGGAAGGTGTCGAATCTTTCGAAGGTGGAGGTAAAGGGATCATTTACCTCATGGGGAAGTTCTGATGAATTTCAGATGAGCTATGACGAGGCGGGTGATTTCTGGTATGTCACCGCATCGTATGCGGCAGTGAAAATCCCGGGGAATAGCGGACAACCGGAATTTAAGTTCGTTACGAACGGTTCGACATGGCAGAGCGGCAGCAGCAAGTCGTTCATCCCGGAGGGATATGTGTTCATGAACAGCGACAAGAACAACATCGTGGTGTTCAATAGCGATGATTTCGAGACCATCAAGGCAAACAGCAAATCTGCGAATGTGGTGAAGAAGCTCTCCGATTTCGATCTCACCACAGTCGAGGGGCAGGAAGAGATCTCGAACTTCCGTCTCGTGCCGGGCACCAAGACATTATATCGATGCTACCATCCCTTCAAATACTCGCGCAGCGACAATCCGACAGAGCCGACACGCGTACAATATGTTGCCGAACTGTCAGCGCAGAAGGGTGTATCATCCGACATTTGTCTATCGGGCGACGACACAGGAGATTTGACCACCTATACTATCAGCGGCACGAAATATACGGAGACAATTCCGGCATATTATCAGGAGATGCTCGACCGGGGGCATGTGCTATATGTCGGCACGGTGAATGGCACTACCCCATCGTATAATGCTGTATACTATCGTATCAACAATGACACCTTCGCCGCATGGATTCGTGAAGTAGCCGACTTCATCATCGACCCGGAGACACCGGCACCCTTCAGCATCCACTGCCGTCTCGGCACGGATCGCACGGGTGTGTTCTGCGGCATCTTGGCGGCGATTTGCGGTGCGACATGGGATGAGATAGCCACCGACTATCAGAAATCGAATCGTATGGGCATCCTCGAATTTCGCGACTATCACTTGTTGCAATATTCCTTCCAATTGCTCTTGGGAGTTGAGGATATCAACAGCGTAGAGGATCTGAGCGGAGCTATCTGCAACTACTTCATCGAGAATGGGACACTGACCCAAGAGGATATCGACGCATTGCGACAAAAGCTCTGCAATGATCCGGCAGGGGTAACCGAAATCGGCAACGATCGGTCAGCGACACCGACCACTTACTACAATCTGCAAGGAATCCGGGTATCGACACCGACCGCCGGCAATATCTACATTTGTCGCCAAGGGAGCAAATCCCAGAAAATAGCGAAGTAACAACAATAACCATAGAGTCCTTTCTCACGAAACAGAGGGTGTGCCCTACTCAGGCACACCCTCTTTCCGATAGTATAATATCAACTATGCGTTGATAGGTTTATTTAACGTTTACTTTGAAGGTCTTGTTGGCTACTTTGACTACGTATACACCTCGTTCGAGAGAGATGTTTGTAACACCGGCAGAGAGCGAGCATTTGGCTACAGACATGCCGAGTGTATTGTAAACTTCAGCAATAGTGTCGAAAGAGCTGCGGATTGCGATGCCATCGGCAGTGGTTCGAACAGCGACCTTATCGGCATCGGCGAGCAACTTAACGTTGCTGCCTTTGGTGACTTCCATGCGTTGACTTGGGAGAGAAGTGCAAGAATTCAGTCCCTTGGCATAGGCGGCAGTTACGTCAAATGCATGATTGGGAGTGTTGACGAAATCTACATTTTCGAAAGTATGACTTGTGACATCAGCATCCACTTCAGCGATTCCGGCGAGATGATATACTACATCTCCAGCATGGAGCGACTGATAGATCTTCAGATCCTTGACATAGAAGGGATAGCCATATTGAGACTGAATCTTAATGGTTTCCTCATTAGAGCCGCCGGTGTAATTGAGGTCGATAATATTTTCGCCCTCATTACCTTCGAAGCCGATATATTCACCTTGAGCCTGAGAAGGGGAGATTAAGATGCCGTCAGGGCCGAAGGGGAGGTCGACAGTGATCGAGATACGGAAAGATCCGTCGCCATTACCGAGAGATAACACGGGGGTGATGAGAGAAGAATAACCGGAGCCACCGCAACCCACCATGCCCTCGGTGAGGATGGTAGAAGCGCCGAGCCAGCCTACATTGTCAGCATACTGATCGAGGGGAAGATATTCCCAACTATTGTCGAGAGAAATGGGTTCTTCGGGCGAACCGCCTTCAGCATTAGAGAAAGATTCGCTAAATACAAGAGCGTCGGTTTCATCCTGAGCAGCGGTGTAAGTATCGAAATCACGGACTGTGTAAGAAGTGGCTTTGGGAGTGCGATTCCAATTGGCAGTATAAGAAGAGTCGGTGATGTCAGTAGCAGGGCTAACTACGGGAGTACCCAATCCGAGCGCCAACATCGGAGAAGATGTTGCAGAAAGATCTCCGCGTACTGAAGATACTTGATAGAAATAGAATTTCTCGGGGTCGAGATCGGTGAGGACTTTGGAAGTCTCGGTGGTTACCTCTTCGGTGATGGCATATTCCTTCTCAGTGGCGGGGAGAGTTTCGACTTCGATATTGTCAATCACGATCTGAGGAGCGAGGCCCTCTTCGGCATCCCAATCCCAGCCTTCGAACACATATCTGATAGTGTTATATCTGTCGTAGATGGCGGGGCGATTATCGGCATTGATGACAAGACGAGAACCTTCTCCATCAGTAGCGACAACGTCAAGATAGATAAATCCGACATTAACCCACTGAGCGCCATCGAAGCCTTCGAGGGTAACATTTGCACTATATGGTTCGTCGCCGATGCTACGCAGCCAGATGGAAGAAGCAGCGACACGGCCACCGAACACGGGGGAGGTGATCACGGCATTTTGAGTGATGACAGGAGCTTTCGAACCTTCGAAGCCTTGGTCATCGGTGGTTTGGTCGCAATTTTCCAATGTCCAGCCCTCGGTGTCGGGGAGGTTTTCAAAATTATAGACGTATGTCTGACCATCAGAGACCTCCTTCTCGGAATAGAGGGAGAACAGGTAATGGTCGGCAGCCACTACTTCACTCCAATGGGCAGTAAATCCGGTGTCGGAGAAATCGGTAGCAGGGAGAGCAGTCGGCGGTGCGATGAAGTCAGTGACCTTAGCCACAACCTTCACATCATCGATAAGCACCATCGAATAGTAAGAATTGAACTGGAAGAAGCAATCATCGGTGCGTGTGTTAACGAAAGTAAAAGAAGCTTGTTTCCAACCATTTTCGTCGAGGTCGCCCTCGCCGGGGACTTCCTCTTCGGAGATAGTGGCCATCTCCATATCTACGAGTTCGGGCTCATAGATACCTCCGGCACCGAGGAGCACACCCATATTGGCGTATTCGCCTAACGCTTTAAAGCGGAAAGATATGGTAACTTCACCTGAATAGTCACCGACGGGAGTATTGATCATACCACCCACCGGGGGTGTAGCCAAAGCGCAAGTTCCACCGGCTTGAGTGGCGTAATTACTACTCCAACCGGGTTGATGAGTAAGACTATTATCAACCATCGGGTTGCTGGGATCGCCAATAAATTCAGTGTCCGGCACCTCTTCGCTGCCGGCAGTGAAGAGAGAGAAATCCTCGTCGATGATGACATACTCATTGTCAGCATTCGGTTCTCCACGGCGAAGTCTCTCCTGTTTGGGAGCCGGGGATCCGAGAGCGGGAGTCACGCTCATAATTTTACAATCTTTGACACGAGAAGCTTTCCCGATAAGGATCGGTAATTGCGGTGAGGCCTCGGCTGAGAGGCAACCTGCCACCAGCATACCGGATAAAAGGTAATGTGTAATTCTGTTCATAACAAAAAAAATTGGTTGTGATACTGCAAAATTATAAGCAGAAAGAGAAGAACGATGAACGAAATTTAGCAAATTTGGACGAAAAGTGGCAAAAAAAGGCCAAAACGCCGGATTTAGACCAAACGAGCCGCCCGGCGATATTCCGCCGGGGTCATGCCGGTGGCAGACTTGAAGACGGATGCGAAATGAGAGCGATTGCGGAAACCGACACTTTCAGCCACAGCTTCGATGGTCATGGCGGCAAATTCGGGAGAAGAGAGTCTCCGAGATGCTTCGCGACAACGGTAAACATTAAGCCAGGCGTTGAAATTGAGATGCCACATCTCATTGATGACCTGAGAGACAATCTTCTCACGCAGCTCAACCATTTCAGCTAACTGCTCGATAGTAAAACCAATCTCATAGATACGATCGGAGGATTCGGCAATAGAAGTGATGCGCTGAGCATAGATCTCCTTTTCTTGGGCAGTGAGTGTCGAAGATTGATATTTGGATGATTCGGATGAAGGAGATACGGTGGGAGTGTTTTGTAAATTCTTGGAGGCAGATTCCATTTCTGCCTTTTGAAGTTGCTGAAGGCGTTGATTCTGTATGTAGAGCGACTTTAACAATCTTTCTTGACGACGTTTATTCAAATAGGTGATGATGCTGAAGCATAGAATTATCGCCAGCACAGCCATGACACACCAGGTCACGATCTGCATTTTCTCATAATTTTTGCCCAATTCCTGATACTCGCGATTGATCCGATCGATAGAGTTCTGCGATTCGACATTCTTAAGAGCATACCCCAAGCTGAAATTGTAGATACTGTCGGAGAGTTCCAGATATCGATAATGGTATGTTCGATAGGCGGATTCGTCGCCGAGTCTGTGATAAATGCCGCTCAGCATCTTGTAGATGTTACATCTCACACGATTGGTGTGCTCCTTATAAGACTCTCTATCTATATCATTGAAGACACGGAGGGCGGCGATGGTGTCGCCATCACAGAGCATAGCCATGGCACAATTGCCTAATGCCTGGATCTTATAGCGCCCCGGAGTGAGGTCGGTATCAATATGTTTGGAAGCTTCGACAAACGAATTACGAGCCCGGTCATATTGACGGCGTTTCATCATGATGGCACCCTTATAGTTATATCGGGTGAATGACGAGAGCATGGTGCTGTCATTATCAATAGGGGTATATTTCTCCAACTCATCAGAAATATCGGAAATCATATCTTCAGATAGGGCAAGGTTGATCATATTGTTTAGGGCAATATGCATCACGGTGCGATTGGAGACACGGATAGCTGAAGAATATGCCTGCTTATACTTATTGAGCGCCTCTTGAGGGTCATACTCGACATCGACATTAGCCAAATTGATATAGATATATGGCATCAGCTCAGAGTATTGAGTGCTCTGGGCCAGCGAGAGAGCATGCAAGAAATTGGCGTAAGAGTTGATATAGTCTTGCTTGCCATATAGCTGAGCATAACCTATGTTGTTGAAAGCGGCAGCTTGGTGCTTGGTAATTCGCGAGTCGCCGGAATTGGGTTGAGTCATAGCCACGATGGAATAGGTTTTGATCGCCGAATCGATCTGCTCAGCGGCAATTTTCTCCTTAGCCTCATCGAAGAGTTGTCTTACGCGGATGTCGCTGATATCATTGGAATATGAATCAGGGCGCTGATGAAGCAGCTGGAGCAGGATTGCAATAGCAATGATAACCCCAACGACTACTAAAAGAGTGATAGACGATCTATTTACTCGCAAAAACTTCATCAGCAGAAAGTGGCTTTAACAAATTAGTGCAAATATAGCAAAAAAACCACACATCCGGGCATAAAACAAAAAAATTAAAGTGTTTAGAGCGCGTTCCTTATAGCGAATTTAAATGAAAGAGCAGTGTGTTTGATTGAAAAAAAATTTGTAAATTTGTAGCAAAACGGCAAGAAATGAAAATTAAGTCTTTAATCACAATCATCTTAATGGCGGTATTGGCGTCATGCTCTAATACAAAAACCGAGAATAATATGGTCGAAAATAACATGGTCGAAAACAATGCATTGGAGGTTTTGAAAACCCGCCGGTCGATAAGATCCTATCAGGAGAAGATGCCGGAGAAGGAGTTGATAGCTCAAATAGTGGAGGCAGGCACGTATGCACCCACCGGCATGGGTAAACAGTCACCCATCATAGTGGCAGTGACCAACCGAGAGACACGCGATAAGTTGGCAGAGATGAATGCCAAGGTGATGGGAGTCGACACGGATCCCTTCTACGGGGCACCGGTAGTGTTGGTAGTGTTGGCAGACAGGCAATATCCGACCTATCTATATGACGGGTCCTTGGTGATGGGCAACCTGATGAATGCGGCACATGCCGTAGGGTTAGGAAGTTGCTGGATACACAGAGCGAAAGAAGTATTTGAGACACCGGAAGGGAAAGCTCTTTTGAAAGAATGGGGTATAGAAGGAGACTACGAAGGCATCGGCAACTGCATCATAGGCTATAGCGCGCAAGAGGCACCACAACCCAAGCCCAGAAAGCCCGACTACATCCGCTACATCGAGTAAACCGACCGGAACATCCGCAATAATCCGCACCGGAGTATTAAGCTCCGCCGAAAGCCGCTCCGCCAACGCCTTCTTAGCCTCCACCGAAGTCTGAGCCATCTCCTGCTGACCCGCATTAATCCGCTCAATCATCTCATCAGTCACATACTCAGCCTTGCCAAAGTCTGATTCTTTACCCACAGATCCCGACGCCTTGTCGCTGATTCGTACGCCCAAACGCTCCAACTCGGCACGCAACTGTGGCTGAATCACATTATATGGGATCTCGATATCTGTACCCTCGAGCTGCTTAGCTATCATCTCTGCTACCTCTTTAAACGGTACGATGCGCACAGGCTTATCATAACGCGACAGAACCACGCGGCGAGGATTGCCGATTGCCGACAACTTGCCGCTCACCGTCCCGCTATGCCATGCCATCTCTCCCACGGCATTTTTCGCCATGTCGGCACGATAGCCACTTGTTAACTCGCTAACCGGGATTTCCACCTCTACAAGCACAAGATTTGGTCGAATATGCGCCGATGTAAACTGATCATTGAGTGCACCGTATGAAGTGTGAATATAAGGATTATAAGCCACTTTGAGTGTGCCCTTGCCTTGACCCTTATCAATAACCACATAGCCAAACTCGACGCCATCATCACCGGTCTTCTTCCCTTTGATGATCTCCGGATGCTCCTCGCTCTGCTCCACGACGCCAAGACGGATCTCCGGCGTAGCCTTGCCTCCTACCTTCGTAGCCATCGGCGAATAAAGCTTGCCATCAATCAACTGCATAGTCCTATAAACCTTAACAGTCTTGCCTTCGGCAAACTCCGTCAACACGCCCTCATCCTCCACCTCTCGGAAGCGTATATCCTGGCTATCGGTATCAAACGCCCCTTCGTTGTCTGTAGATCTCTTTATCTGGCTTGGTTCGAAAACGATATATTCATCACCTTTTGTAAGGAATTGAGCATACATTCCGCCGTCACGAACATTTTTTATTTTCACACCGTCATATCCTTCAATTTTCGCTTTTCGAACGACATCATCGGTGCTGCCATAAATACCTTCTCCCCAACTTTTACCTTCATAGTCAACAATTAATGGGTTTCTCATACTTAAGAAACATTGATAAGTCATTGGGTTGTCGCCCCTATTGATTGTTTCGGTTTCTCCGCTAAACGACTTTGCCATTTGCATTGAGTCAGTAAACCAAAAAGCATCCTTTGTCTTAACAAGTCCGGGGTCTTCGGCTTTTGTTGTATCAAATACATTAAACCCTCCGTTGCGAGTTCCATGGTAAACCACAAGTGGCTCACCGTTCACATCGACAACTTGCGAAGAATTATTTGACAATTCAAAGAATTTTTGTAACTTTGCGTCAGTAATCCCATCGAATTCGGTAGTCCCCCGAGATGTAATCGGAATGGTTCGATTTTCGGTGGGGTTCTCATATATGTCAACGTTTGATACGAAGAACGAGTGAGTTCCTTTTAGACCACTTTTTTCTTCTTGAACAGTGTAACGAACATAATAATCCTTGCCGTCAATCTTGACTTTTCCGACATAATTTTGATAGCGGACAATATTTTTATGCTCCTTATGCATTGTTCCGTCATCGCGGATTGTGCCACCAAGCATATCTTCTTCCTGGTATGCAAATATTGAGTTTTCAAATATTTCACGCAGTTGTGGCACAATTTGTGCAAATAGCCCATTCTCTTTGAAATTTTTCTTGAAAGCGCTATTGTAGAAAGATATACTGTGACCATCTTTTGACACAGACTTCAGCTCTTTATATATGGAATACAATTCATCTTTTTGCATAGAGTGTGGCTTTATAACAATTGGTGTCAAGCCTTTTATTGCTTTTGCTCGTGCAGCCTTCTCCCACTCGCCAAACCAATTCTTGAATTCCTTGGAGCGAACTTGCTCCCACTGGCGTTCATCAAGCTTGCTATGCTTGCCGTTCGGCGCTTTCATATACGTGCTGTCTGCCTTGGCTCGCTTAACTATGTCGCTCTCCTCCGCCTTTGCTAAGGTCTTCGAAGCTTCAGCATGTGATGCGCTATTGCCAAAATTTTCCGCTAAGAATATCTGATCCTCGCGTGCCACATCCTCAGTCTCCGAAAGCAAAGTATTACGACGCTCCGCCTCGCTCATAAACATCCGATCCTGAACATTGCGAGCCTCTACCTCGCCCCCAAGACGTCGATATTTGTTGTATGAAGTCTCAGAAGATCCGGAACCCTCAGCCCCATCAAACATACCGCTATAGCCACCTTTGGCAAATCCTTCGATATATTGAATAGCATGCTGAACCTCATGTATAAGAGTGTCATGGGCGTTGTCATGCAATGTTATCGTATTCGTTTCCGGATTATACGATGCCATTTTCCCGGCGAATACTGCATTGTCATTTGGTGCAACAACTTTCACACCCCTCAATTCGGGATAGGCATCAAATAACTCTTTGTTGTCAAGATAATCATCTAAATGCTTTTCTGAATTGCTGAGCTCTCTATGTCTGGAATCCAACTCCACATAGCGCTTCGCATGATCAGGACTCATTCCTCCAAGCATATAGACTTCTGCCATGTCGGTGTCGTCTCGCAATTCGCCATATTTCTCAACGCCTTTTTCCCACGCTTTTGATCTCAGCGCTTCAAAAAATAAGCTCTCATATTCTTTCTGCTCTTCGGCGCTAAGCTTACGGCGCTCCGGATTCAACCCTCCTTTGCTATCAAACTTTCCATCCGTTATCTCATAACGCCATTTGCCATCTGCACCGCGCTCCCAGCCTGTAGCCAAACGAATAGCCTTGGCATCCTTGCCTGCCGACTCCATCTCGCGAGCCACGCCAAGATTATCAAGACGCACCGTCGCTTCTTCCGCTTTGTCTGATTTCTCCGCTCCCTTCTCGCCGATGATCTGATAGCGAGCCACGCCATCTTCCATCTTTGCTCCAGCCTTCTTGCCTGCCTCTGTCGGATTGAAACCATTAAGCATATCGGCAAGCACACGGTCTGCCACATCTTCGGCACTCGTAAAACGAATATGAAACAAATCTGCAACTCCACGCCAGAAGCGACTCAACGCACGACGTACGCCCTCAAACATGCTCGCGATCATCGTCACCTTCCGCACATCCTTGCCTGCCGACGCCATAGCACGCTGCATCTCCGCACGAAGACGCTCAGCGCCACGACGACCGCTATAATGCGTCAACACCTCCTCGGCGATATCATCCTCCGTCTTGAGCTCAGGATAATCACGAGCCACCTGCTCCCAAATATCCCTGCAATCCTTCATTAGTTTCACAATATCACCCCACGCCTTTGGATTAGCCTTGCGAAGGAACGCCGACCAAAGATGCGCATACTCATGAATAGGTGTCTCAGCCGTAGCCACACGAGGATCCAAATAAATCTCACCCCCGACAGTATAGCCATAAACCTCCCCATCACCCCGACGGAAAAATTTTATATCGCCGGGTATATTCACCTCTTGTCTCTCAGCAAGCCCTGTAGTGTCTTTAAACTCGCCGCTATACAGCGCCTGCTTGATAGATCGAACTATATCAGCCAGCGGCTTGCCCTCAGCACGACGAAGTGTAATCGCATCATAGAAGTATTCCACGACATGCGCCACACCATCATTTGTCATGCCCAAATTCTCATTTGAAGTCACCACTATGCTTATGCCCTCATACTCATCGTTCTTATCAAAATTAGACACTTTTGCATTGTGGTTGGCAAGACGAATAGTCACGATTTTACCATTAACGGTCTCAAATGTAGCATATTCACTTTGGCTACCTTTTCGCCTTGCTCCTAATGAAATCGCAACATCTCCAATAAAAGTTTTACTACGATTCGACTTATTTTTGTATTTTTCTATTGTCAAATCAAGTTCTTTTAGTATATTTGCACCATCAGCACTTGAAACGACAGTAGGTTGATCCCTTTCGTCAAGAGAGGAGTACGCGGTTTCAAGTGCTCTTTTCTTTTTTGCCTGCAGCCGAACATCAGCCCCTTCTATCGAGTCAAGTCGCTTCTGCCCTGCCTCGACATCGGTATGTACCACAATGCCGGCCTTGCGCATAACACCGACCAACCCCTCGACAAGAGCCTGCTCTTCGGCGCTATCCGCTACCTTCTTGCTATCGCCGGAGCCAACCTTCTGCTCCTTAACTACATCTGACCCTTTGCCTTGGCCGCTATTGCCTTGATTTCCTCCTCCACCGTTGGCATCCCCATCTCCTTGCGGAAGGAGTTCTCCTCCCTCAGCATCGTTGCCGCCGCCTCGTTCCCTTGACGAGCCTCCATTATTGTTGACGCCCATAGCGCCAGCTCCATTCGATCCATTGCCATATTCTTTCGCTTTTACTGGTTTATAATCTATGCCGAACACCGCCTTGACAGCATCGGCAACTATCTTCATCTCCGTATCAGCCTCCTCAAACAAGGAAGCGTGTTTATACAAAAAAACCAGTTTACTCCGATGTAGCGGGTAAACTGGTTTTTTTATCACTTGGCGGAAAGACAGGGATTCGAACCCTGGGTACCAAAAGGCACAACGGTTTTCGAGACCGCCCCGATCGACCACTCCGGCATCTTTCCCGGTCGTTTTTGATAGCGAATGCAAAGTTAGCATTAAATTGGGAAATTGCCAATTTTTTTGTTATTTTTTTTGCAGATAGTTTATGAAAAGACTATAAACGGGATGGGAAAGAGTCGCTTTGCTCGCCACCCTAAGAGAAACTGTCTGACGGCGAGAGGAGGGGACGGTATCACCCTAAGAGAAACTGTCTGGCGGCGAGAGGAGGAGACTTGGAGAGGGGAAGGAAACGGGGGCGGGGCGGAGGGGCGGGTTAGGATAGTTCGTAGCGGGCTCCGGGGAGCTTGTTGATTATTCCTTCGAATTCGAGTTCGGTTAGGGCAGCCATTAGCAGGGGCATGGATAGGCCTGTGTCGAGGTGGATGCTGTCGATGGACATGGGCTGTGCCGTCTGGCGGAGGGTTTGGTAGACTGTGGCGAGGTCACCTTCGAGTTCGGGGAATAGGACTTTCTGGGGAGGGAGTGCGTCGAGAGCGGGGATCTTCCAACGCATCAGGTTCATCAGGTCGGGGAGGGAGGTGTAAATTCGTGCTTTATCTTTGAAGATGAGGTGGTTGCAACCGGCGCTGATGGGGTCGTTGTATCTACCCGGGAGAGCCATAACTTCTCTACCGTAGGAGAAGGCGATGGAGGCAGTGCTCATGGCACCCCCTTTGATTTCGGACTCTACGACGAAGGTGAGTTCGGAGAGTCCGGCGACGATACGGTTTCGTTGGAGGAAATTTTGGCGATAAGGGCGCGTTTTGGTTGGGTATTCGGAGAGGATCGAACCACCGTGTGCGAGAATCTGCTTGGCGAGGTCGCGGTTCTGCGCCGGGTATATTGTATCGAGTCCGTGCGCCATCACTGCGACGGTGGGTAGACCCTGTTTTAGGGCAGCGACATGAGCAGCGGTGTCGATGCCATAAGCGAGACCGCTGACTATCAATGCATCGGGATAGTAGGGGGCAATAGATTCGACGAATCGGTCGGTGAAGGAGAGGCCGTAGGATGTGGACCGGCGCGTGCCGACGATGCTGAGAGCCGGGTGCGAGTCGAGATTGGTGTTGCCGAGTTGGTATAGCACTATGGGGGCGTCGGGGAGGTCACGGAGGAGCATTGGGAAGTCATCGTCGAGGATGAAATGGACTTTGATCTTGTGACGCTGAACGAATTCATACTCTTGGCGGGCTCGGAAGAGGGCCTCTTCGCGGGCTATGTTTTGGAATAATCTACAAGCCATGGATTGGAGCTTTTGGTTCAGCTCCGGCATGTTTAGGGAGAAGAAGTCATGGTGTGAGATGCCGAGGTCGGCGAGGTTTCTGACGACATCGGCGGTGATTCCCGGGGTGAGTGATAGGGCTATTTTGTAGACTAATTGAGGGTCCATAGGGAGGGGCTATTTTATGTACTTGGCGAAGAGGGCTGCTAATTCGTCGCCACGGGATAGTTTGCCATCTTGGAGGACTACTACAGTGACGACTGCTTCGGCGCAGACTTCACCGTTGTTTTTGATGATGTCTTGGTGGAAGATGAATCTGGGGCCTTTACGTTCGAGTCTGAGGCAGCTGAGGAAAGAGTCTCCGCCACGGAGTGAGGATTTGTATTCGATTTCGATTTTACGGACCACGGCGTCGATGCCTCGGTTGTGCATTTCGATGAATGGGAGTCCGGCGTCTTTGCAGAACTTATGTCGAGTGTGCTCCATGTAATGGAGGTAGTTGGCGTTGTTGACGATCTGCTCGCAGTCGAGTTCGTAGTCGCGAACTTCCATGTCCATGATGAAGCAGTATTTTTTGTCGGAGTCTTTAAGGATTCTCATAATCTTGTGGGTTAAAATGGGGCATTTGAGGCTTCGGTTATATTATTGTCTTGGATTGCGTCGAAGATTGCGGGTGATAAAGCATCTTGAGGGATCCAGATGAAGCCATAAGCCGGGGAGTTGATGGGGATAATGAGGGCGTTAGCTTTAAGTATGGCGGGGGCGAGATGAAGGCGGGGGAAAGAGATCTCGGAGATGCGGAAGCCGGGGTGGGAATCCGGGTCGGGGGATCCGCCGATGGAATCGGCGGACACAGTAGCTGTCGCGACTTGGCGGGGGTCGGATGTAGGGGCTACTTCAGCGGGGGCTTCAAGCGGGTCGGGGTCGGGAGCCGGTTCTTTTATGTGTAGGCGGATTGTCAGGGCTTGGGGGGAGATTCGGATGGTGTGAGGGAGGACGTTGAAGAAGCACTCTTGACGCAGGCCGTGGTAGTAGTACATGAAGGCCATGAGCATGGGGATGATGATGGTGATGATCATCAGGGCTATAATGAGGATTCGGATGTCGAGGAGTATTCCCAAGGCTATGCCGATCAGAGAGATGGCTGTCAGGGATAGCAGCCAGGGCATGGCGAAGCATTTCATCAGGTATCTGATGAAGGCGAAGCCTCCCATCCGGAAGAGCGGAGTCTCGATATCTTGGGAGCCGCCGATGGAATCTGCGGACACGGTAGCTGTCGCGACTTGGAGGGAGTCGGCGGGAGTGAGCTCGGCGGGGGGTGCTACCCTATTGGCTGATGATGTCACGATATAGGCGTTCGATGCGATATGTTTCGCTGTTTAGTTTGATGGCTTCTTGGGCGTAGCCGGTGCCTTGGGCGTTATAAAGCTTAGAGAGGTCGATATATTTGTTGCCCTTGGCCTTGATAGGGGCGAAGACCTCGTTTCGTTTTCTTTTGGCTTCGTCGCAGAGGGGAGAATGGCCGTTGGGGAGGATGCCACGGAGCTCGAGAGGGACGCCATCGGCTTTGCAACGGACGGCACGAATTTCGGATACGGGAGGATATCCGATGCCGGTCCACATGATGTATTGATCTGCTACGAAAGCCGGAGTAATATCTTCTAAAGAACTAACCGGACGGCAGCCTTCGATGGCTATGGTGGCAGTAGATTTGAAACGTGGGATGTAGTCCTGATCGAGGAGATGCTTATTTTCGGAGAGGGTATAATCTTGGTTCAGCTGGTCGTTATAGAAAGTGCGGCTGAGGACTTCGGTGAGTACTTCGGGAGTGACTTGGCGGCTTTCGGCGTAATCGCAAATAAGGCAATTGGCGTTAGCCTCACGGACTTGGCCGTATCCTTCGTTGGGACGACCGCTATGGCTATAGTTGGTGCGAATCAGTACGCCATTGGGAGCGTCGGCGAGGTTGTAAACGACGTATGAGTGGTTGTTTGTTTCGAAATATGCGCCATTGCCGAGGGCATCGATGACACCGAAATTAGCTTCGACGCCCATGGGTCGGGGGTAAGAGTCGAGGAGACTGCGGAAATCGTCGACAGTGCGGCAAGTACGAAGAGCTCGCGTCATGAGGATTCCCTCCTTATCCATATCCTTGGGGGGTACGCGGTCATCTTTGATATTGTAAGATGCGGTGTTCATGACGGCGAAACCGGCGTCGTTCATACCCATCCAGGCTTCGCGGAGGCGGGTATCAGCGGCATTAAATAGGGCGACATAACCGAAGCCCTCGTCATTGGCGGGGATATACTCGACTTTATTGTCGATGGTAGACGTGTCACGGTGCTTCCAGAGGATGGGGCGACCGTAAGGGTTGGCATCAGCTGCGATGATGGCAGAAGTGCAAGCAAAGACCGCGGCAGGGAAAATAGTCGCCGCGGTCAGAATAATGGATAATATAAAAGAATTTCTCATACGCAAAATATTGAGGAGAGCCCCATCTCCCGGGGAGATGGGGGGTGTGATGGGGCTCACTTAGTCGAGTTTGTGGATCACGAGGCCTGAGCGGAGTTTAGGCTCGAACCAGGTGGTCTTGGGAGGCATGATATTGCCGGTGTCAGCTATGTCGATGAGTTGCTGCATAGTGACGGGGTAGAGTGCGAGAGCCATAGCCATTTCGCCGCTATCTACGCGACGTTTGAGTTCACCGAGGCCACGGATACCGCCGACGAAGTCGATACGCTTGTCAGAGCGGAGGTCTGTGATGCCGAGGATATCGCGGAGGATAAGGTCGGAAGAAACAGTGACGTCGAGGACACCGATGGGGTCTGCATCGTTGTAAGTACCGGCTTTAGCGGTGAGCGAATACCATCGGCCGTCGAGATAGAGTGCGAAATTATGGAGAGCCTTTGGATGGTAGATCTCAGTGCCCATATCCACGACGTCGAAATTAGCGGCGATACGGTCGAGGAATTGAGCGGGAGTCAAGCCATTAAGGTCGCGGACAACACGGTTATAGTCGATGATGCGGAGGTGAGAAGCGGGGAAAGCGACAGCCATGAAGAAGTTGTATTCTTCATCTCCGCGGTGGTTGGGATTGTTCTCAGCCTTTTCATTGCCGACGAGAGCAGCGGCAGCCGAGCGGTGGTGACCGTCAGCGATATAGAGAGAGGGAATTTTGGCGAACTCGGCAGTGATAAGGTCGATCATATACTGATCGTCGATTACCCAGAAAGTATGACCGAAGCCATCGGGGGCAACGAAGTCATATTCGGGGTCCTTCTCGTTGGTGACTTTGCGGATCACCTCTTCGAGGACAGCATTGTCGGGGAAAGCAAAGAAGACGGGCTCGACGTTTGCGTTGTTGCAGCGCACATGTTTCATGCGGTCTTCCTCCTTATCTCGGCGAGTAAGTTCATGCTTTTTGATACGGCCCTCCATGTAGTCGCGGACCCAAGCGGCGACAACGAAGCCATATTGAGTACGGCCCTCCATGGTCTGGGCGTAGATATAATAGCACTCTCTGGGGTCTTGCACGAGCCATCCCTTGTCTTGGAACTTCTGGAAATTTTCAGCAGCTTTGACATAGACAGCGGGGTCATGCTCATCGAAACCGGGAGCGAAGTCGATTTCAGGTTTGATGATGTGATAGAGGCTCATTTCGTTACCTTCAGCCTCTTTGCGAGCCTCTTCAGAGTTAAGGACATCGTATGGGCGAGAAGCCACTCTTTCGACGAGATCACGAGGAGGACGAATTCCTCTAAAAGGTTTTACTTTTGCCATGGTTTGATTTAATTTAAGGTTATTTAGAATTAAGATTTATGATTTTTGAGATAAGAATGAATGTATTATGGTTAAAAACTTGCGAAAATGTCATGGCGAGGAGAGAAGGCAGACAGAAACGCAATGCAAATATAATAGTATGATATAATATTTGCAAATTTTGAGGGGTGTTATTGTTTTCTAAACCATCCGGAGGGGCATTTATCGGAATAAATCAGGCCGCCGATGATCAGGGCGCAACCGATATATCCGAAGAGATGTATGTTTTCGCCGAGGAGGAAGAAAGCCGCTATCATAGTGACCAAAGGCTGGACGTAAAGATAATTGTTGGAAGTAACGGGTCCGAGTATTCTCATGACTTCGTTCCAGATGACATAAGCAGCGAGGGAGCACATTCCGACGAGGAACGTGAAATTGAGGAAAATTTTGGGATGAGAGAAGTCGAAGAGAGCAGCGATCTGGATGGGTTCCTGCTGAGAGAAAAGTAGAGGGAGAGCGGAGATAACGCCGTAGAAGAAAAGTTTACGAGTGACGAAGAATCCGCTATAGTGAGGCAGGACGCGCTTAATGGCGACGGTGTAAATGGCCCATGAGAGAGCAGCAGAGAGAGCGAGGAGGTCACCTTTGGGGTTGATAGAAAGTCCGTCGCCATTGCTAAGGATTATGCAAGCGGCACCGGCGAATGATACGATTGAGCCGATGATGACACCGGGGAGGATCCGCTGTCGGTAGATAATCGCCATGAGTATGGTAGTGAAAATCGGGGATATCGAGGCGAGGAGGGATACATTGCCGGTGGTGGTGTTCTGCAGGGCGAAGTTTTCAGTGATGAAGTATAGAGATCCGGAGCAGATGCCGCAGAGCATGAAGGTGAATTCGTCTCGCCAGTTGTTGGATCGGATATTTCGGAAAGTGAAGAGGAGGAGGATAAGGTATGCTGCAGCGAAACGGTATACGAACATCTCGACCGGGGTGAATAGCCCGGAAGGGTGCATAAGGACTTTGGTAGAGAGGAAGGAAGTTCCCCAGGAAGTAGCGACGACCATCGCTCCGATGTGAGCGAGGAAAATGAGGTATTTTGGTTTTATAGCAGACGCCATAAGAGTTGGTGTTTCATGGAACAATAAGGAGTCAGGGTCGCTAATAAGGGAGCATGGAAGAATAAAAAAGCCCTATAGCGACTCTATAATGCAAAGTTACTAAAAAAGTCTAATAAATGCAATAAAAAAGAGAGAGAGGAGAGGGAAAAGGAGAGGGAGATGGGGTTAGGAATTACGGAAGTCTTTGGGGGACATGCCGGTTTGTTTTTTGAAATACTTGCCGAAGAAGGATTGAGAGGGAAAGTTTAGCTCGTCGGCTATCTGCTGGATGTTGAGGTTGGAAGATTTGAGCAGGAGCTTGGCTTCGAGAATCACGAAGCGTTCTATCCATTCGACAGCGGTGTAACCGGTTTGCTTTTTGATGGTGCGGGAGAGATGCTTGGGAGTTACGTCGAGTTTTTCGGCGTAGAAGTCGAGGAATCTCTCCTTGCGGAAGTGCTCCTGGACGAGGGCGAGGAATTGGTCGGACATGCGACCTTGACGAGACACGACCTCATTGTTGTAGGGTTCGTAGCACTTGTATCCTACTTTGTGGATAAATAGGAGCATCTGGTAAAGGAGAGCTTGGGAGCCGAAGGGATTGGATGTGTCAGAGATAATCTCTCGAGTTGACTTGATAAAGTCTCTGAACTGGGGGACGCTATTTTCGGGGATAGGGACAACGGGGTGACGATTGACCATAGCGTTGAGGGGGCTGCTGTTCATGAACATGAACAGATTCTCGCTAAAGCGCTTGGATGTAACGATAACTGTGGCGTCGAGATCAGAGCTGAAATAAGTAGGCTGCATGATCTGGGTAGATTTGACACAAACCAAAGCGGGAGCCTTTATCTCGTAAGAGACGAGATTGATGTCGGCACGACAAGTACCTTTGAAGATAAAGATCCAGGAGGTTGCGGCGAATTTGATTGGTTCGGTGACACTGGCCACGATTTCAGGACCGATATTTTCGAGCATCCAGAAATCTTGTTCGAGGATGGAAGATAACTCTTCGGGAAGATCTACATTATAATGAAGCCCGGGGTACATAATATGGATGGGTTATAGAATTGCACTAAAAGGGATAAAGGATCTATCAAAAGCGCCAAAAAGGCCAATGACAATCAACTAAATAACGTAAAATTGTGGGATATATTGCCAAAAAGGCAAAAAAAATTAACAAAATTTAGTAAAAAAAGGGAGGGAAGGGGAGAATATGGGAGGAGGGGGCGGCGGGAGGAAAAGGGAGGGAGGTGTGGTTGGTGAACAAAATGGGGGGATGGATTGTTATAGAGGTAAGGGAGGGTGGTATTGACTATAGCCACTACCCTATTTATGATATGGATGAGAACAAGACATTTCAGAAGCGATTGTTAGGATTGCAACGCAATCTATATAACTTTGCCTACCAGCTTACGACAAATCGGGAGCAGGCAGAGGATTTATTGCAGGATACGACGCTCAAGGCGCTGAACAACGAATCAAAATATGTAGACAATGTCAACTTCAAGGGATGGTTGTTCACTATAATGCGTCATATCTTTATCAATAATTATCGACAGACAGTCAGAGCAGCGACAATCATCGATACGACGCAAGATCTCTATCATATAAACGTGTGTCAGGTATCAGCGGCCGATACGCCGGAGGATTCCTTTGCGGTGAAAGAGATTAATGAGGCATTAGAGGGATTTTCGGAGGACTTTCGAGAGCCATTCAATATGTATATAGCGGGCTATAAGTATAGCGAGATTGCGGAGAAGATGGGTTTGCCGTTGGGCACGATCAAGAGTCGGATCTTCAGCACACGCAAGCGACTTCGCGAGATGCTTAAAGATTAGACAGTCAAGGATAGGAGACACGGACACAGAATATTTCTTTTTTCTAATCATAAGTAGCATACAGGGGAGAGGCGCATGGTGCAAGCAGCGACCTCTCCCCTACTATATTTGTTAAAAAAATGTTATTAATTGTATTAAGTAGGTCAAGGGAATAGAATATTTTATATATTTGTGGTTAATAATCAGTGGAAGGCAACTTGAAGGCAACTTGAAGGCAAAATAGTGAGACTAACCAATACCACAAAATAATGAGATCGGACATAAGAATTGGAGCTATTATACTCACGATGATCGTTATGGTCATAAGTCGGAATGAGTCATACTCACAGGAGATGGGATCATTTCAGAGATATGAATTGACGGAGACATCGGTCAAAGTGTATAGCGAGCAAGGAACGATCGAGCTGACACCCTACGGAGAGAAGATCATCAAGGTGTTCACCTTGCCCACCACGGCGAGTGTGAAGGAAGAGCGACCGGGTCTAAGCGTATCGAAGACTCCGGGAGGTGAATTTTCGATCGAAGAGAGCGATACACACATATCGATAGTGACCGACTTCATGATAGCGACTCTCGACAAGAGCGACAGTCACATGATCTTCAAAGATGGTCAAGGCCATCAGATGCTTGTAGAGCGTCAGCCGGTGAGCAATGGCGATGGGGAGAAGAAGATCAAATTTCAGCCGGCATCCGATATAGCCTTCTATGGCGGGGGCTATAACAGTCAGGCGCTGAATATCGACAACTGCCCACAATATATGGACAACTATGCCCAATATGGATGGGACAACAGCTCGTATAAGCAGGGAAACTTCGGCATACCGGTAGCGATATCGACCAATGGCTATGGCATCTATATCGACGATCACTACAAGGGGGCAGTACTGACACCCTCGTCGAGCGAGGGGACAGAATATCGGAGTTGGAGTCCTTCGCCGATCTCCTACTACTTTATGATATCAGAAGAAAAGCGCTATGGGGAAGTGGCAGAGGCATTCAACGAGCTAACGGGGCGTCAGCCCTTGCCTCCGCTGTGGGCAATGGGCTACATTACGTCACGCTATGGCTATGTCAACACTTCGGAAGCCGAGGGAGTGGTGGAAGATATCCGTCAAGCGGGGATCCCGATCGATGGCATAGTCTTCGACATCCAGTGGCAGGGTCCTGACTGCTCATGGATGGGGACACTGAAATGGTATACCGCCAACTGGGAAGATCCGGCAGGAATGATCAGCAGGCTACAATCCAAGCGAGTCAACTCGATAGTGATCAGCGAGCCCTACTTCACCTCGAAGACTGACAACTACTACTATCTGAAAGAGAAAGGATGGCTGGCAGATTCGGAAGTGGCCGGAATGGGATGGTTGCAATCCGACAAAGTAGGAGTGATCGACATCACCAATGAAGAAGCGAGCGACTGGATGTGGCAATATTATGCAGAACTTGCGGATATGGGGATCGCCGGCTGGTGGTTCGACTTGGGGGAATTGGAGAAAGATGACAGCGACACTCAATTTCAGATCGGCACACGCGATGAAGTACACAACGAATATAACAACATTTGGATGGAACGAGTGTCGAGCAAGATGGAGGCGAACTATCCCACACGACGTCCGATGATAATGACCCGCTCCGGAGCAGCGGGTATGCAACGCTTCGGAGCCTTTCCCTGGACCGGCGATATCAAGCGATCTTGGAGTGGATTGCAGCTACAGATACCGGCGATGATCAATGCGGGGATGTCGGGAGTCGGATATCTGACGAGCGATGTAGGGGGCTTTGCACCGATGAGCGATCATGGTGAGCCGGAGCTCTACCTACGCTGGGTGGAGATGAGTGTATTTACACCCAACATACGGACACACAGCGGACTGCTGCCGGAGCCAACCAACAGCTGCTATGACGATGTGCGCGAAGATGTGAAGCGATATATCAACCTCCACTATCAGTACCTGCCGCTGTCATATACCTTGGCATACGAGAATTCACGATATGGCACGCCACTGATGCGCTCTGTCAACTACTATAACGTCGGAGAGGCGAGCCTTGCCGACTGTCGCGATGAATATCTCTGGGGTAAGAGTCTACTGGTGGCGCCGATGATGGAAGATTCCGGGAGCAGAGAAGTGATACTTCCACCGGGGAGATGGCTCGACATGAACGATAAGAGCAAGATATATGAGGGTATGACCACCATATCCTATACAGCCCCATTGGCGACACTACCCTACTTCTGTGGCGAAGGGGCGGTCCTGCCTCGCTACCGACAGAGCCAATTTACCAACACGGCAGAAGCCGACCACAGCGATTACAGTCTGCTGGTATTCCTGACCGACACCGGGGAAGCCGAGGGCTATCTATATGATGATGACCACACTACACGCGGCACAATAGAGCGCGAAGAATATAGTCTTCTGCATATCGAAGCTAAAGAGATGCCGGGAGAATATCGTCTTGGCATCGTGGAAGAGGGGAAAGGATTTGACGGTATGGCCTCGGAACGCAAATTTGAGATAGAGATGCCACATATCGAAGAATCCATCAGCCAAGTGACACTCGAAACGAGCGGCCAAGTCGAGACGCTGACCCAAGTGGAATATAGGGAGAGCCTGACAGCGACAGGGACATGGTGTTACGACTCCGAAGCGAATATGCTACGCATCTACACCGTGAAGGGGAGCGATGATATCGCACTTCATATCAAGTATGGAGAAAGTGGTGTCAGCGGCATCGAAGGAGAGATCGAGAGCGACGAAATGCCTGTATATGATCTCTTGGGACGCCCGGCAGCCCAAGATGCACGCACCCTGAGAAAAGGAAAAGTTCGCATAGCATATTAATGAACGCATGCTAAGATACTTGCGCGAAGCAGGCGTGCCAACAAATCAGACACTCAATAGATAGGAAAAAGAAGAATAGAAGATGATCAGGACTCTTATAATAGTAATGCTGATGGCAGTAGTGGTGATAGAGCTATCGGGAGCGCCGCAGCGGATGGTTGTGGCAGACTCATTGACACGACAGCCACTGCCGAGTGCGACAGTGTTTGACAGCCACGGCCACACGATAGGGATATCTGATGCCAAGGGTCGACTACCGGCGATCAAGTCGGAGTTGTATCCTGTGACGGTGAGATACTTGGGCTATCGGGAGAGAGAAGTAAGCGACAATCTATTCGACACTGTCTATATGTCGGAGGTGGCGACCGAATTGCCGGAAGTTATGGTGGAAGATCGCCGTGCCCGTGTGCTTCATGTGCTGGCATACGTGCGAGAATACTCCTCGTTGACTACATATTTCGACACGATCTTTCTCTTTCGGGAGAAGATGGTGGACTATATGATTACGCCCGATCGGAGGGTGAAATACACGGGGTGGCAAGATCCACGCGTGTTGAAGAGTCGGTCCTACTATCGATTCACGAATGCTCGTGGATTGGACAGCGTGAGCGATGGGTGTAATCATCACTTTTCTTGGTCGGACTGGGTAGGGATCTCGGAGGCTCCGGAGATGCCACAGCGTATTAGAGGGATCGGTCAAAAGACAGCCACAATCTATGGAAAATATAGTCCTACGGAAGTGTGGACCCGCTCAGACGACAGGGTGACAGTAGATGTGAATGTGCTGGCAGACACGTTGAGTCAGAAATGGGTGCCCCATGTATCGACCTTCTTTCGGGAGAAGATGGACTTTGAGGATTTCCGAGTTCGTTACAACTATGACAATGTGACAGGCGACACGTTGCGGCTGACGGATCTGACCGGTTACTCCTTTAATATAGCCTCCAAGGGACGGGGGAGGAATCTCTTTCGGTTCAGTCGCAAAGATGAGCGATACTTTGTCAACACCTACGCCGAGGTGTATATTCTGGACAAAGAATATATCACCACGAAAGAGGCGAAGCAATGGGAAAGCGGGAAGGTCGACACGACGGATGTAGAGATCATCGAGCCGGCGACAGCCCCGGCGTTGCAGCCGTCGATCGAGGCGTTGGTGGCACGAGTGGATGGGATCGATCATGAAGGCTTACGCTTAGGCTATGCCCCGGACAAGCGGCTGATGGGGAAGCCACGTAAGAAGCAGAACTTCGGGCAGCGGGCACTCTCGATGCTGAAGGGAGTTACCGGCATCTCCTACTTCCAGGGGAAGAAGAAGATGAAGAAAGAGTGGGACGAATTTACGAAGCGCCAGATGGAAGAGAACAATAGCCACTACGAGGGGGAATAAGGAAAAGACTCGCTCCGCTCGCCACCCGAAGACAAACTGCTCGGCGCGGGAGGATGGGGGGAATTGGAAAGGGATATAAAAAATCCTTCCCTTGAGGGGAAGGATTTTTTTATTATTGTGGAGTAGGGATTATTTCACCATTACCTTCTTGGCGATGCCATCAGCTTTGACTACGTATACACCACGGTTGAGGTCGTTGGCGTTAACGCGACGGCCATCGAGAGTGTAAACGGCTACGTTGGCAGCGCCATTGACTACGATAGCGCCATTGACTACGCTGATAGTTACGTTCTTGGCATCCTGCATGATATCGTTGACGCCTGCACCATTCTTAGAGAGTTCAACTTGCTTAGCGTTGATGATTTCACCGGTGAAAGCGTTGGTAACCATAGCTACGAGGCGGAAGTTGTCACCCTTGACAGTAGTAATGGGGAGGTTGAGTTCATATTCGACTTCGCCATCCTTCTTCACCTCAGCGATAGAGTTCTTAATGCCGGGGAAGCTCTTAATGTAGCGAGCCACGTCATTATAGATAGTGGAAACTGATTTGCCTTCATTTTCCCAGCCACCGCAAGGGCCATAAGCTCCACCGGAGTAATAGTTGGTCTGAGCGTAAGGACCTACATTATCTTCAACAAGAGCAAAAGAGAGCATGTGGGTAACGTCGCTATCGCAAGAGAACTTGGTAGTAGTGGCAACGTGAACAGACTTATTATCTTCAGCTACAGTATTGTCGGTCAGAGTGATGCTGCAGTAAGAATCGTAAGAAGCATAGTAATCGTCGATAGCTTGATAATAAGATACATTATCGCTCATATCTTCAACGTACATAGCACGGTTGATGAGAGCGCTGGGGAATCCGGAGATGTAAGTATTGATGAAAGCATTGTAGGTAGCAGAGAGCATAGGCTCACCAGTGCCACCATGGACAGCGATACGAACCCAGTCGGGGAAATGCTCTTTGAGAGTTTCCATCATAACGATGCCACGAGGACAAAAACCGCACCAGTTACCTGTAGCCTCCTCGATAACGGGAACTCGGGGAGCGACACCTTCATTGTAAGAAGTGAGGCAAATTTCATACTCATCAGGATATTCGACAGCGACGCCATTAGCACTTACTACCTTGGAAGTAAGAGTGTAAACGCCCTCAGCATTGTTGGGGATATCCTTAAGTTCGACGCTGGCTGTCTGACCGGGATAAACGGGGTTATCGAGAGTTATAGTCTTCTCAGAAGTAGTACCATTGGAGATTGAAGTATTGACAACGAGTTCGTTGATGGCGTTAGAACCGGTGTTCTTCACCTTAGCATAATAGAAGCAAGAATTGTTGGTAAACGGCTGATAGTCAGGAGCGTAAACATCCTTAATCACCATTTTATCCTTGGGGAGGTTGTCACCCTCAACGCGAGCGGAGATACAGACAGAACCGATCTGGTCAGCATAGTTGTCGAACTGAGGAGCAGCAGAAACACTTGAAGCCACACCTACCAAGCAAGTATTGGTATTTTGGGAAAGGAGAACCAGATCAACAGGCAAATAATAGCAATCCTTGTAAGAGAAGCAATAACCTACATAGAGAGACTTTTCGCCGGTAATCTCTACGGGAGTGCTGAGAGCCACATAATTTTCACCGAATTCAGTAGAGCTGAGCGTACCCTTAGTCATTTTTGAAGTGGGGATACGACCGGAGATATCGTCAGTGACGAAAGCATTGACGGTAGTGATCTTGTTGGGGCCGGCATCGGAAGTACCGGCAGTGATGTTAATACCTGTGATTTGAGCACCGATCAATTCAGCCTGGTCAGAGACCGGGATCTCGAAAGCGAGATAGATCACGTTGCCGGCAGAGAGGCCGTTAAGTGCATAAGCGGTTGCCACATCTTCGGCATAGCCGAAATTGATAAAGCCCTCTTGACCCTCTTCAGCGGCGCGCACCAATTGGCGATCGTTGGCAGGTTTTTGAGCCTTAACCGAAGGACCAATATTGATTGATCCGGCGAAGATCGAGCCGACAGCGAAGATCAAGCTCGAAGCAAAAAGTAACTGTTTCTTCATATACTTAGATATTTAGTGAATGATAAAAATTCTCTGTCGATAGAATTGATTCTTCCTAACGATGCAAATTAATAAAAACTTTATGAAATCCGCAAATTATTGAGGGATAATCGGCGAAAAATCTTTAAGAAAACGCACCGTAAGCAGTCGGGAGGTGGAACCCGGGCGTGTGGAGAGGTGAGACAGAGCCTCGGATATGGGGCACCAAAAAGCGCTATCGACCTCCGAAGAGAGTGAGAAACTGGTATCGGCGACATGAGCGAAGAATCCAATCATCATCATCTCCTTACGGGCGAACCAGTTGGTGCAAACGAGGCGGAGGTCGTCGACCCGGAGGCCGGTTTCCTCCATGATTTCGCGACGAGCGCAAGTCTCGGCATCCTCGCCGGGGAGGATATAGCCGGAGACGAGGTTACAAAACCGGGTAGAGATATAACTTTGGCGCAAAAGTAGCACCTCTCCCCTATCGTTATAAACCAGGGCGATAATGGCAGAGGGAAAGATCGGGAACCAAGGGCGATCACAAGAGTCGCACCAAGGCACATCCTTGTCATCGCCAAGGTCAAGCCGGGAGAGCGGAGCGCCGCAATCGGGACAAAACTTAAAGGTCATATCATTAGAGCGCGTTCCTTAAATTTTTTTGGGTCGTAGGGGCGGATATTTTTGAGCAGATTTTGAAAGTCAAAGAGGGCGCAATGCGGGCATTGCAACCGATGCGACTTTCGAAATATGCCAAAAAGATCCGGACAAAGGTAACTAAATTTACCGGTATACATTGCTAACTTTGTTGTCATTTTAACTTTTTTATAGAATAATGTTAACAAAATGTTAATTATGATTTGCGA
>JBJEDL010000011.1:0-10314 GCA_051872035.1 Lepagella sp.
GGCACATGGTCATGGAGCGGCACAGTCGACACAGGTGAATTTGGTATCCAATACCTCGAAAATGGTGTTCAGCAAACATGGTATGCTTCTGCCGATGAGTCCAACGCTATCGCCGCAGCCGGCGAATACAACGCTCAAGTTAATGGTACGAACTGGGAACTCAGCCTCACAGGCGATGTAACCCTCAAATTCAACCCCACTACTCTCGTTCTTACCGTATCAGGTGGCACAGTAGTTGATCCCGACCCGGATCCCGATCCCGATCCTACTGTAGAAACTCCTGAAAACGTATACATCGTGGGTAACTTTGAGAATGCATGGAGCACTACTGATCCTATCACCATGACTAAGCAAGGCAACAAGTTCACCGCTATTGCAACACTCCAGCCCGCAGGTGATACTACTGACGCTTACTTCTCATTCGTCACTGCCAAGGGTGCTGATTGGGATACTGTAAATGGCAGCGACCGTTATGGTGCAACGACTAAGGATGAACCTATCACACTCGAGACAGATACTGAATACAGAGTGTTCAAGGCAGGTGTAGATGCATCAGCAGCTAATTCATGGAAGGTTCCAGCTTCTACCTACAAATTCACTATCGACTTCGAGAGCAAGACCGTTCGCCTTGACATTCCTTCAGGCGTAGAGGAGATCGAACTCGCAGAAGAGGCTAAGGCTGAATACTACAACCTCCAGGGTGTGAAGGTGGCTAATCCTTCGAATGGTGTTTACATCCGCGTCATCAATGGCAAAGCAACAAAAGTTGTAAAATAAACAGAACCTTATAACAAACTTCAGAGGAAAGATGCATCCTAAATCGGGATGCATCTTTTTTTTATGCCGAATTTTGAGTAACTTTGTAGGATGCAAAAAACGAGTGCAGCAACTCGATGCAAAAAAGAATACTCAATAGAATATAAATCATATATAAACGACCTGACAAAAACTCGCAGAACTTATGAAAAATATAATGAAATATCTCATGGCAGCATGGTGTGTCAGCAGCGCCGTCGCCGCCTACGGATGGGGACAGAAGGGACATGACGTAGTGGCATATATCGCGGAATGTCATCTCACTCCGGAAGCTAAAGCCACAGCCGAAACGCTCTTGGCCGGCAAGTCGATAGTCTATTATGCCAACTGGCTTGACAATGCCTCTCACACTCCCGACTATGCCTACACCAAGACATGGCACTACAAGAACATCGACCGCGATGAAAACTGGTATACCGCCCGACTCGAAGAGAAGGGAGACATCGTGACAGCTCTTGAGAAGGAGATTAAGATATTGGGTGATGAGACAGAAAGTATGGAGCATCGTGCACTTGCACTCAAGATAGTGGTTCATCTAATGGGAGACATCCACCAGCCGATGCACATGGGACATCGCAGCGATCTGGGAGGCAACAAATGGCCGGTGAAATTCTTCGGCAAACCCAACAAGTTGCACAGCGTGTGGGATAGCAGCATCCTCGAGGCGGGACACAAATGGAGTTACACCGAATGGCAATATCAGATAGACCGCGTCAATCCGGAAGAAGAGGCGAAGATCACCGAGAGTCTCGATCCTAATGTATGGGCAAAAGAGACCTATCAATATGCCTGCGAGATCTACGAAAAGACACCCCAAGAGAGCAACATCAGTTATGACGAGATAGCGGGATGGACACCGCTGATCGAGCAGCAACTTCAGAAGGGAGGTTTGAGGCTTGCCAAGGTATTGAACACACTCTTAGACAAGAATTTCGACAAATAAGTCGGGGCAATCATACACCCGGAGAAAAGAGAAAGGCATGACAGAATATCCGAAATTAAACTTGCCGGTAGCCCCCTTGCGTCTACGTCGGGATAACGACATAGTCAAGGTGTTCGACAGGCTACGCGACAAATGGGTAACCCTCACACCCGAAGAGTGGGTGAGGCAAAACTTTGTGGCGTGGCTACGCGATCACTACCACTACCCCGAGAGTTTGACAGCCAACGAGATCGGGATCGAGGTCAACGGCACGCGCAAGCGGTGTGACACGGTGGTGTATGGCAGGAATAATCGTCCGCTGATCATCGTGGAATACAAGGCGCCCGACGTGACCGTGACGCAGGCGGTATTCGACCAGATAGTGAGATATAACATGAGTCTGCATGCCGAATACCTTGTGGTGTCGAACGGGATGAACCACTACTGTTGCAAGATCGACTATGTCAACAACACCTATCACTTCATCCCACAGATCCCGGACTATCATAAGCTGATAGCGCCGCTAAACTAAGAGAGAAACAACCAACGAAAGAAATGTCAGAACAGAGATATCTTGAAGAATTAAATCCACAGCAGCGCGCCGCCGTAGAATATTGCGACGGGCCATCATTGGTGATAGCCGGAGCCGGTTCGGGGAAGACGCGAGTGCTGACCTACAAAATACTCCACCTGTTGACCTTAGGCTTTGAGCCTTACAGGATTATGGCTTTGACCTTCACCAACAAGGCGGCACGCGAGATGAAAGATCGCATCACCGAAGTGGCAGGCTACAAGGCGGCATCGCGAATATGGATGGGTACATTCCACTCCATCTTCCTTCGCATCTTGCGCCACCACTGCGACCTGATCGGTTATAAGCCGGGATTTACCATCTACGACTCCAACGACTCCTCATCGCTGATCAAGCAGATCATCAAATCGCTCAATATCGACGACAAGCAATATAAAGCCTCGAGTGTGGCATCGCGCATCTCCAATGCCAAGAATGCGATGATCTCCCCCGAGATGTACAAGCGAGAATATGCCGAAGAAGATCGCCGCAGCAAGCGCCCCATGCTCGGCATCATCTACAAGGCCTATTGCGAACGCTGTCGGGCAGCCAACGCCATGGACTTCGACGATATCCTCTACAATATGAACATACTGCTGCGCGACAACCCCGACATCTGCCGCCACTATCAAGAGTTCTTCAGATATATCCTCGTAGATGAGTATCAAGACACCAACTTCGCCCAGCATCTGATTGTGTCGCAGTTGGCACGTCCCGACAATATGATCTGCGTGGTGGGTGATGATGCCCAAAGTATTTACTCCTTCCGCGGAGCAAACATCGGCAATATCCTCAACTTAGAGAGGTACTACCTCGGGTTGCGCACCTTCAAATTGGAACGCAACTACCGTTCGACCCAAAACATCGTCGATGCCGCCGGGAGTCTCATCAAGAAAAACACCATGCAGCTCCCCAAGCAGGTATATTCAGAGAATGCCAAGGGTGCACCGATTGAGATCATCCGGACTTATAGCGACATCGAAGAGGCATATATCGTAGCCACCTCAATCAATGGTATGAAACTTTCGGAGCATGACACCTACGACGACTATGCCGTACTCTACCGCACTAACGCCCAGAGCCGCGTGCTCGAAGAGGCACTCCGCAAGCGCAACATCAACTATCGTATCGTGGGAGGCACAGCCTTCTATCAGCGCAAAGAGATCAAAGATGTGATCGGCTACTTCCGCGTCACCATCAATCCCGACGACGATGAGGCACTGAAACGCATCATCAACTTCCCGGCGCGAGGCATCGGTGCGACGACCCTCAAGAAGATCCAGGAAGCAGCCAGCGAGCATCAGGTGTCGATGTGGCAGATCCTCGACAATCCCGATCAATACACCCTCGATGTCAATGGTGGTACGCGCAAGAAACTGAATGCCTTTGTCGATATGATCCATGAGTTTATCGTCGACAACGGCAAATCCAACGCCTACGACATCGGCCGCCTTATCTACAACCGCGCCGGACTGCTGATGGTATATGCCCATGACACCACTCCCGAAAACATCTCCCGTCAGGAGAATATGTCAGAGTTGCTCAACGGCTTGAAAGACTTCGTTGACCTCCGCATGGAGAGTGGCGAAGAAGAAGTCGACCTTACCTCATTCATCAGCGAAGTTTCGCTTGCCACCGACGCCGACGAAAAGGATAAGAGCAACGAACCGAAAGTAACGCTGATGACCGTGCATGCCGCCAAGGGACTCGAATTCAAACATGTCTACATCGTGGGAGCAGAGGAAGAGCTCTTCCCCTCCGCCTTGGCGATGGAGAGCATCGCCGAAGTCGAAGAAGAGCGCCGACTGATGTATGTGGCGATAACACGAGCCAAAGAGACATGTGTCATCACTCACGCCAAGACCAGATTCCACAACGGCCAGACCAAGATATCATCCCCCTCACGATTCATCAGAGAACTCGACCGCCGATATATCCATATCTCCGACTCCAACCAAGACGCCGGATCCGGATATGGCGAAATGCCTCAATCCTTCGGTAATCCCTACGGCAACTATGCCGGTGGCTATAGTGGCGGCAACTATAGCGGCAATCGTTTCACACCCTCCACGCCGAGACCAAACACCGGAGCAGCGGCAGGATACACCGGTGCGAAACGACTTCGCAAAGTCAGCGAAATCTCCGATAGTAGCGTCAAACCGCAACATAGCGCCGACACCCTCGAGATCGGCATGCAGATACTCCACTCCAAACTCGGCAAAGGAGTCATAATCAAAAAGGGTAACATCAGCGGCGAACCGAGCATCACCGTAGACTTCGGTGCCATCGGCACGAAAAACCTACTGCTGAAATATGCCAAATTCATCATCCTCGACTCGTAGGTGGCTGGGTAACCGGAAAATAACAATAGAGCAATAATCATTATCCAATATGAAGAATATCAAGACACCTTATTATATAGTATATGAAGATCGTCTTCGGAGAAATCTCGAAAAACTCCGGATGGTGAGTCGCGAGGCTAATCTGAAGATCATCATGGCATTCAAAGCCAATGCGCTGTGGAAGACCTTTCCGGTGATCCGGGAATATTTCACCGCCTCTACCGCAAGTTCACTGAACGAAATGAAGCTCTCACTCGAGCATTTAGGTCATGATGTGCATGCCTACTGTCCGGTCTATACCGATGAATCCTTCCCGGAATTTTTGGAGGGATGCAGCCATATCACCTTCAACTCCATAGCGCAATTCGAGCGTTTCTATCCGCAGATGAAAGCAAGTCGGCGCCATGTCTCGGCAGGGTTGCGAGTCAATCCTCACTGCAGTGTGATAGAGACCGACATCTACAATCCCTGCATGCCGGGATCACGCTTTGGCGAGAACCCGGAGCGTCTCACCGCCGGATTGCCGGAGGGTATCGAGGGACTTCACTTCCATGCTCTCTGCGAGTCAACGAGCTACGACTTGGAGGCTGTGCTCGAAGCCTTCATCGAGCAATATGGCCACCTCTTGCCGCAGGTGAAATGGCTCAACATGGGTGGAGGACATCTGATAACACGGCGAGACTACGACACCGACCATCTGATTCGACTTATCAAGGGACTTCATGAGCGCCATCCCCACCTGCAACTCATCATCGAACCGGGGAGTGCCTTCACCTGGCAAACGGGCGATCTGGTTACGACGGTCTTGGATGTGGTGGAAGATGCCGGTATCAAGACCGCCATCATCGATGCCTCCTTTGCATGTCACATGCCCGACTGCTTGGAAATGCCCTACAAGCCCAACATCGAAGAATCCCTTCCCGACGACATCGAGTCAGCGACAGCCGTGAGCTATCGTCTCGGCGGCAACTCCTGCCTCAGCGGTGACTTCGTGGGAGATTGGAAATTCGACCACGAGCTACAGCCCGGCGAGCGACTCACGCTGATGGATATGAATCACTACACTACGGTGAAGACCAATATGTTCAACGGCATACAGCATCCCTCGATATGGTACAAGCCGACAAACGGCGAACCGGAGTTGCTTCGCGAGTTCACTTACGACGACTATCGCAACCGCATGGACTGACCGGAAAAATTTCTAAAACAGCAACTTAAGAAAAGCGACAAAACCTAAAAGTTTTCCAAAATTATTTTTAACCAACTGATTTTTAGTTTGTTAAAAATTTGAAAGGATTAAAAAGTTGTCCAAAATAAATTTTTCGATAAAATAATCGAAAATATTTTGTAGAGTAAAAAATTAGTATTAATTTTGTAGCGGTTCGCCGAAAGGTGAGCCGCTTTCTAATACATAACAACTCAAATAACGGATAAAAATTCAGGTAAAGCAAGATGATCCAGACAGTAATAAAGCGAGATGGCAGAGTAGCCGGCTACAATGAAGAGAAGATCAAAGCCGCGATAAGAAAGGCGATGTTGACCACCGAGATGGGAGAGGATGAGGCATTGATCCAGCGCATCACCGACCGCATCGGAATGACAGGCAATGAGCAGATGACAGTCGAAGAGATCCAGGACCGTGTCGAGATCGAGTTGATGAAGTCATCGCGTAAGGATGTAGCGAAGCGCTATATAGCCTATCGTGACCAGCGCAGCATCGCTCGTCGCGCCAAGACTCGCGATATGTTTCTTGAGATCATCGAAGCAAAGAATAATGATATCACCCGCGAGAATGCCAATATGAACACAGACTCGCCGGCGGGTATGATGATGAAATTTGCCAGCGAAACCACCAAGCCCTTCGTTGACGACTATCTCCTTTCGGCTGAGGTGAAGCAGGCGGTGAAAAACAATTACATCCACATCCACGACAAGGACTACTACCCCACCAAGAGCCTTACATGTGTTCAGCACCCTCTGGATCGTATCTTGCAGAATGGTTTTGTGGCGGGTCATGGTGAGTCGCGTCCCGCCAAGCGTATTGAGACGGCGAGTGTGATCGCTTGCATATCCTTGGAGACTGCTCAGAATGAGATGCATGGCGGTCAGGCGATTCCGGCATTCGATTTCTATCTTGCCCCCTTCGTGAGATCTTCATTTATCGAGGAGGTGAAGAAGGTGGAGCAACTTATGGGGGTAGACCTCAGCCATTTATACAACATCGAGATCGACGACTATCTGAAGAAAGATCTTGCCGGATTGGAGGGTGATGCCCGCTACTTGCAGCATGCCATCAATAAGACTGTGGATCGTGTGCACCAGGCGATGGAGGCATTTATCCACAATATGAACACGATACACTCACGCGGTGGCAACCAGGTGGTATTCTCCTCGATCAACTATGGCACGGACACTTCAGCCGAGGGTCGCTGTGTGATCCGTGAGGTCCTCAACTCCACCTACGAGGGTGTGGGCAATGGTGCCACTGCCATCTTCCCCATCCAGATATGGAAGAAAAAGCGTGGGGTAAGTTATCTGCCGGAAGACCGCAATTACGACCTTTATAAGTTGGCATGCAAGGTAACGGCACGTCGTTTCTTCCCCAACTTCCTCAACTTGGATGCGTCGTTCAATCGCAGCGAAGAGTGGAAAGAGGATGATCCGAAGCGTTATCTCCATGAGGTGGCTACGATGGGTTGTCGCACTCGCGTGTTTGAAAACCGTTATGGGGAGAAGACATCTGTAGGGCGAGGCAATCTCTCCTTCACCACTATCAATATCGTGCGTCTTGCCATCGAAGTGATGGGAATCCGCGACAAGAATGAGAGAATAGAGAAATTTTTCGAGCATCTCAACGATGTGCTCGACATCACCGCCAAGCAGCTCGACGAAAGATTCCAGTTCCAGAAGACAGCCTTGGCCAAGCAGTTCCCCTTGGTGATGAGTTCTTTGTGGAATCACACTGAAAACTTGAAGCCGAATGACACGATCGAATCGGTAATCAATCAAGGCACTCTCGGTATCGGTTTCATCGGACTTGCCGAGTGCTTGATAGCCTTAATCGGTCAGCATCATGGCGAGAGCGAGGAGGCACAAGCTTTGGGTCTGAAGATAGTGAGTCACATGAGGAGTCGTGCCAACGAGTACTGTGAGAAGTATGGTCACAACTACTCTATTCTCGCCACACCGGCAGAGGGTTTGTCGGGACGTTTCACCAAGCGCGATCGCAAGTCCTTCGGCATCATCCCGGGAGTCACCGACAAGGAGTATTACACCAACTCCAACCATGTACCGGTCTATTATCACTGTTCGCCGCGACACAAGGCGAAGATAGAGGCTCCCTATCATGCCATTACCCTGGGTGGTCACATCTTCTATGTGGAGATCGATGGCGATGCCACTCACAATGAGGAGTCGATCATGCAGATCGTCGATATGATGGATAAGTATGATATGGGTTATGGGTCGGTCAACCACAATCGCAATCACTGTCCACATTGTGGATATGAGAATGCCGACAAGGATGGCAAGGAGTGTCCTAAGTGCGGCACACCCTTTGAGACTATCCAGCGCATCACCGGATACTTGGTGGGCACGACCGACAGGTGGAACTCGGGTAAGTTGGCAGAACTTCACGACCGTGTTGTTCACAAATGATCTACTAAAACGATGAAAATCAGGATACTTGATATTATCAAGGGTACTACGGTGGATGGTCCGGGCTTCCGGACCTCCATCTATTTTGCGGGATGTCGTCATCGGTGTCCCGGCTGTCACAATCCACAGTCGTGGGATTTTGAGGCCGGCAACGAGATGAGCATAGATGAGATTATGGAGATCGTGGAGGAGGAGGACTTTGATGTGACCTTCTCGGGAGGGGATCCTCTCTATCATCCCGAAGAGGTGGCAGAGTTGGCAAGGCGGGTCAGGGAAGTCGGACACAGGGTGTGGCTCTACACCGGCTTCACCTACCAACAGATTATGGAGACGCCAAGGTTAAGAGATGCCATTGCTGACATCGAAGCCATCGTCGACGGTCCCTACATAGAGAGCCAAAGAGAACCCGACCTGAAATTCCGAGGCTCCGCCAACCAAAACATCATCTACTTAGAGCGCGTTCCTTAGAGCGCGTTCCTTAGGATAGTTTGCGATCTGATATCAGCAAGAGTCTATCGCCCAACTGCAAGCGTAGTGAACCATTGGGAACGAGGTATTCTTCGCCACGTTTCACGATCATAACCAGCGTCCCTTGGGGCAGGTTGAGATCTTTGAGCGTTGATTTCGTGGCGAGGAGTTCGGCGCTGATGGTCATCTCTCGCAGGTCGGAGTCGATCTCTTCCGGAAGTTCCACGCCGAATGTATTTCCGGTCTCTTCTATGGGGGAAGAGAGTCCCAAAAGTCGTGCCACACGAGACACGGTGGTGCCTTGCACCACGAGCGATACAATCGTGATGAAGAAGACTATATTGAAGATGACATCGGCACCCGGCACATTACTTACCACCGGATAGGTGGCAAAGATGATGGGGACTGCACCACGAAGCCCCACCCATGAGACAAACATTCGGGAGCGAAAGTTTATGCGACGTCCGAAGGGTAACAGGCAGAGCATAACGCTGAGGGGACGACCTATTACGATCATGAAGACTCCTATCAACAGGGCGACAGCAGCCACTTCGAGCATCTCGTGCGGATTTACCAGCAAGCCCAAGCAGAGGAACATGATGATCTGGAAGAGCCAAGTCAGTCCATCCATGAATGTGTATATCTCCTTGCGATACATGATTTTGCTATTGCCCACTATCATGCCGGCAATGTAGACAGCCAAGTAACCATTGCCTTGAAGCAGGTCGGTGACGGAGAATGTAAAGAAGACAATTGCAAGAAGCAGAATGGGGTAAAGAGCAGAGTTGTCGAGATTCAATCGGTTGAGCATCAAGATTGCCAGTTTCCCTAACAGATAACCTGCGCCGGCACCGACGATGAATTGTATGGCAAAAGATCCAAGGATATTACCCCAACCGGTTTCGGCAGTCATACTGAGTTGAATCATGACTATGGTGAGCATATATGCCATGGGGTCATTGCTTCCGCTTTCCAGCTCCAACATAGGTCGAAGGTTGTGCTTGAGATTCATTTTCTGCGAGCGGAGGATGGCAAAGACTGAGGCGGAGTCGGTCGATGACATGGTTGCTGCCAATAGTATGGAGATGGTGATTGGGAAGTGTATATTGGTCCAGCTCATACCGGAAAGCCAATAAATGAAGAGGCCTGTAAAGAGAGCTGTCAGTAGAACACCTATGGTAGAGAGTATCAATCCGGGTGTCAGAATTGGTTTGATGTCGGCATATTTTGTATCCATACCTCCGGAGAAGAGGATAATGCTCAACGCCACCATACCGATGAATTGGGCTTCTTTGGCATTATGAAACTGTATACCCAACCCATCGCTGCCGAACAACATACCTACAACGAGGAAGAGCAAAAGGGCGGGAACACCGAAGCGATAGCCGGTTTTACCGACCACAATACTGACAAACAAAAGGACCGAGCCAACAAGCAATATGTTCTCAGCAGTAAATATCATAAGAAGAAGTTTAGATTAATGTAGGGATATTCAGTTAATGGCTTGAATTTTTAGCCGGGGAAAGGCCCGTGAAGGT
>JBJEDL010000012.1:0-38070 GCA_051872035.1 Lepagella sp.
CAAAAATATCCGCCCCTACGACCCCAAAAATTTTAAGGAACGCGCTCTAAATATACATAGACTATGTTTTCAGAAACACATACTCCCAAAAGTTTGCGTCAAGTATTGACACAATATTGCACACCACCAGAGGATTTGATCAGGGATTTTGAGAATGCCGCTCGATTGGTACAGGTAGAGAAGGGATCGGCAGTGGTGCGACAAGGAGAAGTCTGTCATGACTTTGTGATCAACAGGTATGGACTCTTTAGGGTGAGTAATATGACAGAAGACAAGGAAGACACCTTGCTATTCGGCACATCGGGGGATGTATTCACCTCGATCCACTCCTATTATGCCGGCGAGCCGTCGATTTTTTCGCTCATCGCAGTGGAGGATTCAGAGGTGTGGCTGATAAGTTATCATAAGATGCACCAGATGGAGGATCGCTATCCGGCGATGGTGAAATGGATGCACAATCTTATGATCGAGCAGTTATATAGTTTTGAGAAGCGCTACTTATTCTTCAATAACAAAACAGCCGAAGAGCGCTTCTTGAACTTTCTGAGTATACACAGTGTTCAATTGAAGCGCACTTCGGTGAAATATATCTCGAGTATCGTTCCGCTGAAATATATCGCTCAATACTTGAATATGACGCAATCGACATTGTCGCGACTACGCAAGCGATTTGTTTCACGCAACGAGTAAGAGCGCGTTCCTAAGAACGCGATCCTAAAATTTTGGGGAGTCGTCTATTTCTTTTTGGGGTCTTCGTCGGGGAAGCGGTTGGGGAAATCGAAATGGACTTTTGGGTGGGTTAGCGCCCATATTACCAAGAAGATGCCGAGCAGGACGAAGGGAATGCTGAGCATCTGGCCGATGTTCATGCCGTAGCGATCGATCAGGTCAAGTTCGGAAGCAACCTGCACATTCTTGAGGTATTCGATGAAGAAACGGGAGAGGAATGTGCCGATGAAGAATATGCCGGTGAGAAGCCAGGGGCGCTGCTGAGCGTTTTTCTTCCAATACATCCACATCAGGAGTGCGAATAGGAGGAAATAGCAGAGGGCTTCGTAGATCTGTGTGGGGTGAGCGGGGAGTGTCTGCCCATCTCTAACGAATATGAAACCCCATGGGAGATCGGTGGGGCCGCCATAGATCTCACTGTTCATGAGATTGCCGAAGCGTATAAGGCCTGCCACCATGGCTGTTGGGATGACAATCTTATCGAAGACCCAAGAGGCGGGCTTGCGGGTGACACACCATGAGAATATGAAGAGCGCCAGGATGTTGGCGATGGTGCCGCCATGGCTGGCGAGACCACCCTCCCAGATGCGGAGGATCTTCTCGGGATGAAGTGAATAGTAGTCCCACTCATAGAAGAAGACATGTCCGAGCCGGGCACCGACGATGGTGCCAATCACGATGTAGGTCAAGAGCACCCCTACCCAACGTTCGGGAGCACCCTCATGACGAAACATACGACACATTATATAATAGCCACCCAAGAAGCCTACGGCAAAAGCCAGACCATACCATCTGACGGAAATCGGACCGATCGAGAAGAAGATCGGGTCGACATTCCATAATATAGAATTCAGCATAAGCAAATATAGAGGGCTGTTGAATCATTGGGACATTCTAATGACATCCGCAAGATCCAACAGCCTTGGATTAATTATAAATCAGCTACGATAGCAGCGGTATCTTCGGCGATCATCATCTCCTCGTCGGTGGGGATGACCACGACCTTGACTTTGGAGTCGGGACCGGAGATCACGATCTCCTTGCCGCGCGACTTGTTGGCCTCTCTGTCGAGAGTAACGCCGAGGTAGGCGAGCTTTTCGCAGAGATATTCGCGAGTGCCGGCTTGGTTTTCGCCGACGCCACCTGTGAGGACGATTACATCGACGCCACCGAGAGCAGCGGTGTAAGCGCCGACATACTTAAGGATGCGATAGTTGTACATATCCATGGCAAGGATGGCGCGGGGGTCACCCTTCTCGATACCGGCTTCGATGTCACGCATATCGTTGGAGATTCCGCTGATGCCGAGCACGCCACTCTCCTTATTGATCATCTTGGAGAGAGCGGCAGCGTCCATACCCTTGCGTTCGATCAGGTATGCCAAGGCACCGGGATCGACGTCACCGACGCGAGTACCCATCATAAGTCCTTCGGTGGGGGTGAGACCCATAGAAGTGTCGACACTTTCGCCATTGCGCACGGCAGTGATGCTACCGCCATTGCCGATATGGCAAGTGATCATGCGGCAATTCTTGGGGTCGATGCCGAGGAACTCACAAGCGCGGCGCGACACATAGCGATGGCTTGTGCCGTGGAAACCATAGCGACGCACGCCATACTTCTCGTAGCACTCGTAGGGGAGGGCATACATGTATGCATGCTGAGGCATGGTCTGATGGAAAGCAGTGTCGAAGACACCGACTTGGGGCACACCGGGGAGAAGCGTGAGCACAGCCTCGATGCCGGTGATATTGGCAGGATTGTGGAGGGGAGCCACGGGATAGCACTCCTTGACACGAGCGATCACCTCATCGGTAATGAGCACTGACTTATTGAAATATTCCATGCCATGCACCACGCGGTGGCCTACAGCCTGGATCTCGTCAAGGCTCTTGATGACGCCATATTCGGCGTTGGTCAGGACGTTGAAGACCTGGCGGATAGCCTCGGTATGATCGGGCATAGAGACTTCGATGCTCTTCTTGGAGCCATCAGCGAGTTTGAACTTGATGAAGGAATCGGGGAGACCGATCTTTTCGACGCCACCTTCGGCGAGGACCTCTTTAGAGCAGTTGTCGATGAGCTTATACTTAACGCTCGAGCTGCCATTGTTGAGAACAAGAATTTTCATGAGATATGTATGGGTATTAGAGATCAATGAATAGCCTGGTTGCAGGTCACGATTATGGTATTAACGATATCATCGACAGTGGCACCGCGAGAGAGGTCGTTGACGGGAGCAGCGAGGCCTTGGAGCACGGGACCTACGGCTCCGGCGCCGGAGATACGTTGCACGAGTTTATAGGCGATATTGCCGGTTTCGAGCGAGGGGAACACAAGGGTGTTGGCATGACCGGCGACCTTGCTGCCGGGGGCTTTCATCTCGCCGACGTGAGGCACGATGGCGGCATCCGACTGGAGTTCACCATCGATTTGGAGGTCGGGAGCCATCTCACGAGCCAACTCAGTGGCGCGGATCACCTTATCGACACGTTCGTGGGTGGCGCTACCCTTGGTGGAGAAAGAACACATGGCGATGCGGGGCTCGAGGCCGGCGATATCGCGAGTGGTTTGAGCAGTAGAGACAGCGATCTGAGCCAACTCCTCGGCAGTGGGATCGGGCACCACGGCGCAATCGGCGAATACGAGCATGTTGGTGTCGCCGTAGGGGCAATTCTCAGGGAGGAGCATAATAAATGCGCCGCTCACCACAGAGATGCCCGGTTTGGTCTTGAGCACTTGGAAAGCAGCGCGGAGCACATGAGAAGTGGGGCTGAGAGCGCCTGCCACCATGACATCGGCATCGCCATTCTTGATCATAAGGCAGCCGAGATAGAGGGGATCTTTCACCTGCTCGCGAGCTTGCTCGATGGTGACACCCTTCTTCTCGCGAAGCTTGCGGAAGAGTTCGGCGTAGGGCTCTGTGAAAGCGGCATCCTTGCTGTCGACGAAGGTAGCCTTCTCGATCAGAGGGAGGCCAAGCTCGAAGGCGCGACGGAGCACCTCCTCCTTATTGCCAACAAAGATGATATCGGCCACAGCGAGCTCGATGATACGATTAGCAGCCTGCAGAGTGCGAGGCTCTAATGACTCGGGGAGTACGAGACGACGACGGTTCTCCTGAGCACGTCGTGTGAGTCTTTCGAAAAGTTTCATTTTATAATGCGGTTTATGATAATGTTTTTGGTATTTAAAGTACTAATTTTGGTCTGTCTCAAGAGCTGAAAGCTCAAATCAAGACATAACTAATGCGTAAAGTTACAAAAAATTTCCGTGTCTAACCAAAAATTTTTAACTTTACAACGCAAAACACACCGTCTCTGTGCAAAAGAGGCGGCATTTATCGAAAAATGAAAGTTTTTAAGCGATTATATCTCTTCATATTACGCAGTTTTCTGCCGCAATTCGCGATGACATTTTTCATCGTGCTCTTCATCGTGCTGATGCAGTTCCTTTGGAGATACATCGACGACTTGGTGGGAAAAGGTCTCTCGATCGACTTGCTGGCGGAATTGTTTTTTTATGCCGCAGTGAGTATGGTGCCGATGGCACTCCCCTTGGCGATTTTGTTGGCGAGTCTGATGACGTTCGGCAATCTGGGTGAGAAATCGGAATTGACCGCTATCAAAGCCTCCGGCATATCGTTGGTCAAGACGATGCGACCGCTGATCATCTTCATCACGATGGTGGCAGTCGGAGCCTTCTTCTTTCAGAATGACATTCTGCCCAAGGCGCAGGTGAAGATGTGGACCCTTCTCTTCTCGGCGAAGCAGAAATCGCCTGAATTGGAGATACCGGAGGGGGCATTCTATGATCAGATCCCGGGCTATAACATCTTCGTGAAGACCAAGGATAAGGATAGCGGCATGCTCTATGATGTGATGATCTATGACGTGTCGAAGGGTGGCGACAATGCCACGATCCTGCTTGCCGATTCGGCTCGGTTGGCGTTCACTCCCGATATGCGTTATCTCTATCTCCACATGATGCAGGGGGAGCAATTCGAGAATCTTCGCGAGCAGAAGATGTCGGATAGCAATGTGCCCTTCCGGCGGGAGAAATTCTTGGACAAGGAGATCTTGATACCCTTCGATGCCAACTTCAACAAGCTGGATGAGGGGGGTATGCGCAAGCAGTATGTGGGTAAGAACATAGCGGAATTGCGGCAGACACTCGACTCGCTGAGTGTGCGTATTGACTCGATCGGCAGGGAAGATAGCCGAGGGTTCGAGCGGGCGATGTTCTATGGTCTTGGAGATGCGATGATCGGCGGTACGGAGGAGACTCGCGACGGGTCGCGCACATATAGTGTGAATGCTCGTCATGGCGAAGAGATGCCTTCCTCTGTGGGGCAAAATGGTGAAATAATGCGAATTGAGGGGCAAGACCGACCTCAGCAACAAGCCAAAGCGACGCAGCCGAAAGAGAAGAAGAGCGATAAGTTGCCACGCACTCAGGCTCAGATGAATCTTGATTCGGCTCTTCAGGCACTCTCATCCAAGGATCTCAACCAGGTGTTCAACACCGCCACTACTCTGATTAATAACCGTAAATTAGAGATTGAATTCCGTGCCATACAGATGCAAGATGAGAAGAAGATCTATCGTCGGCACGAGATCGAGTTGATCAAGAAATTCACTCTGTCGGTGGCATGTATCATATTCCTCTTTATAGGGGCGCCCCTGGGAGCTATCATCCGCAAGGGTGGACTTGGGGCGCCGTTGGTAATCTCGGTGTTGCTCTTCTTGGTGTATTATATCATCGACAACACGGGGTATAAGTTGGCTCGCGATGGGCGCTGGGAGGTATGGGCAGGCATGTGGCTTTCGACGGCAGTGCTGATGCCCTTGGGCATCTTCGTGACCTACAAGGCGATGAATGACTCGGCAGTGTTCAATGCCGACTTATATAAGGAGTGGTTCAGGCGTCGGCTCGGGCTTCCGGAGAGTCGTCATGTCACCCTCAAGGAGGTAGTAATCCGCGATCCGAATCTTGCAGTAGCTTTGGCGAAGGTGGAGACACTCCATTATCAGGCAGTAGCATGGCTTTCGGCACATCGTTCGCGGCCCGGATACAGGCAATATTGGGATCAGTCGTACGATCCGAAGGAGATCGACGAAATCGGGATGCTTGCCGATGAACTTTGTGAGTATCTCAGTGACTCGCAAGATGTGGTGGTGATCGATGCCTTAGGGCGCTACCCCACTACACGCTCCCTCTTTATCCTCCATCCCTTCCGGGGGCAGCGTATGCGTCGCATCATGAAATGGTGTCTCCCCATCGGCGGCCTCATCTACCTCATATCCCTCCCCTACGCCCGCCGCGTCTATGACGAAATCACCAAGATAGAACAAGCCAACCAACACCTATCCCAAACCTTGGACAAATGTTAAAATGTGTTAAAACTTCTGCTTGCTTTGAACAAACGAGGGGGCTTTGTGGTAATATAAGTAAGTTAGAAGATAGATTTTTGTTCATTAAGTTAAGATTGGACGGACCCCAACAACCGTCAAAAGAGCGGGTACTCGTGAGAGCACTCGCTTTCTTTATTGTCGACAAAATACACAAAAAGAGCGCAATTCTAAAAAAGCGGGGGTGAGATAGGGATATATTCAGAGAATTTGTGTATATTTGTGTATGCAAACGGCGGTAATGCTTCCGGATCCCTCATTGAGGGCATATATCCATCACTATTGGGTGATGAAGGCAGACCGCATCTCGGTGGAGATGAACATACTGCCTACGGGGTTGATGAAATGGATGTTTCATCGACGCGACCCCTTTATGGTCAACGGGACATTAGACTACGACAAAATAGCCACAGTCTGCGGCCAATACAAGCATAGCATCAACGTACAGACCTCCGGGAATACGCATCTGCTCTTCGTCTTCTTCCAGCCCTACGCTCTGAAGATGATCATGGGAATACCCTCCGACCTCTTCCTCGAAGACAACGTATCGATGGATCAACTGAGCATGCCCGACTTTCATGAACTGAAGATGCGAGTACTCGACTCTGCCACCGACCGCGAAGCGATCGACATCATCGAGACATTCATCAAGCGCCGACTCTACAACCATGGCACCGACATATATCTCAAGCCCCTGCAGAGAGTGTGCCAAGAGATAGCACTCCACCCGACCATCGGCATAGACCGACTCAGCGACATCGCCTGCATGAGCGAGCGACAATTACGCCGTATCTTCTCCGAAAACATTGGCATAAGCCCCAAGCAAATGCTCCGCACCCGCCGCTTCCTGCATGCCACCCACATGATCCGTACGCTCCACGACCCCAACTTCACCGACATTGTCGCCGACTTGGGATATACCGACCACTCCCACCTGAACAAAGAATTCAAATACTTCGCCGGGATGACTCCCTCCCAATACATGCGCCATCTGCTTGAAATAGAACGCAGTAACTTCATCAAAGGATACTTCGCCTACCACACCGAATAAATCACTTTTTTAAAAATTGTCCGTTTTTTACACCATCGTCTGTCACAAAAAGTCTACTTTTGTTGTCCCTATATAAAAGGAAACAACAAAAACTTCTAAAATTATGACAACGATGAGACACTTCATAATCTACACGACGATGGGAATAGCCACACTCTTCGCGGCCCTCACCGCCAATGCACAGACCGAATATGCCGAGAGCGACTCGATAGCCCTCGACTCCATCGGCAGTTACTACGAACTGGAAGAAATAGTGGTGAAAGGCACCCTCCCCAACACCCGCATGAAGGGAGATGCCTTAGTGACCAAGATCAGCGGATCGACCCTCGAGAAGGCCGGTACGGCAGCCGATGTGCTGCGCAAAGTGCCCGGAATGATCAAGAAGGGAGAGGGGCTGGAAGTGATAGGACGCGGCACGCCGATCTACTACATCAACGGCCGTCGCGTGCAAGACACTGACGAACTGAAGCGCCTGATGAGCGATGAGATCGCTGACGTCGAAGTAATCACCAACCCGGGAGCGAAATATGACGCATCAGTATCGGCAGTGGTGCGCATCAAGACCAAGAAGCGCCAAGGCGACGGATTCAGCTTCAACCTCTTCGCCAAGAGCGAGCAGAGCCTCCGCACCGGCAAGAACGACCCCGAAGCGCAAATCAACCTCAACTATCGCCACGGCGGGTGGGACTTCTTTGCCTCAGTCAAAGAATGGCAATATCGCACCAACCAATGGAGCGACCTGTGTCAGCTCAGCACCGACCCGCTCACCGGCGAAGAGCTCTTCCGCTACGAAGGAGACCTGGTGTATAAATGGCGAGGCATCGGCACACACGTCACCGGCGGACTCAACTGGCAGATCAACGACCACCACTCCGTCGGAGCCAAAGTCGACTATGCCATCACCACCAGCAGCGACACCGAAGAGCTGATGCACATGAACAAATATGATCATGGCACATTCGTCGAGAGCATCACCTCCGACGGCACCAAATGGAGCAAACGCCCCGACAACGTCTTGGTGAATGCCTACTACAACGGCACCATCGGCAGACTCAACATCGACTTCAACACCGACATGTTCTTCACTCGCGAGAACGAGCATCAATATATGGACGAGACAGCCACTACAACCGACCGCATCGTAGAAGGCATCTCCTCATCGAAGAATAATATGGTGGCTACCAAATTAGTGCTCTCCTACCCCATCTGGAGAGGTATGCTCGAAGTGGGCACCGAAGAGACCTTCGTCAAGCGCAACAGCAGCAACGAGATCACCGGCACCACCCTCCCCAACTCCCTATCGAAGACCATCGACAATGTCTATGCCGGCTTCATACAATATGGAGTGGCACTGAATCAGAATACTAACTTCAGCGTCGGATTGCGTTACGAACATGCCGACTTCGACTACAAAGACCGGCTCAACAGCGGCGACAATCTCCACCGCAGTTATGACAACGTCTTCCCCTCGGCCTCCTTCTCCACCCTCTTGGGGAGAGTAAGACTGATGGCAGGCTATTCGAGCCGCACCCAGCGCCCGCAATACTGGCAGCTCAGCAGCGCCATGAGCTATCACAACCGCTATGCTTTCCAGCAGGGTAACCCGACCTTGAAGCCATCGGTAGAGCACTCCGTATCGCTGACCGCCATGTGGAACATGTTTACCTTCGGAGCACAATACAGCAACCACAAAGACTTAGTGTGCAGCTGGAGCGAGCGTTATAACGACGAAGGGACCATCCGCATAAGCTTCCGCAACATCGACAAGCCGCAACATCAGATGCAGCTCTTCGCAGTGGCGACCAAGACCTGGGGATGCTACACGCCGACCTGGACAGTGGCATTTATCAAGCAATGGCTCACCTTAGACTTCGACAATGGCAGCCGCTCCTTCGGCAAGCCGATGTGGGTCTTCAATGCCAACAACGCCTTCCGCTTCCCCCATAGCTGGCAATTCGAGATTAACTCCGAGTTCCACAGCAAATCGCACTACAGCAACATCGAGCTGATGAACCACTACTGGTCGCTCGAAGCCGCCGTACAGAAATCCTTCCTCAAAGATGATGCACTGACCCTGCGACTCTCCTGGCAAGACATCTTCCGCAAGGGAAACAACGACGGATACGTATACTACGGCAGTTACACAGCGACACAGACCAATCGTTTCGACTTCAATCGCGTCATACTCACACTAAGTTACAATTTCAACACCGCCCGCAGCAAATATAAAGGGAAAGGTGCAGGCCAGGCAGCTCGCGACCGCATCGGTGCCGCCGCCAAGTAAGGTCAATATAAAAGCAAGACAGTAGAAAAGCAACCTGAAAAAACACTCGACCACTCGGAGGGAGAAGCATGGATCAAGCGACCAAGCTTCCCCTCCGAGCCTATTATATATCATGGGGTTGACCCGGAATCGGGGGCACAAATCGGAGGAAAACGAGAGAATCCGGAATAAGAGTAAAACAAATATTTTGAAATATGGAGAAAAAATATTAACTTTGCGTGCTTAATATGCGCGGTTCTAAAAAACGGGATTGCGCCATAGGATATATCCAGAAAACAATATGTACAGAGACACAACATGCGGCGAGTTGCGACTCGCCGACGCCGGCAAGGAAGTGAAGCTGGCGGGATGGGTACAGAGACTCCGCAAAATGGGCGGAATGACCTTTGTAGATGTCCGTGATAGATATGGCATCACACAGGTGGTGTTTAGTAACGAAAACGATTCTGAACTTGAGGAGCAAGCCAATCATTTAGGACGAGAATATGTGGTTCAGGTCGAAGGCAAGGTGGAGGAGCGCAGTTCGAAGAATGCGAATCTTCCGACCGGCGATATAGAGGTGGTAGCCAAGAAGTTGCGCGTCTTGAACCGCAGCGAGGTGCCCCCCTTCACCATCGAAGATAACACCGATGGCGGCGACGACCTCCGTATGAAATATCGCTACTTGGATCTTCGTCGTCCCTGCGTTCGCACCAACCTTGAGTTGCGCCATAAGATGGCTTTCGAGATCCGCCGCTACTTGGATTCGCAGAACTTCCTTGAAGTCGAGACGCCGATCTTGGTGAAATCGACACCGGAGGGAGCACGCGACTTTATCGTTCCCTCGAGGATGAATCCCGGAGAATTTTATGCACTTCCGCAGTCGCCGCAGCTCTTCAAGCAGCTGCTGATGGTGTCGGGTTTCGACCGCTACTTCCAGATTGCTAAATGCTTCAGAGACGAAGACCTTCGTGCCGATCGTCAGCCCGAGTTCACGCAGATCGACTGCGAGATGAGCTTCGTGGAGCAAGAGGATGTGATCGAAGTGTTCGAAGGCTTGGTGAAGCACATCTTCAAATATGTCAAGGGTATCGATTTTACAGAACCCTTCGAGCGCATCACCTGGGCAGATGCGATGAAATATTATGGCAGCGACAAGCCCGACAAGCGCTTCGGCATGGAGTTCGTAGAGCTCACCGACCTGGCACAGGGACATGGATTCGCAGTGGCAGATGACGCCGAATTGGTGGTGGGTATCGCCGCATCCGGATGTGCCGGCTACACTCGCAAGCAGATCGACCAGCTCACCGACTTTGTAAAGCGTCCTCAGGTAGGAGCTAAGGGTCTGATCTGGATCAAACTCGAAGAGGATGGCACAGTGAAGAGTTCGGTAGGCAAGTTCTATGATGAAGCGACCCTCAAATCATGGGGCGAGCGGATGAACGCCAAGGCGGGCGACCTTCTATTGGTGATGACCGGAGATGCTATGAAAGTACGCAAGCAGCTCTGCGAGCTTCGTCTCGAGATGGGCAATCGTCTCGGGCTTCGCGACCGCAACGTCTTCGCTCCTCTCTGGGTGATCGACTTCCCCCTCTTCGAGTGGGACGAAGAGACTCAGCGCTACTATGCGATGCACCATCCCTTCACCTCCCCCAATCCGGAGGATATACCACTTCTGCATAGCGACACCGGCAAGGTGCGTGCCACAGCCTACGACATCGTGGTGAATGGCACCGAGTTGGGTGGCGGATCGATCCGTATCCACGACGCCGAACTTCAAGACACCATGTTCGAGCTTCTGGGCTTCACACCCGAGAAGGCACACGAGCAATTCGGATTCCTGATGAATGCCTTCCAATATGGAGCGCCCCCTCACGGCGGCTTGGCATTAGGATTCGACCGCTTCGTATCGATCTTGGCAGGGCTTGATACAATCAGAGACGTGATCGCCTTCCCCAAGAACAACTCGGGACGCGACGTGATGAATGAAAGTCCATCGCCAATCGATCAGTCGCAACTTGATGAACTACAAATCGCATTGAAAAAATAAACCATCCACGGGATGACCGTAAAAGAGATATCGACAGCAATCGAAGAATTTGCGCCACTGCCACTGCAAGAGTCGTATGACAACGCCGGATTGCAGGTAGGATATGGAGATAGCCGAGTCAACGCGGTGATGTTGTGTCTTGACGTGACACAAGAGGTGCTCGACGAGGCAATCAAGCGCAAATGCGACATGATCGTGTCGCACCATCCGCTGATCTTCCATGGGTTGAAGCATCTCACCGGAGTGAGCGAGACCGAGCGGATAGTGATCAAAGCCCTCAAAGAGGGGATCGCGATCTACTCAGCCCACACCAATCTCGACTCCACCTGGAATGGGGTGAGCCACGAGATGGCACACATGCTCGACCTGCACGACATCGAAGTCTTATCGCCCATCGAGGGGAACCCGCAAGCGGGACTCGGAGTGATCGGCAACATCGCCCCCACTCCGAAATTGGAACTTCTGAGACGCATCAAAGAGAAATTCGGAGTGAAGAGTCTGAGATATTCCACCCAGAGTTCGGCGATCGTAGCAAAGCGCATAGCCATGTGTGGCGGCGCCGGTGCCGGATTCATCAAGCGAGCCATCGAGATGGGTGCCGATATGTATATCACCGGCGATGTGAAATATCATGACTTCACCACATGGGGTCAGGATATCGTGATCGCTGACATCGGCCACTACGAGAGCGAGCTCTGCTCGATGAAGATCTTCTCGAGAATCATCCGCGAGAAATATCCCGACTTGGTGGTATACTTCTCCGAAGAGCAGAGCAATCCGATCGGTGTGATGTAATCAGGGGATATAAGAAAACATAAAAAGCAAACAACAGATATTATCAAAATAATATGGCAGATAAAAAAACCGAAAAAGAGCGCAGTGTAGAAGAGCGACTCAAAGACCTCTATCATCTTCAGACACTTCTTTCAGAGATCGACCGCATCAAGACACTTCGAGGCGAACTACCCAACGAAGTAAAAGATCGCGAAGACGAGATCGTGCGATACCAGACACGCATCAACAAGAATGAAGAAGAGATCGCCCAGTTGCGGAGCGTCATCTCACAGCGCAAAGGCGACATCGATATCAGCAAGGGCAAGATCGATCGCTACAACCAGCAGATGGACAATGTCAGCAACAATCGCGAGTACAACTACTTAGAGAAGGAGAAAGAGTTCCAGCAGCTCGAGATCGAGTTGGCAGAGAAGAACATCCGCGAGGCGACAGCGAAGATCGAAGAGAAGAGCGCTGAGATCGAGCGCAATCGCGAAGTTCTGACCGACAATGAGCACATCCTCGAGCAGAAGAAAGAGGAGCTCGATGCCATCATCTCCGAGACTCGCCAAGAGGAGGAGAATCTTCTGGCTCAATGCAAAGCCGTAGAGCCCAACATCGATGCCTACACACTGGCAGCCTTCAAGCGAATTCGCAAGAATGCGCGCAATGGTTTGGGTATTGTCACCGTGCAACGTGATGCATGCGGCGGCTGCTTCAACCGTATCCCACCCCAGCGTCAACTTGAGATCAAGATGCACAAGAAGGTAATCGTATGCGAATACTGCGGTCGCATCATGATCGATGCAGCCTTGGCAGGCATCGAAGAGGTGAAAGAGGCACAGCCGGTAAAGAAACGCGCATCACGCACTCGCAAGCCTACTTCCATTTAAGAGACTGAACAGAAGATACTTGTTCACCCACAAAATCAACACATAGAGAGAATGTATTACGTCAGGAAAACATTTGAATTTAGTGCAGCCCACCGACTTGAGCTCAATTATGAGAGTCGGTGTTGCAACTTGCATGGGCATAATTGGAGGGTGACGGTGGAATGTCGATCGAAAGAGGTCGATGAGAATGGCATGGTGGTCGACTTCTCGCTTATCAAGCGGATGATTATGGATCGTGTGGACCATCGTATGCTCAACGATGTATTGGACTTTAATCCGACGGCAGAGAACATCGCCCGTTGGGTGGTGGATAGTGTGCCCAACTGCTATCGAGCTGAAGTGGAAGAGAGCGATGGCAACTGGGCGGCATACGAGAAAGATGAGTGATCGGCGATGAGGAAGATCAACGAAATATTTTACTCGCTGCAGGGCGAGGGTCATCACAGCGGCTACCCGTCGGTGTTCATACGCTTTTCGGGATGCAACTTACGTTGTCCCTTCTGCGACACGAGCCATGAAGATGGCATCTATATGGACGACGAATCGATCGTGCATGCAGTCAACCTCTACACGGCAGAGTGGATCGTGCTGACCGGAGGAGAGCCGGGGCTATGGATCGATGAGGATTTTATCCATCTGCTCAAGCGCGCCACCGGCAAGAAGATCGCGATCGAGACCAACGGCACTTGTGCACTGCCGGAGGGCATCGATTGGGTCACCGTATCTCCCAAGTTTGGCATTTGTGGCGACATGGAGAAGGGTGAGATCAAGGTGGAAGCCGCCGACGAAATCAAGGTGATCGACATCGGTCAGGATCTGGATGGCTACTTCTCATTGGGATGTCGCCGAGAGAAGACGCTGATGTATCTTCAGCCATGCTATGTCGAGGATGCCGCCGAGCGAGAGGCCAACAGACTCCGGACAGTGAGCCGAGTACTCGCCGACCCTCGCTGGACACTCTCGGTGCAATTACACAGATTCTTGGGAATACCCTGATCAGCAACAAATTGCCGACAGAACGTAAAATGAATAGCGAGTTTAGGCATAACAGATAGATCGACAAATAAAACGAAAACAAGCGAAACGAAGCAATGGATAGAGACTCGATAATAGTGCTGTCGGGAGGATTGGATTCAGTCACGCTGCTGCACGAATATAAAGAGAGGATAGCCTTGGCTGTGACCTTCGACTATGGGTCGAATCATAATGCACGCGAGATCGAGTGTGCACGCCGCCAATGTCGTATGCTTGATATCGAGCATATCGTAATACCCCTGCGATTTATGGGGGAATACTTCAAGAGTTCCTTGCTGAGTGGCGCTGAAGAAATCCCCGAGGGTCACTACGAGGATGAGAATATGCGGAGCACGGTGGTGCCCTTTCGCAATGGCATCATGCTGTCGGTGGCGTGTGGGCTGGCAGAGAGTCGCGGGCTGAAGCATGTGATGATAGCCAACCATTCGGGCGACCATGCCATCTATCCGGACTGTCGGCATGAATTTATCGATGCGATGAGTCTGGCGATGAGCCGCGGCACCTACGATGGCGTCGACATCCTCGCTCCCTATACCGACATCAGCAAGAGCGACATCGTAAGACATGGTGCGGGCGCAGGTGTCGACTACTCGAAGACCTACTCCTGCTACAAGGGTGGAGCGGTGCATTGCGGAGCTTGCGGCACATGTGTGGAGCGCAAAGAGGCGTTCCAACTTGCCGGAGTTCCCGACCCGACTGTCTATCAGAAATAAAGGGATGGCCGGAGGGGATAGCGACCTACGATAAGATCTGTTGAACATAAAGAGCGAGGCGTCGGGTATCCCGGCGCCCCCTTTTTTGCATAAAAAGGGGTTAAAAAGAGAAAAAAGGAGATAAAAATCCTCATCAAATTGCTTAAAACAAAAAATTTGCGTATATTTGTAGTTACCATATTTCTACTAACAGCGTAAAACGAACAGAACAACGAAAAAACTTCGACATCAAGATGTGGAAATTCGAGCCCATATTGAAGCCCACCATCTGGGGAGGGAACAAGATTTTCTCCTACAGAGGGGAGGAATCACAAGAGAACAACATAGGCGAAAGCTGGTTGATCAGCGGACTTGAAGGAGATGAGACGCGCGTGAGTGAAGGCAGCGACAAGGGTTTGACTGTCAGCGAATTGTTGCAGAAATATGGCAGTGCCTTGACAGGCAAGAGTGCCAAGAGCGGGGAGTCGACACGGTTTCCCTTGTTGGTGAAGCTTATAGACTCCAACAGCGACCTGTCGGTGCAGGTACATCCCGACGATGCGACAGCCATAAGCCATGGCTATGAGAATGGCAAGTCGGAGATGTGGTATATCATCGACGCAGCCCCCGGGGCAAAGATCGCCAATGGGTTCAGTCGCGAGGTGACACCTCAGGAGTATGACCGGCTGATCGAGACGGGCAAGATCGAAGAGGTGTTGAACTACACCGATGTGAATCGAGGAGAGATCTATTACATACCGGCCGGGCGAGTACACTCGATATGCGCCGGATGTCTGCTGGTGGAAGTCCAGCAAACGAGCGGAGTGACCTATCGCATCTATGACTACAACCGCAAGGATGACGAAGGGAATTACCGCAAATTGCACACCTGCGAGGCGCGTGAGTCGATACGTTTCGACGACCAGGATGGCAAGAGTTTAGGCTATGCCGAGCGAGTCAACGTGCCGGTGAATGTGATTCAGTCCGATCACTTCACTGTCAATATCTTGGATGTCGATCAGGAGATGATCCGCGACTATCGCGAGGCAGACACCTTCCGGATCTTGGTGCTGATCGAGGGTAAAGCCGAGATCGAGAGCCAAGGGGAGATGGCAAGCCTGAAGCAGGGAGAGATGGTGCTGATACCGGCAAGTGTCGACAACATCACGATTCGCCCCGAGGGGAGCATCCGCATGCTCGAGACATATACCAACTAAGAGACTCTTAACGAGAAGAGATATAAAAACCGAGAGATGAGAACAGAAGAAGAACTTAAAGGAGTGACCCTGCTTGGGTCTGCCGGAACGAAATATAGCGACAACTACTCGCCCGAGGTGCTTGAGACATTTGAGAACAAGCATCCGGACAATGAGTATGTGGTGAGATTCGACTGTCCGGAGTTCACTACACTCTGCCCCAAGACGGGCCAGCCCGATTTCGGGCATATCCACATCGCCTATATCCCGGGGCGGAAGATGGTGGAGAGTAAGAGTCTGAAGCTCTATCTCTTCAGTTTCCGCAATCATGGCGACTTCCATGAAGATTGTGTCAACATCATCATGAAAGATCTCTGCCGGCTGATGGAGCCGAAATATATCGAAGTGGAGGGTCGCTTTATGCCGCGCGGGGGAATAAGCATCCACCCCTTTGCCAACTATGGCGATGCCTCACATCGGGAGCTGGCACGTCGGCGCAGAGAGGAGCTCTTGAGTTTCGAATGGTAATTCCACAGGCATATCCCGACCGGCTCAAGCCGGCGTCAAATATATATAAATCAAATCATTAACCACTAACACAAAAAATTAATTATTATGAACTACTATCTTAACGTAAACGGATCTGTAGTTGGTCCGATGACCGCACAGCAAGTATTTGCTTACACAGTAGATGCCAACACTATGGTAAGTGTCGATGGCTCAACTTGGCAACCTCTCTACACTCAGCCGGAGTTGATGCAGATCTTGCAAGCCGGACAGGCCACTCAAGCCGTCAACAGCGAAGTGTCCTCGAAAAAGACACTCTGTGGCATCATGGCCCTCTTCTTCGGCACACTCGGCGTGCACTACTTCATCATGGGCAAGACCGGCGGCGGCTTACTGACGATCCTCTTGTCGATCGTGACTTGCGGCGCATGGAGCATCCTTATTTTGATCCAAGGCATCATGATGCTCTGCATGACCGATGCTGAGTTCAAGAGAAAATATCTCGACAGCACATCAGTGATGCCATTGTTCTAATGGCGAGTTGAGGCTATCGAGCTGTGAACTACGAAAACGATAAAAAGAACTTAACCCTGAAAAAACTGAGGAGAAACGAGAGAAATGCTTCCACCCACCGACCGAAAGACCGTGCTATCGGGAATGTTTCAAGACTGGTATCTTGAGTATGCATCATACGTGATACTTGAACGCGCTGTGCCCCATATCGAAGATGGGTTAAAGCCTGTGCAGCGGCGCATTTTACACACGATGCAGCGCCTTGACGACGGACATTTCAACAAGGTAGCGAACGTGGTAGGACGCACCATGGCATATCACCCGCATGGCGATGCCTCGATCGGTGATGCGTTGGTGCAATTGGGTCAGAAGCAGATGCTTATCGACACTCAGGGAAACTGGGGAAACATACTTACCGGAGACTCGGCGGCCGCGCCTCGTTATATCGAGGCGCGACTGTCGGAGTTTGCGGTAGAGGCAGCCTTTTCGCCCAAGATTACGGAATGGATGCCGAGTTATGATGGGCGTGATGTCGAGCCGGTGACTCTGCCGATGAAATTTCCACTCCTCTTGGCGCAAGGAGTGGAGGGTATCGCCGTCGGCTTATCGTCGAAGATATTGCCCCATAATTTCAACGAGATCCTCGATGCGGCTATCGACTATCTTCATGATCGTCCCTTCCGGCTTCTCCCTGATTTTCAGACAGGAGGACTGCTGGATGCCTCGAAATATAACGATGGGGCGCGCGGTGGTTCGGTCAAGGTGAGAGCCAAGATTGAGAAGCTCGACAATAAGACGCTGGTCATCACCGAGCTTCCTTTCGGCAAGACGACAGCCACACTGATATCGTCGATACTCTCGGCGATGGAGAAGGGTAAGATCAAGGTTAGGAGCATCGATGATAACACATCGAAAGAGGCACGCATCGTGGTGCATTTGATCCCGGGTTCCAGCTCTGACAAGGCTATCGATGCCCTCTATGCCTTCACCGACTGCGAAGTGTCGATCTCGCCCAACTGCTGTGTGATTCGCGACAAGAAACCGGAGTTCCTGTCGGTGAGCGAATTGCTTCGCGATTCGGTCGACCGCACTCGCGACATCTTGCGTCGCGAACTGGAGATTGCCCTCAACGAGGCTCAAGAGAGTCGGCTCTTCGCTTCGCTCGAGAAAATATTTATCGAGCAACGCATATATAAGGATCGCGCCATCGAGCAAGCCACCGATATGGAGCAAGCCATCCGTAGAGTCGATGTGCTGCTCGACCCCTGGAAGGAGAGCTTCTATCGTCCGATCACCGACGAAGACCTTATCAAGCTCTGGGAGATCAAGATGGGGCGTATCTTGAAGTTCAACTCTTCGAAGGCCGATGAGAAGATCGCCCGTTTGGAGGGTGAGATTGAGCGTCTTAACCATGACATCGAGCATATCGATGAGACCACCGAGCGCTGGTATCTTCACCTGAAGGAGAAGTATGGCTATCGCTATCCGCGTCTCACGACGCTCCGCAATTTCGACAGCATCGAGGCGTCGAAAGTGGCGGAAGCCAATCGCCGTCTCTGCTATGATGCCGAAGGATGCTTCATCGGCACCGGACTCAAAGAGGGAGAGTTCCTCTTCACCTGCTCCGATATCGACGATATCCTGGTGATCTATAAAGATGGCACCTACAAGATTGTGAAGGCGACCGAAAAGTTATATATCGGCAAGACCAAGAGTATCAAGCCGATCTACATCGGCATATTCAAGAAGAACGACCGCCGCACCATCTACAATGTGATCTATCGCAATGGCAAGGGTGGCAATTACTATATGAAGCGCTTCTTCATCACCGGCTTGACGCGTGAGAAGGAGTATGACATCACCAAGGGAATAGCCGGATCGCGCATCGAGTGGCTTACAGCCAATCCCAACGGGGAGGCAGAGACGGTGCGAATCACACTTGCCGACAAGGAGGGTGAAGGGGGCAGACGTCCTCGCAACACACGCTTGGTGATCGACTTCGCCAAGCAGCTGATCAAGGGTAAGGAGTCATTGGGCAATCTTGTGACCAAATTCAAGATCGATGATGTCAAGCTTGAGAAGCAGGGCACCTCGACGTTGGGTGGTCGCGAGGTATGGTTCGATCGCGATGTGATCCGTCTGAATTATGACCATCGCGGTGAGAGCCTCGGCATATTCCAAGGGGATGATAAGGTGCTGGTGATCACCGATGATGGCAATTATTTCACATCGTCATATTCAGACTCCAACCACTACTCCGACAATATCTATCGCATCGAGAAGTTTGATGCTAACAAGGAGTGGACGTTGGTGCTTTTTGACAATGCTTTGGGCTTCCCCTATCTGAAACGTTTTAAGTTTGAAGTCACCGCCAAGCCGCAGCGTTTCGTTGGTGGCGACGAGGGTGGCAAGATTATGTTGCTGACCGACAAACCGGGGGCACAGCTTCTGGTGACCTTCGGGGGAGATGATGCGGTGCGACCGCCGTTGGAGATCGATGCGGAGACTTTTATCGCACTCAAGTCGTTCAAAGCCAAGGGCAAACGCCTCACACAGTATAATGTGGCGAGCATCGAAGATGTTACACCCGAGCCGGAACCGACAGAGGATGAAACGGCAGAGGCTATAGAGCCGGAGGCAGAGGTTATAGAGCCGGAGGCGGAGGTGTCGGCTGAGAATAAGCAACCATCACTGTTTGATGATCTCGATTAGAGGCATATTGAGTGCTATCGTGATGGCATCGGCAGTGACTGTCGGTGTCAGAGGGGAGGATGTGTCAGAGAGTCGACCAGTCACATCTATCTATAGCATCGAGATCGGAGGAGCGCGCGACATATCGACCTATATCTCACCGCTATATTATGAGGGGATGAGTTATTCGCTGACCGGGAGCTGGACGAAGGCGTTTCAGCGCTGGTCAGATCGTTGCACGATACGATTCGAGGCGGCAGTAGATTATCATCGGATGCTCAATCCGGCAGAGACGGCGAGGATGTATGGGCTGACCGGAGAATTTGCATGGGGGATGTCATGGCGCAAGGCATTTGCCGGGAGGTGGGAAGTGACAGTCGGGCCGATGATCGACATCTATGGAGGAGCACTCTATATACCGCGCAACGGCAATAATCCTGTGACAGCCTTGGCCTCAGCGGGGCTTGATCTTTCGGCATCGTTGAAATGGAAGACACATATCGGGAAATACAATGTAGAGGTGGCGGATGAGATGCGACTGCCGACGTTGTCATGTTTTTTCTCGCCCGAGTATGGGGAAAGTTATTATGAGATATACTTAGGGAATCACAGCGGTTTGGCGCATTTCGGCTGGTGGGGTAATGCTTTTGGCATCAACAACTTGCTGTCGATGCGCATCAACTTCGGCCGCACCGGCATGCAGATAGGCTACCGGCTTGACCTACGCACCTTCCGTGCCAACAACTTAGAGACGCAACTCATGCGCAACGCCATAGTAATAGGCATAATCCCCCACGGCTTCTAACCCCCACCCCTTAGAGCGCGTTCCTTAAATTTTGGAGGTCGTATCTTTGCCTTAAAAACCATTCCTGCCGGTCTGATTTTTAGGAGTCGCATTCATCTTATTATTGAATTGGGGTCTATCGTTGGCATATCGCCATCGGAGAGGCGGTCGAAGTCGGAACGGAAGAGACGGTCTTGGATGACACGATACTTCTCAAACTCTGATTCGGCAAAATCCTTGGCATATTCAGCCGTAACCTTGCCGGCATCCTGAAGCACCTCACGGTCGGTGGCATTCAAGAAGATGTCGATGCGCTTTTCCCAGTCCTCCATTGTCATGGGGATATGACGCTCCGCCATATCCTTGGCTATGTCAAGGTAGGCATTGACAAGCCTTCCCATGGCTTGCAGCTCGTTCTCCCGCAGATAATTCTTGGCAATGGAAACATCCGTCTTGATGATTTTGCCATTGGGGGCTTTTGCCCAGGTTGTCAGTCCCATGTGCTCTTTCTCTGCATTCGCACGCTCCACGATGAGTTCCGCTGCCGTATGCCCATGCACGGCATAGTGCATCTTGTTCTGCACTTTTTTGAAAAAACGGCGTGTAGTGGGGGCATCCTTGTTGTAGTCTATCGCAGTGGCATAAATGTCGGTCAGCTTTTGGTAGAAGTTTCGCTCAGACAAGCGAATCTCTCGTATCTCCTCCAATAACTGCTCGAAGTAATCTACATTGATAAATGAGCCGTTCTCCATACGTTTTTTATCCACGACATAGCCACGGATGGCAAACTGGCGTATGACGTAGGTACACCATTGGCGGAATTGCGTGGCGCGGATGGAATTGACGCGATAACCTACGGAGATGATGGCGTCAAGGTTGTAGAATAGAGTGTTGCGTGTAACCAGTCGGTCACCTTCTTTTTGAACTACCGAGATTTTCTCGGCAGTTGCCTCTCTAATCAATTCTCCACTCTCATATATATTCTTCAAATGCAAACCTACATTGTCTGTTGAGCAATCAAAGAGTGTCGCCATTGCCTTCTGCGTAGCCCAAACCGTGTCGTCTTTATACAGCACCTGTATGCCTTCTTCCTTGCCTGTTGCCACAAAGGTAAGGAACTCAGCCGTACTGTTTCTTATTTCAAATTTTTTTGCCATTGTCTATATCGTTATTACAGGATAAGAGCGCGTTCCTCAAATTTTTAGGGTCGAAGCCAAACCTTATTTTTTGTAGGGTTATTGGAGTTCGGAGGGGGGGATTTGGTCTCCGGGTTGGTAGGGGCGTGAGGCGGGGCGACCCATTAGGGTGTTGTAGTGGCGTGGATGTAGGGAATAGCCGGGGCGTACACAGGCTACGTTTTGCGGGGTGAAAGGCTCTCCGGGGGCTATGGGCGCCGAGACATATAGCGATCGGCTCCATTGGCGGCCGGAGCGATCTAATGACTCCGATTCGGGGATTCCTGCTCCGGGATCTAATGCCGCTTCAGCCCTTCTTACATCTCTTACCATGGCGGCAAATTCGTTGATATCCATCGAAAAGGCGGCATCGGGTCCGCCGATAGATCGGTCGAGTATAAAATGTTTCTCAATCATCACACTCCCCATAGCGACACTGAGCATCGGGAGCAAACTCCCCTCAGAGTGGTCGGAGAGACCCACCTTGACACCATAGCGAGAACGCATCTCGGGGATTAGGGAGAGGTTGGCATCTTCAATGCGAGCCGGATAAGCCGACGTGCACTTCAAGAGAGTGACATCATAATTACCCTGCTCATGGCAAGCATCGATGGCTTCGCGAATCTCGCGATCGGAAGCGACACCGGTGCTGATGACCATAGGTCGACCGAGCCTTGCGGCATAACGGATCAGATCGAGGTGCATCGCCTCAAAACTGGCAATCTTATAGATAGGGCAATCGAGCGACTCGAGCAGATCGACAGCCTCGCGATCGAAGGGGGTAGAGAAGCATTGTATGCCACATTCGCGAGCCAACTCGAAGAGTTCGGCATGCCATTCGTAGGGGGTATAGGCCTTCTTGTAGAGGTCGTAGAGCCATTCGCCATCCCAGAGTCCTCCCTTGAGTTGGAAATCGGGAGCCTTGACATCGAGTGTAAGACTCGACGGCTTATAGGTTTGCAACTTCACGGCATCGGCACCCGCCTCGGCGGCAGCGACGATCGACCGACGTGCTATCTCAAGATTATGGTTATGATTGGCAGAAAGTTCCGCTACGATCATGCATTTATGTTGGGAAAGGCTATCCATGGCTCAAAGGGATTTGAAAATATCAATAATATCATTACGGCGACTTGCAAAATCGACCGGTGGCGGTGATATAAGACACTCCGGAGATAGAGCACGCCTCAATCTCTGACGAAGAGCGTCGTCATCATCAAGAAGCGATCCCAAAGGGAAGAACCACCCATGCTCCGCACCATAATTATAGATCTCCACCTGATTGTCGACATAATGTCCGGCAGCCACGGGGAGTCGACGCGCGAACGCCTCCATACAGACCGTGCTGGCAGGGAAAATACCAAGGTCGGCAGAGTCGAAGAGTTCGACAATCTGACGAGCATCCGCCTGACGGATCACTCGGATGCGAGGATCGTCGAGATGAGAGACCGAGACGGTCGGTCCGGCGAGGATATCAAGATGGATATCGGCATTGATGTCGCGCAAGAGGGAGACGACTCGATCGGTGAGGCGGAAAGGGTCGGCACCCCCCATGGCGAGCACTACCCTATCGACATGATTTCGACTGCGCGAAGGTGTCGGGCTGAGGAAAGGAGCACGGAGGAACGACCACTCCGGACCGCCAAAGAACCGTGTATACTCCTCGAGCGAAAAGTCATCACTCTTTAAGGGGCAAAAAGTCATCACCACATCCGCCACGAAATGCCTGTCATGCACATCGTCAATACAGACCAATGCTCGGCATCGAGAGCGAACAAGTCGCTGATATTCAGTAGTATAATAATAATTATCGAGCACTACGATATCCTCCGGGTCGAGAGACTCCACGAACCGGGCATCGTAGGCATCGCGATCGGCAGCCTCGAGATGGAGAGGTGTAGCCTGCGCCTCGGCGATAAGATCGAGTTGATAATCGGAAATGCGAAGAAGGTCGGGATTGAAAGAGGCGACACGGCAATCGAAATCGCGGCTCAGATATGCCGCGAGAGCCATCGTTCTGACGAAATGACCGAACCCGATAGAACGGGCGGCATCAGCCCTCAACACGACGCGACGCTTCATAGCAAAGAGAGATTAGATGAACGTATCGAAATAAACATACTCCTCATCGCGCTGCGACTCGCGAGCACCAAGCGAGGCTTCCAACGCCAAGGAAGCGGCATTGTCGAGACGCACCTTGGTGACGACACGACGCAAATCGCGCACCTCAGCGAAATATGTATAGAGCTGAGAGAGAAGTCTATGGGCATGTCCTTGGCGGCGAGCGGCGGCATCGATCCAGATGCCACGTTCCATGCTCTGCTCATCGATACGCTCCATATTGACCGAGCCTACAAACTGCCCCTCGAGGGTAAAGACAGCATAATACTGCTTATCGCGGCGAGAGGCAAGGCTCTCAACGAAAGAGAGATGATCTTCGAAGGCTATCGGCTCTTGATTGACCATAAAACGGCGCACATCCGGGGCGTTTCTACCCTCGAAGACACGTCGGGACACCTCCTGCGACATCCGCGGATAGGGGATGAAGCGATACGACTCAGTAGAGAACTCCCCGGGCATCGAGAGGAGGGAATATTTGATCTCCGCCATCTTCCAGTCGGTGGGGGTATCGAGATCCTGCACCTCCAGCTCGGGGAGGATGATAGGGAGAGTGTCGGGTCCCCAGAGAGTGCCGGTGCGGCGGAAAGCCTCGACAGTGGAGAAATAGAACTGTCCGGCATCATGATAGGTCTTGCGAAGGTCTTGCGAGCGGGACTTGGCATACTCGGGATGAAGCATACCGATTCGACCGGAATCGCCGATGACGAGGCAACGCTGAGTCGGATAAGAATACTCCACACAAGTGAAGGCAGCCTCCGCATCGCGACGAGCCAGAATATCGGCTGCACTACAGAGTCGATCGGCAGTGATGAAAGGAGCTGTGGCATATATACAAGCGAAGGCATCGAACGAACGGCCATCAGCCTCATAACGCTGTAACACCTCACGGATCACATCGGCAGTAGTGGCGAAATCATCGGCAGTTTCCGCCGAGCGCATGAAAGGCACCGTAGCGCCATAGCGGCGGGCAGTCTCAGCGATCTCCGGATCGTCGGTAGACACCATCACCTCATCAAAGCATCCCGACTGCAAGGCGGCACGTATCGAATATGCTATCACCGGCATGCCGACGAAAGGCTTCACATTCTTGTGAGGGATCCGCTTGCTGCCGCCACGTGCAGGAATAATGGCGAGAAATTTCATAATGACACCTCCCTAATCCGATTAAGACTTTTGAGTCACGAACTCACGCACCTTGGCTATGACATACTCCTGCTGCTCATCGCTGAGAGTGGGGAACATCGGGAGACTCAGACAATGACGATAATACTCCTCGACCACCGGGAGGGAGCCATCGGTCCATCCGAATTGGCGGTAATAAGGCATCAGATGGAGAGGGACATAGTGGACCTGCGCCAAGACCCCCTGCGAGCGCAAGAAATCATAGAGACCCTTTCGGTCGGGCACCTGGATGACATAAAGATGGAACGCATGGCAGATATCGTCGGTGCGGTGAGGAGTCACCACCTCGGGCATATCGGCGAAAGCCTCGTCATATCGGCGAGCGATCTGCTGACGGCGATCAAGTCCGACGGCGGCGCGGTCGAGTTGGGAGATGCCGAGAGCGGCTTGGAAATCGGTGAGGCGATAATTAAAGCCGAGATCTTGCATTTCATAATACCAACCGCCGTCACAGCGAGTCAACGCCTCGGGGTCGCGAGTGATGCCATGAGTGCGGAAGAGGTTAAGACGCCTATATAGGTCGGGGTTGGCAGTAGTGACCATACCCCCTTCGCCGGTGGCGATATGCTTGACAGGATGGAACGAGAAGACCGTGCAATCGGCAAAGCGGGAATTGCCGGTAAGCTGGCGAGCGCCCTTCGAGTCGGTGTACCAAGCGCCCGGTGCATGGCAAGCATCCTCGATAATCCAGAGGCCGAAACGGTCGGCGATCTCGCGGAAGCGCTCCAGATTGTGGGGATATCCGGCGAAATCGACAATCACCATACCGGCGAACGTGCCGGCGGGATTCTCCTCAAGGATCTTTAGGAGTTTATTCTCATCCATCAGATAAGTCTTCGGATCGATATCGCAGAAAGTGACATCGCCGCCGCAATAGCGGATGCAATTGGCAGAGGCAGCGAAAGTCATCGGGGTGACGATGACACGATCGCCCGGCTTGACATCGAGCGCCTTGGCGGCGATATGGAGTCCGGAGGTGGCATTATTGACAGCCACGGCGTATGGGGCACCGACATACTCGGCGAACTTACGTTCGAACTCCGGGATGCGAGGTCCCTGTGTGAGGTAATCGCTGCGGAGCGTTTCGACCACAGCCTCGATATCCTCGGGGGTGATGTTCTGACGGCCGTAAGGAATCGGTTTGTTCATAACTTAGAGTCTCCTATTACTTCACTTCGAAAGAGGGGTCGACATACTTTTTGATCTTCTCGCGCATCGACTCGACAGTCTCCCACTCGCTGTTTTTGTCAGAGCTATAGTGGAATCCGTCGGGCACGAGTGTGCCTTGATGATGGCGGATATAATCCTCACGGGTGTGCTGGAACGACACCGAGGGGAGGATGGCATAATATCTGCCGATATCGATAGTGTTGAGAGCGTCGGTGGCGGTGATCATCTCCTCATGGAGCTTCTCACCGGGACGGATACCCACCTCGACTTGTGGGAGGTTGGGAGCGATGGCAGTGGCTACATCCTTGATATGATAAGAAGGGATCTTGGGGATAAATATTTCGCCGCCGAGATGATGCTCGATAGCCCAGAGCACGAGATCGACTCCGGCCTCAAGCGAGATATTGAAACGAGTCATCCGCATATCAGTGATAGGCAACTCCTTGGCGCCGGCATCGCGACGGCCGATGAAGAATGGGATTACACTGCCACGCGAGCCCATGACATTTCCATATCTCACGACGCTGAATCTCACCGGGTTATTACCCTTGATATTGTTGGCGGCAGTGAAAAGCTTGTCGCTGGTGAGTTTGGTAGCACCATAAAGATTGATGGGGGCACAAGCCTTGTCAGTGGAGAGAGCCACGACATGCTGCACACCGGTAGCAAGGGCTGCATTGATCACATTCTGAGCGCCATTGACATTGGTCTTGATGCACTCCTCGGGGTTGTACTCGGCAGTGTCGACCTGCTTGATGGCGGCGGCATGGATTATGACATCGATGCCTTGGCAAGCGCGAACCAGACGCTCACCATCGCGCACATCTCCGATAAAGAATCTCAGCTGAGGATACTTATCGTGAGGATACTTCTGCTTGAGTTCGAACTGCTTGAGTTCATCGCGAGAATATATAACAATTCTCTTCACATCGGGATAACGGCGGAGGATCACCTCCACGAACTTCTTACCAAACGAGCCGGTGCCACCCGTGATCAGAACAGACTTATTATTAAGCATATAGCGTAGGGCTAAAAAAGTGTTTTGCCGATTACGGCATAAAAGATAATACTAAGGAAGAAAGTGACCCAGACCCAGAGTCGAGCTCGTCGGAGAGTCTCGATGGTATGGGCACGGAGCGACGAACGCTCCTCATCGGAATAGAGACTGCGCGAATTTTCGCTTTGGCTCATCTGATACTTGGTATAAGAAGCTTTGGCCTTGAAAGAATAGACCAGAGCCACAATAGCAGTAGGGAAGAAGCCAAAAAGGGTGAGAATCAAAGAGAATATCACCACGGGAGGGAAAGAGGATGGCACCGACTCCTCATCGAGGATGGGTGTTGGTGTGCTGACCACCTCTTGAGGATGTGCGGGATTCGCGGGGGGTGCGATCTCAGACCGTGTGGGATGGGTCAGGTCGAAGATTCGTTGGCGGTAGAAGCGGCATATATCAGCCACCTCTTCCGCCATCTGCCAGTCGTCCATCCCCTTACACCATACGTAGGTGTCGGGGCGGACTCCGGCATCAGCGAGTTCGGCGAGCTCGTAAGGGCCACGCCGCTCTCCTTCGATCATAGCGAAATATCGCATTTCTTCTTATTGCTTATTATAGGAATAATGAAAAATCATAGATAGAGGGATCGGTATACATATCGTAAACGGGAGTGCTTGCGGCAGAGAATATACCCAGAGCGACCATAGCGATGGCTCCCAAGAGGCCGAGTACACAGACGATTCCACCTGCGATCACCATGGTGCGAGCAGTCGAATTGGCGGCATCGCCACCGACCTTATCGCCGCGATCATAGCAATCGTTAGCCTTCTTGGCATTGACAATACCGATGATGCCGAATATCTCGCCCAAGCAACCGGAGAAGAGGACACCGGCGATTGTGATGATGATCGACCAAGTCAAATAATTGGTATGCGCGATAGGCTGATTATTGCCATATCCGGCGGGCTGGCCATATCCGGCGGGCTGGCCATATCCGGCAGGTTGTCCATATCCGGCAGGCTGTCCATATCCGGCAGGCTGTCCATATCCGGCAGGCTGTGCCGGCTGTACAGGTTCAACCGGTTGCACAGGTTGCACCGGCTGAATAGGTTCTACAGGCTGCTGAGGGGCATAGATGAGATCTGCCAACTCAGGGAGATTCGAAGCAGGCACCCAATCGGTGAGGCCTTGACGCCACACAGGAGAGTCGGAGTTAAGGCCATTGGCAAGTAATTGATCTTTGGGGAGTGGGCCAATTTGTTGCCCATTGACCATCATAAAATACTTTTCATCCATAACTATCAGGATTTAAAATGATTAGAGAGATAATTCCGAAATTACTGACCACGTCCGCAGCAGTTCTTATACTTCTTACCGCTGCCGCAGGGGCAAGGATCATTTCGGCCCACTTTGGGTTGCGCCTTGATGGGCTGAGTGACGGGACGCCCGCCGCGGTTGGCATTCATAGCAGCCTGACGCTGAGCGGCTTCACCCTCGTAGGTTTCACGTGTAGTGCTATATCCGGCATACGGGTTGGGGACACCTCCGGCGGGAGCCTGAGTGATGGAGGCGTTGCGAGGCTGCGCATATACCGGACGGCGGCGACGCATCTCCTCCTCTTGCTTACGACGAGCCTCCTCGGCAGCCTTTTCGGCAGCCTTCGACTCCTCATAATCGGGCACAGCCTTGCGACCACGCATCAGAGTGGCTACTGACTTGGTGTTCATCTCGACGAGCATCTTTTCCCAGATGTTGTAAGCCTCGATCTTGTAGATCACCAGCGGGTCTTTCTGTTCGTAGGTGGCATTCTGCACAGCCTTGCGAAGTTCATCCATTTCGCGGAGTTGCTCTTGCCAGCAAGAGTCGATCGAAGAGAGGAGGACAGCCTTCTCCCAGGCCTTGGCGAGTGGTTTGCAACCATTGTTGTAACACTCCTCGATATCGGCACGGATGTTGAACATACGTCTGCCATCGGTCATAGGCACGCCGATCGGGCCTTTAGCACCCTTCTCCTCGACGAAATCCTTGACATAAGGCATGATATCGGCGCAGAGTTTCTCCTTCTTGCGTTCCATAGTCGCCATAACTTCCTCGGCGATCTTGGCGGCAATTTCCTGCTCATCGAGCTTGCCATATTCAGCCTCAGTGAAGGGGACTTCGATGGCGAAAACACGATTCAATTCCTCGGAGAACTCCTCGAAAGACTCGAAGCGAGTCGAAGCGAGCGAATCGCTCAACTCATATACCATATTAGCGATATCGACGCCGATGCGCTCACCCTTGAGGGCATTCTGACGGCGCGAATATACGCCACGACGCTGAGCATTCATGACATCGTCATATTCTACGAGGCGCTTACGGATACCGAAGTTGTTCTCCTCGACACGTTTCTGAGCATTTTCGATGCTCTTGGTTACCATGCTGTTTTCGATCATCTCACCCTCCTTGAAACCGAGTCGGTCGAGCATCTTCACGACACGGTCGTTGGCGAAGAGACGCATCACAGTGTCTTCGAAAGAGACGAAGAACACGGAGCTACCGGGGTCACCTTGACGGCCGGCACGACCACGCAACTGGCGGTCGACACGGCGCGACTCATGGCGCTCGGTGCCGATGATGGCGAGACCGCCGGCGGCCTTCACCTCGGGCGAAAGCTTGATATCCGTACCACGACCTGCCATGTTGGTAGCGATGGTGACAGTGCCCTTCTGACCGGCAAGAGCCACGATCTCAGCCTCCTTCTGGTGGAGCTTGGCATTGAGCACCTGGTGGTCGATCTTACGGAGTTTCAGCATCTTGGAGAGCAACTCGGAGATCTCGACAGATGTGGTGCCGACCAGCACGGGGCGACCCACAGCGATCATATCCTCGATCTCCTGGATCACGGCGGCATATTTCTCCTTCTTGGTGCGATATACGCGGTCGTTCATGTCATTGCGGATCACCGGACGATTGGTCGGAATCTCGATGACATCGAGTTTGTAGATATCATAGAACTCGCCCGCTTCGGTCATAGCCGTACCGGTCATACCGGCGAGTTTGCGATACATACGGAAGTAATTTTGCAGTGTGATGGTGGCGTAGGTCTGAGTGGCAGCCTCCACTTTTACACCCTCCTTGGCTTCGATAGCCTGGTGGAGGCCATCGGAGTAGCGGCGACCCTCCATGATACGTCCGGTCTGCTCATCGACGATCTTGATCTTATTATCGTCGATCACATATTCGACATCCTTGTCGAAGAGTGTGTAAGCCTTAAGCAGCTGATTGACAGTATGTACACGCTCCGACTTGATCGAATAGTTCTGGAGGAGATTATCCTTCTTCTCGCGTTTCTCTTCGGCGGTGAGCTGTTCATTCTCGACGGCGCTGAGCTGAGATGCGATATCGGGGAGGATGAAGAAATCGGGGTCGGTAGTAGTGCCGGAGAGCACTTCGATACCCTTATCGGTGAGTTCGATAGAGTGATTCTTCTCATCGATCACGAAATAGAGGGGCTCGACGGCTACGGGCATTTCGCGGTTGTTGTCAGCCATATACTTAGCCTCCACCTTGAGCAGGAGTGGCTTGATGCCCTCTTCGGAGAGGTAACGTATCAGCGGGCCATGCTTGGGGAGTGCCTTATAGACGCGGAAGAGAGCGAGGCCGCCATTCTCGAGGTCGCCGGCAGAGATCTTCTCCTTGGCTTCGAGCAGGAGTTGCTGAGCGAGTTTGCGCTGAGCATTCACCACCTTCTCAACGTTGGGTTTGAACTCATTGAACATCTGGTCGTCGCCCTTAGGCACGGGGCCTGAGATAATAAGAGGGGTACGGGCATCGTCGATCAAGACGGAGTCGACCTCATCGACGATGGCATAATAATGCTGTTCGCGCTGCACGAGGTCTTGAGTCTGCACCGCCATATTGTCGCGGAGATAGTCGAAACCGAACTCATTGTTCGTACCGAAAGTGATGTCGCAGGCGTATGCTTGGCGGCGATCTTCGGAGTTGGGTTCGGTCTTGTCGATACAAGCCACAGTCAATCCATGGAACTGATAGAGGGGACCCATCCACTCGGAGTCGCGCTTGGCGAGGTAGTCATTGACCGTAACGACATGGACACCCTCGCCCGTAAGAGCGTTGAGGAACACCGGGAGTGTAGCCACGAGGGTCTTACCCTCACCGGTGGCCATCTCGGCGATGTTGTTGGTGACCTTGCCATTGTTGGTGATGCCATGGAGCACCATACCTCCGATGAGCTGCACGTCATAGTGCATCATATCCCAGGTGACCAGGTTGCCACCGGCCATCCAGGAGTTCTTATAGATAGCCTTATCGCCGTCGATGGTAATAAAATCTTTACCCTGGCGAGCCAGCTGACGGTCAGCCTCGGTGACAGTCACTTCGATGGTTTCATTCTCCTTGAAACGGCGAGCGGTCTCCTTGACCACGGCAAATACTTCGGGGAGAGCCTCGTCAAGGTCGCGGGCATATTGTGTAAACATCTCCTCGCGGAGGTCGTCGATCTTCTTCCAGAGCGACTCCCGCTTGTCATAATCGAGAGTCTCGATCTGAGCGCGGATGTCATCCATCTGCTTCTTATATTCGGCAGCATTGCCGCGGATATGATCGCGCACCTTGTCGATACGAGCACGAAGTTCGTCGTTAGAGATAGTCAAGATCTCCTCCGAGATGGGGTTGATCTCTGTTTTGAGGCGATTCCAAAGGGGACGCACGGAGCGTTCAGACTGATCGCCAAAGATTTTTTTGAAAAATTTATTTATCATTGTCTATTATAATTTTCGTGATTAATAGGGGTATAGCCTGATTGATGATTACTTTTCATCGAGATGGAGAGCTTTCTGAGTAGCGCCATTGGGAGCACGTATATGGAGAGCATTGGTAAGCGTGGGAGCCAACCTGACGGCATCGACGGTGGCATTGATGCGAGTCGGGGCTACTCCGGGCGCTCTGATGAATGCCGGAGTAAGTATCGAGGCGTGACGGACCACTCTCTCTTGGATCGGGAGCTGCTCATCGTAAGCCACTCTCCATCCCGGGGAGAAGCGCATGAAGATATCGCCGCAATATTGCAGGTCGACACCTAAGCGGATATCACGGCAAGCCTCGGATGCAGAGGAGACCACATCATCGATGGTATAAGCATCGGCGACGCCACTCATCTTGACTAAGAAGGTGCGAGCCTCCGCCAGCACATCGGCAGTGTTAATACGAGTATTTTCGAGGGCTTTATGATCGAAGAACACCTGATCATCGCGAATCTCGAGCACGTAAGAGGCAGCTCCGAAGCGTGCCGAGAGGTAAGAATTCAGGAGAGAACGAGCCCTCTTGGTGGAGAAGACCCCGGTAGGGATCTTATACTTGCTGTCATCTTGATTGGGGTCGTCATAATAGCCGGTCGAAGAGAGCCATATTACGACATTGTCGGCGCCGACCGACTTATCGACGGCGCTGATGAGGCGCGCCAGCTGGCCGTCGAGGCGGAGATAGGCATCGATCAGCTCGGCATTGACAGCGCCGGAAGATGAATATTTGAACGGGGCGAGGGAATAAGCCACATTGAGCATATCGGTTTCGCCCGGGGTATTTCCGAGGTTAAGATTATTGATCAGGTCGATAGCGACATCGGTCACCTCACGATTGGCGAACGGCGAGTTGGCGAATCGGAGATATACGTCGCGATCGCGATGGCTGAAAGAGTGACGGAAGGGAGATATGCGTCGCTTCTGAGGGATACCCTCTACCTTATTGAAAGTGGCGGAGGGGGTCCAGACCATGGTGTCGATACGTGTGGCGAGCGAGCGGCTCAGATTGCGCGAATAGACACTCGAAGGGATGGCATTATAATATGATGAAGAGGCCCAATTGCCCGACGAATTGTTAAGCCAGAGGGCACCGGTGCCGGCGTGTCCTGCCATGATGACAGCCTGCTGCGGGTCGATAGCCACGGAATATACCTTGGCGGCTCCGGCGGCATCGATCACGAGCTCATCGGCAATGGTGGAGAGCCTTAGGCCGGTCGGAGTGAAAGAGTCGTTGGATATCGAGAGGGCATCGGCGGGAGTGAGGGGTGGACGATGAGTCACCCTCGACTGTTTCACCTCATATATATTGGCGGAGGGGACACCCGTTTCTGCGGGATAAGCGCCGGTGTAAAGCAGGGCTGTGGCTGATGTGCCATCGAGGCGTGATGTCTTGAAATCGACGTCGCGCATATACACACCATCAGCGAGCAAGGCCTTGAAACCCTTCTCGCCGAAATAATCGCGAAGATATTCTATATAGTCGGTGCGGAGCTGATCAACGACGATACCGACCACGAGACGTGGTCGCGCCTGACCTCCTTGAGCGGCGAGCGACAGAGCTGCCGCCACCGACAACACCGAGAGAGCGAGTCTCTTCATAAGTGCGTGATTTAGCCGATTTATATTTCTTATTAATATAGCCCTCAGCGCGGGGGATAAGGGCATAGGTTATCGCCATGATCATGGTTATCGCCATGAGTGGAAAGAAGGCGGGGTTGGCACACTGCTGCTGGAATGGCCAGACGATGCCACTCACCAAGAGGGCGATGATGTTGTAATAAGCTATTGCCAAGGAGAGCCATCGGAGTCGGCGACCCGACCAGATGCTCGCGGCAAAAATGAGTTGGAGAGGATTGAGCCATATCAGCAGCATATTGGGCGATGTGGCCTCGTGACTGCTGAAGAAGACTAAGAAAGTGACGACACACCCGGCCAGACCTAATAAGCTGAAGATAAGCGAGTAGAGCCAACGCCACACTCTCTGTCGGCGCCATTGAAGCCAGCTTAGGAGCGCGATGACTGCCAGGAGAGTCAATGACAAAGTCAATGGGGTGGCTATCCAAGGGGTGGGACCGAGGGTGGCATCGGGAAGACCGTCGAACACGACACGATGTTGCGCCACCAAGGGGCGCCCGTCGGCGAAGTGAGCACCCTCCACCTTCTTCATCATCTCAAGAGGCACGAACATCTCCTGACGGCCGGTGATCGGGGTGTCGATGCCGGAGCCGAGAGCGAGGTCGATGCCAAACTGATACCAGGGATAATCGCGATGATATGCACGCATCTCGTGGCGGAACGAGCCGTATGCTATCGAATCGGGATAGATGATGCGCGAAAATGCCATCTGATCGAGGCGGTCGAGGATGCGAGTGGCGCAATTATCCTTGACATAGTTGTAGCGATACACTCGATTGGCGGGAAGAGCCTCCGTGCGAAGCAGGGAGAGCAACTTCGAGGCCTCGGCGGGAGTCAGGTTGAGGTCTTGCTCCTCGACATGGCGACCGAACATCATATACTCCTGCATAAAGAGAGAGAAGGGATATGAGGAGAGCATATAGTCGGTCTCGCCCTTTACGAAACGATATACGAAATTGGGCTGTGCAAAATCGAATGTGCCATAATTCCACACCGAATCGAGAGGTGTGCCGAATCTGTCGACACCTCTTACGCGGATGGCCTCATGACCACACAGCTCGTAGACCTCGCTACCCGGCCAGCAGGTGACAAGACTTACTACAACCGAATCCTGTCGCTCGCCGGCGAGGGATGCCGAGACGAGCAGCAGGATTGCGTATATCAGTGTCAATAGACGTTTCATTTAGCTTATAGCGTGCTACTTAGAGTAGCGAGACTTAGAGCGCGTCGAATGCGCTCTTAGAACTCGCAGTTGTTGGGATAGCGGGGGAAGGGGATCACGTCGCGTATGTTCTGCATGCCGGTGACGAAGAGCACGAGGCGTTCGAAACCGAGGCCGAAGCCGGAGTGAGGCACAGTGCCATAGCGACGAGTGTCGACATACCAGTCCATGCCGGTAAGACCCAACTCTTCGATGCGGCCGGTGAGCTTATCGTAGTTCTCTTCACGCTCGGAGCCGCCGATGATCTCGCCGATCTTGGGGAAGAGCACATCCATGGCGCGCACGGTCTTGCCATCGTCGTTGAGCTTCATATAGAATGCCTTGATCTCCTTGGGATAGTCAGTGAGGATGACAGGGCGTTTGAAGTGCTCCTCCACGAGGTAGCGCTCATGCTCACTCGCCAAGTCGACACCCCAGTATACGGGGAACTCAAACTTGCGGCCTGACTCTTCGAGGATCTTGACACCCTCGGTATATGAGAGGCGCACGAAGTCATTATTCAACACGAAGTTAAGACGGTCGATCAGCTCCTTATCGAAGTGCTCGGCGAGGAACTCGATGTCACTCTTACAGTGCTCCAGAGCGTAACCGATACAATACTTGATGAAATCTTCGGCAAGGTCCATATTGTCGTTGATGTCGAAGAAAGCCATCTCAGGTTCGATCATCCAGAACTCGGAGAGGTGGCGTGGCGTATTGGAGTTTTCGGCGCGGAATGTAGGGCCGAAGGTGTAGATACGTCCTAAAGCGGTGGCACCCAGCTCACCTTCGAGTTGCCCTGACACTGTGAGTGAAGCCATCTTGCCGAAGAAGTCTTGCGAATAGTCGACAGCGCCGTTCTCATCCATGGGGAGCTGGTCGAGGGGGAGTGTGGTGACCTGGAATTGCGCACCGGCACCCTCGCAGTCGGAGGCTGTGATCAGCGGAGTGTGGAAGTAATAGAAACCGCGATCGTTGAAGAACTGATGGATGGCGAAAGCCAAGGCATGACGGATGCGGAGCACGGCGCCGAAGGTGTTGGTGCGGGGACGCAAGTGAGCCTTCTCGCGGAGGAACTCCAAGGTGTGACCCTTCTTCTGCAGAGGGTAGGTCAGCGGATCGGCGGTGCCATATACATGGAAAGATTCGGCTTGGACCTCTACGGCTTGGCCTTTGCCCTGCGAAGCCACTAATGTGCCATGCACGCAGATGCTTGAGCCGGTGGTGACGGCGCGCAGATCATCCTCGCTGAACTTCTGAAGGTCGAATACGACCTGTAGGTTGGTGATGGTGCTACCATCGTTGAGCGCAACAAATTGCACATGCTTGTTGCCACGACGAGTGCGCACCCATCCCCTTACGTCGACACTCTTGTCAACGTAATCGGCGGAGCCGGCGAGCAGCTCCTTTATGGTGTATTTGCTAATTTTTCCCATATCTTATTTATTCGAAAGCGCCCATGCGCAGATAGTTAACTTCTTCTTGTGTGAGATAGCGCCAGTGGCCACGCGGCAGATTCTTCTTGGTGAGACCGGCGAAGTATACACGGTCGAGTTTCACCACGCGATAGCCGAGGTGCTCGAAGATACGACGCACGATACGGTTGCGGCCGCTGTGGATCTCGATGCCTGCCTGGTTGCGCTCGTCGCTCACGTAGGAGATGGCATCTGCATGGATCTCTCCATCTTCGAGCTCGATGCCATCGGCGATGCGTTGCATATCCTCTTCGGCGATGTCGCGGTCGGTCCAGACGTGATATATTTTCTTCTTCACGAATTTGGGGTGAGTCAGCTTGGAGGCGAGGTCACCATCGTTAGTGAGCAGGAGCACACCGGTGGTGTTGCGGTCAAGACGACCCACGGGATAGATTCTCTCTTCGCAAGCATTCTTGACGATGTCGAGCACGGTGGTGCGACCGTTGGGGTCGTCGCTGGTGGTGACACAGTCTTTGGGCTTGTTGAGGAGGACGTAGCATTTGCGTTCGGGAGTTACGACCTTGCCGTCATATTCCACAACGTCGCTGCGGCTGATCTTTGAGCCGAGCTCTGTCACTACTTCTCCATTTACCTTCACCAGTCCGCCGGTGATGTATTCATCAGCTTCGCGACGCGAGCAGATACCGGCGTTGGCCATGAACTTGTTGAGGCGAATTTCTTCATTCGGATCGATATCGTCGAGCACGTAGTCGATCTGCTTGGGACGTGGAGTGAATTTGGCAGCTTGATTGTTTTTCCAGTTTTGCTTGCCGGGGCGGTTGAAGTTACCCTGCTGGGGGCGTTGCTGACGGCCTTGATTGTTGAAGCCGCCACCCTGCTGGCGATGCTGGAAACCGCCCTGCTGGGGACGTTGCTGATAGCCACCCTGTTGACGTTGCTGGTAACCACCCTGCTGACGGGGCTGATAGCCACCCTGCTGGCGCTGTTGGTAACCACCCTGCTGACGCTGCTGGTAGCCACCCTGCTGACGCTGCTGGTAACCACCCTGCTGACGCTGCTGGTAGCCACCCTGCTGACGGGGTTGATAGCCACCCTGCTGACGGGGTTGGTAGCCGCCCTGCTGACGGGGTTGATAGCCACCTTGCATAGTTTTTTGTTCATTAGCCATATCTGAATCCTGATTGGAAGCATAGCCGGATTGCGGACGGGGCTGATAGGGACGAGGCTGGTAAGCGCCTTGACGCTGCTGGTAGGGACGCTGCTGGTAGCCACCCTGCTGGCGAGGCTGGTAACCACCCTGCTGACGGGGCTGATAGCCATAGCTCCGCTGCTGATAGCCTGAGTTTTCCGGATCACCTTCCATGTCAGATTGAGAAGAAGGGTAATTCACTTTTTCATAGCGGTTTTCATGATCTGCATTGTCTGCAGCGATACCGAAGGGCTGAGTGCCGATGCGGGGTCTTTTAGGTTTTTTTGACTCTTCCATACTTGTAATGAGACTACCCTCAACATCTCTGCTGTGGGCGATTTTTAAGGGATATCGTCACATCCCGGATTGTTACAATTGATTCAACTATGTTAATTAAAATAAGAAATTGCAAAACTAATTACTATAACAAATAATAGATACCTGTTACTAATAACGCGCAAATATAGTCATTTTTTTGAGAATAAGCAAAGAAAAAGCAAAAAACCGATACCGATTAGCGAGCGACACCATTATCGTAGAGCCATTCCGGAGCAATATCAGCGCCATTAGCCCAGA
>JBJEDL010000013.1:0-37932 GCA_051872035.1 Lepagella sp.
CGTTCTTATGCTTCTTGATGTCCCTATTGTCAACCATTCCACCCGACTCTTTTAGAGCGCGTTCCTTAATAAAAAATCACGATTCCGCCAGATTTCAGTATTGAAACTTGGCGGAATCAAGGTATTTTAGGTACAATTCCGCCAGATTTCAGTATTGAAACTTGGCGGAATCGAGGTATTTATTATCTTTCTTCAGGAGCTGTTTCAGGAGTGACAGACCGGGCGGCTATTGTTTGGATCGTAATTCAGCTATTAGGTCGTTGACGATATAGGTGTCGCTCATGAGATGTAGGCCGAGATCCGGATCATGAAGCATGCGGCATACATCAGATTCATAGAAAAGAGTCAATGCCCTATCTGTCGAAATATTCAACGTAGTAGCCAACTGATCAATAATACGAGCTATCTTATTCCATAATAAAAAATCCAACATAACTACACCCTTTCGTAAGATAGAAATTTTAAATATTTATCGGCTATCTCTTGATTTAGTATACAAACCTGATGATTAGGCTCATGATATATCAACTGTCGCAAAGTCCTTTCCTCATCTGCATAACCATTGATATACGCTTCAACTGAATCAATAACGCGATCATCGGCTACACCACCTTCTACAATATCATAACCGAGCCATGGCTGATTACCTCTCCGGCTTTCAACTATAAAATCGAGCCACTCTTTGTCGTATGCTTCAAATCGTCTAATCTTACAATGAGTGGGTTGTGAAAAATTGTAGGAATTTACTATGGCTTGTTCGGAATGTCTTATAGTTCTCATCCGAACAGCCCATTTATGAGCCTGATCATATAGTGGTGTAAGATAAAAACCGGGGCCGAAATCCAAGTCTTTTCTTCCGATCCCCACCAACGGATTCTCAACTATTATCGTCGAACCATGATATAATATCTTTTCTTCCATTGTTATTCTTTTTCCCAATTTTTTAGAGCTTCTATTACATCATTCGCCACAGCTTCGCGACTCTCTGTATGCAATGTATCATAACAATCCCGGATGAGATTCTTGATCAATCCCACCTTATCCAATCGCCTCCTCATCTCAGTGGGCGTAATGCCCATCTTTTGAGCTGAGACTTCGATAGCCAACACTGTAAAAGCGAGGCGATCAAACTCCGGCGAACTATTTAACCAATCGCGATTTTCCATACTACTTAACAAATCAAATATAGCAAGAAGCTAATTTGTCAAACTAAAAACTCGGCACGAACATAAACCATAAACGGCATAAGAGCGCACGCCACAAAACTTCATACCGCAAATATAACCTTTTTTTCTCAAAGCAATTTATTTTATCTCTCAAAAAAGAACTATCTATCTAACCAACCTCCGCAAAACCACCGACAATATTTTGTATCATCCCGGCGGTAGGTCAATTAGGAATGAGGAGTTAGGAATGAGGAGCCCATGCTCCAGTTTAATCAGATCAATCTGAGGTTTTAAAAGCTACACGACAGTATCCGAATGGAAAGATCCGTGCAAATCCGCTTAATCCGTGGTTCACTCCCAAATAAGACAGGTTCTTCCGATATTTCGAGTGATTCGGCATTCATGAAGAGCAAATAGAAGTATTCATCATCAGTTGCAAATTCATTGGTAGATACTCAAATCTACCAATTTAGCATTTCGGGATTAAGGAGGAAGTCAATTAATCCGATTGTTACTATTCCTTCCTGATTTCTTTTTGGTTTAATGTGGTCTTTAACGATAATGATTTTCTTGAAGGAGTCATCAATGTTAAGCAGAGAGGCCGACTCTTGGCGTTCTTTGGCATCCGTAGGCATGACAAAAGCCGACTGGATGTAGTAGCGTTGACTTCCTTGATTAGCCACGAAATCTACCTCATACTGCTTACGAATGGTTTTCCCATCCTTGTCTGTTGTTCGATGTTCTACCATACCTACATCAACTTGAAAGCCACGCATTTTTAATTCATTATAAATGACGTTCTCCATAATGTGGTTTTCTTCTTGCTGCCTAAAATCAAGTATCGCATTTCTAACACCCACATCCGAAAAATAATATTTAGACAAGGTATTTATATATTTCTTGCCCTTGATGTCATAACGGATTGCCTTTTCTGTTAAAAATGACTCACAAAGGTATGTCAGATAGTTGTCAATAGTTTTATTCGACAGAGATACGTTTTTAAGGCTTTTGAAGGTGTTTGCCAACTTATTTGGATTGGTCGGGGAGCCTATGGCAGAGGCAATTACCTGAATCAATTCTTTTAGTTCTGATTCACCCTTAATCTTATATCTCTCGACTATATCATTGACATATACCGTTGAGTATAATCTTTTAATATAGTCGATTTTCTTTTTGGGTGTTTCTAAGGTCAATACATGAGGAAGGCCTCCGTATGTATAATAGTCGCTCCATGCTTCGATAGGATGCCTATTGTCAACAGACATAAATTCTGCAAAAGAGAGTGGATACACATGAATCTGGTCATCTCGGCCTCTGAACTCTGTAATTATGTCGGTGGACAAGAATTTGGAGTTACTTCCGGTGACGTACACATCGGCATTTTCTATTTTAAGGTAGCTATTAAGCACATCTTCAAACTCCGGCACATGCTGAACCTCATCAAGAAGAATATAGTACATATCACCATCTACCATTTTAGAGTCGATATGTGCGAGCAGAGCATCGGGGTCACGAAGATATGCGTTTCTCCTGTCCTCTAAATCTACTTTTATGATATGGTCATCAGGAATTCCCTGCTCTTTCAGATAGTCACCGAATAAGTGGAACAATAGGTATGACTTACCGGATCGTCTTAACCCGGTAACAACCTTGATAAGCCCGTTATGTCGGCTGGCAATAAGCTGCTTGAGATAATAGTCACGTTTAATAATCATAACCTACTCCAAAAAAGTGACATTTATGTCAACTTTTTGGAATGCAAATATAGGCTTTTATTTTGAATTGGGCAACAGTGCTACTCCAAAAAAATGACATTTATGTCAACTTTTTTGGAATGACATTACGGTTTTACCACATATCATTCTATGCTCTGCGAGCTTCGGGGTTGTTTTTAACCTCAGATCTTACTGATTTGACTGATGGGGGAGAGCATCGGGGCTTTAAATGCCCCGATGCAAATGAATTAAATTAATCAAATGAATCGAATGCGCTTCGCTTTTATTCTACCACAGGTCGAACTGTATGACCGAGGTCACGGAGGTCCCAGTCCACGTAGTGGCAAGAGGAATCGAAGTAGAGGAGATAGGCGCTGTCGGTACCGCTCTCGTCGGGCGTAGAGCTCCAATAGCTGCCGAACTCTCCAACGTAGTAAGGCGACGTCCCGTAACGCCAACCGGCGGCGGGAAGGAAGATGGATTGGCCGTTTTTGCCGGTGACTTTGTAGCCGTTATGGCCGCCTTGCGTCGTCCATGTTCAGGTACACTTGGTTTTCAACTCTTCGAGTTCTGCCTTTGTGGGTAAACGCCACGAGCCACCCCACTTGGCACGCGCTACATCGTAGGATGAGTTGCCGCCGATGTTTCCCATACTCTTGCCGTAGGTCTTGCTATTGTCTTCGGTATAGCTCGACTTGGTGGATATTTCGCCCCAGGCGTAATAGTCACCGTAGTCGGAGGGGGAGCTGGCGCCGACATTGCATGTTGCCCACTTTACGCTTAAGCCGAGGTCTACGTAATCGTGTCCATTGCTTGTGCCGCTCACATCTTGTGCCGACAACATAAACAGCGGCAATATCATTGTCGCAAAAAGTAAAACCAATCGTTTCATATTCATCAGATTTTCAATAAAAATATTTTGTTCCACAAAAGTAAGAAAAAAATGGCATCGCAAGCAAAACCACCGACAATATTTTGTATCTCTTTTTAAATTTTTTGTTCCTCTATTGAAAAGGCTACCCCCGCCACCGGCCTCACCATCAACAGCAATAAGTTTGACGAGACCGGCGTCTGCACCAAGAATATGGCACCCCTTTGTGTCAAGGTAAGCATATCGGGCGCCAAGGAGAAGAATCAGAGATTCGACTTTGTGATCCTCGACAAGACAAATAAGATCTTGGAGAAAGATCATAGCCAGGTGGTAAACGATGAACTCGGTTTGGCTTTCGTCATCAGCGACGATCAGCTCAAGGATGCCGTACGCTTTGTCATCATGACACCCGACGAGGCTAAAGATCTCAACGAAGGCGACATCTGCTCGAAGTAAAACGGGGTAGGCTTTCTGCACGCCGGCTTAGACGCTCGGAGGGGAAGTGAGAATAAATTAGGGGGGTGCGCCGCCAAGGCGTACCCCCCCTCTTTTGAATCTTGTGATGATTCGGGTTGCTGATTACTTAACCACAATCTTTTTACCGTTGATGATATATATGCCTGTAGGTAATGTGTTAAGATCTTCTGTTGTGGCAGCACGCTTCACGCAGATGCCTTGCATGTTGTAGATGTCGCCGGTGGTCGCTTTGTCGCTGATCACATTCTCTACACCGGATAAGATGCCGCTGTATTCGCCTGTGCCATCGATAGCCATCTCTTTGAGCTTGATACCCCAGCCGGTGTCCCATGCTTGTTCTGTAGCAAGCACAATCTTCTTGGCTATATAGGGTGTAAAGTCTTCATTGTAGAAGTTCTTGTAGATGGTCAAACCGGCACCACCTTCGCCATCTTCTACCACGAGTGTTTCATAGGCCTTGACCTCGCGAAGCACCTGACTATCAGCGTCGGCAAAGTCAGCATAAAGTGTCACTGTGTATTTCTTGGCTGAAGCACCTTCCCAAACCAAGCGGATAGCCTCAACCACCATATTCTTATCAAATTCCAACACTACACCATGCTCATGAGTTTCGCCGCAGCTCCATTCCACCTGAGTGCCAACGTTGCCATCGAATGCAACCGCAAGGTCTTGTGTATCATTTTCATTGTAGTTGGTAGCGGTATAAGTAAAGCTGCTGTCAGAGCCTGTCAAGGTCTTGCAATCTGTAGACTCGAAGCAAACGATCTCCTTATCTGCGTATGCATCACCGCAAGTAGCTTTGAGTATGCCTACACCCTTGTTGATGGCAGTAACTTTGATACCATCAAGAGTGAAAGCCTCACTATCCAAAGAGAGTGTGATGGCATTGTCGTCGCCAAGGAGATAGTGTCCGTTGTTGTCAACACCGTATGCTGTCACGATAGCATTATCGCCGACCTTCAATTCGGTGGGGCTGAGTGTAAGATTGATCGATGACAATTCGCCGTAAGAGGGAGCCTCATTCTCTAAGCCGGTGGTATAGCCATTGACATTAATAGTCGAAGCGCCGCCATCGTATGCAATATAGAAATAGAGCCAGCCGATGCTGTGATTGTCGGGATAAGTGGTATCGGTAGTGATACTCCACTTGCCGTCAGCCACACTCATATCCTGATATTCGAACTTATAGTCATTGCTTGAGATAGTAATCTTGGGCACCATACCGACTATCTTTGTCGCATCGCCATGAGGAGTAGCCTCAACGGTGATGGTCTGATCCACATTATAAGTCACCTTAGTTTCGATCGAAACAGGGATATCGCGACGCATTGTAGCGGCATCCTCACCGACGAGATAAGCGTTATTGATCTTGCCATCGATGATAGAATACCAAGAGATCGCAGTAGCGCCATCGCGCAGAGTAGTGAATGTTACATCCTTCACCTTGCTTTCATACTCCACACCCTCGAGAGTGGCAACAGCCTTAAACTGATAAGTGTAAGAAGTATTGGGAGTCAGGTCGGTGAGAGTAAGGGGTGAACTCTCAAGGAGAGTAAACGACTCGGCAGAAGCCTCCTTATAGTAAACGGCGACAGTAGCACCGGCCAATTCGTCGGGAGTAGTAACGCTGTAAGAGAGAGTAGCCTGAGTAGCAGTGATCTCATCAGCCGAGACAGTGATGCTCGGAGCGGCAGCGGGAGCCTCATTAGCGAGACCATAGAGATAACCGGGGATATCGTAACGATCGACACCTCCGGCGTATGGGATATAGAAGAAGAGATCGCCCGACCATTCGCCGAGGGTGAAAGAACCGGTGCTATTGGCAGTATAAGGGTATGTGTCGGCAGTAGCAGCGTCTGTATTTTCGCTGAAAGTAATCCAATTACCGGCAATATTGATCTGACGCACCACACCATCTGTGCCTTCAGGAGCTATAATATTTGCCTTGCAGGTAAGCGACCCATCGCTTTCGGCGATTAGCATATAGTTATAAGTAAAGCCATTATGCTCGGCATTGCCATAGAACTTATTGCCGGACTTATACAGACCTCCGGTCATAAACGAAACCTCCTTTTCTGCAACATACTCTACATCATTGAGAGTAGCCACAGCCTTAACCACGTAGGTATAGTTGGTCTTCTCAACGAGGTCGGTCAAAGCGATAGGGCTACCGGAAGCGAGAGTATAGTCAGCAGCAGACTTCTCCTTATAATATACAGCTACGTCTGCACCGGTAAGAGCCGAAGGAAGACTTACGCTATAAGCCAGGTCGGCAGTAGTTTCAGTGATGTTAGTAGCCTCAAGAGTGATGATAGGAGAGGCAGGGATCTCTACCAGACGCACATTGCGGAAAGAGATCTTTCTATCTTTCCAGCCGCTACCACCCACCGGAGCGAAGCAATACAGATTGTTGCCGGATGTTAATTTGGGAAAGATATCGTCGAACGTATCCTTGATGTTAATGGTTACCTCCTCCCATTGTCCTGTGCAAGGTATCTCAACCACAGGCTCAGGTCTTACATCACCCGAAGACATCTGGAGTTTAAATATTAGGTCTGCGTTTTCCGGGTCGCATTTCTCCTCAAACTTCAGAAGCCAGCCGGTTTCACTCTGAGCGAATGTGGTGATGTCAAACTTAGTGCCATCGATTTCCCAGCCGGCACCCCACCAACCCACCTCTTCATTGATGGTAAAATTGGTGGAATGATCTTCCGCATTTTCCTCTACGGTCATGTTCATCCAGGTATAGAAATTCACCGGGAGTTGCGTCTGATCGGCGGTCAGCGCTTGCCCGCCGTTGTAGACAACATACTCCTTGGCGGATGCAGTCGTCATGGCTGCTCCGACCAGCAATGTTGTTAATAGAAGTTTTTTCATATTGATATTGGTTTAGAGTAGATTAACTTATGTTTTCTTTCTTTTTTGGTCCGTGCTTATTATTTCACATAGACCTTGCGACCACCCACGACATATATGCCGGCGGGGAGTCCGATGGTAGCCTCTTCGGGAGATACCATCTCCTTGATGCACACACCTTGGAGGGTATATACATCGACTGCAGAAGCCTTGCTATCGCAGAGGATATCCTTGACACCGGCACCCTCTTCAGTCAGGGCGATATTGGCAATACAGATACCCGAGGGTTGATAAGGGGCGACATCCGAGAGACGAAGTGTCTGCTTGCCGGCAGCGAGTTGGAGAGCGATTTCGGCAGTAGTATAAGAAGAGTCATCATTGGGGAGGGAGAATTTGGTTACTTCCGAGACGGGAGTTTCAGCCTCACCATCAAGACGCATCACCTGCAATTGGGGGTCAAAGCGAGAGGGATCGCCATAGCCACCGACAGTGAGGCGCAGAGTATATCTGCCGGCTTGGGGCACGTCAAACTGATAATCGGCATACGCGCCGGCGTTAAATTGGCTGATCTCGATAGGTTTGGCGCAGTCGCTATAAGTGCCGGGGTTGAGACCGACATTGAGCGAAGCGACATAATCGACTGCGGGGAAAGTCTCACCGATGGCATGCCAAAGATTCTTATCGAAATCACTCATATAGGTATAGATATAGCCCTGGGTAGAGAGCTGGCGAGGGTCATAACCACGTTGCGGCACGATCAGCCCATAGTTCGGTCCGGTGTTGCTGTCGCACGCACCTTTGGCTTTGAACCAGGCATAGCGATAGATCCAATCAGTAGTCTCGAGCCACTCGACAGTACTGATCATAAAGGATATCTGCGAAGCGGGAGTCACAAGGCTGCTCGTGTTGCCCGTGTCGGGCCAATAGCAGAACTCGGTGACCCACACCGGCTTCCCATAGCGTTCATGGAAGGTTGTGGCGAGATCGGTGAGCACGCCATAGCCGCCGTATGCATGGATAGCCACGAAGTCATAACTGTCGGAGCCCACCAGATTGTTGAACTCGTCAAACCATGCCGTAGGGCTCTGGTAGGGAGGATTGGGAGAATAATTGAGCGCCGGAGCGATGATCTGAAGATCCAGTTCATTGGCAAGAGCCACCAACTCGGGCCACTTCTCGGCAGCCTCCGCCGGAGTCATATTGGCTTGGGCGGTGAAGTTGGGCTCGTTATAACCCAAAATATACTTGCACTCGGGGTGCTTGCCGACAAAATCGCGGATGCCATCGGCATTATAGTTGGCGTTCCATGCCATCGGCACGAACTCGAAATCCCCCTCATATTCCAACACCTGATTGTCGACACCCGTATTAGGGATATTACCCCAGTTGTAATACCAACTTACACCCGGAGTCAGGACATCCATCTCCACCGCGAGTGAGAAGGAGTTCTCACTGACGCCGCGCTTATAGCTCTTGGCGGAAACCGATGCCGATACCAGCATCATGGCTGCGATGATCAATAATATATTCTTCTTCATAATGGAGTATAATTATCGTTTTGCTAAAAAATCAGACCATATCACTTCTCCACGACGCGGAGGGTAGCAGCCTCGCCGCGGCAAGCGGAAGAATTGTCGACCCAGATTTGGAAGTCGCCGGGCTCGATCACCGACTTATCGTCGAGATCATAGAAAGAGAGCATCGAAGCGGGGAGGGTGAAAGTGACAGTGCGAGTTTCGCCCGGGGCAAGAGTGATCTTCTCGAAGCCCTTGAGTTGCTTGATGGGGCGAGCGAGCGAAGCCACGACATCGCGGACATAGAGCTGGGCGACATCGGCGCCCTCCACCTTTCCGGTGTTGGTGACATCGCAAGAGATGGTCACCTCGCCATCAGTGGTCATCTCCTCGGCAGAGAGGCGTGGAGCGTTATATTCGAAAGTGGTATAACTCAAACCATAGCCGAAGCAATAGAGGGGATCGAGGCCGGCATCGAGCCAGAAAGTGGTGCAGCCGGTAGAGGTCTGACCCACTTCGAGAGGGATCTCGTCGATGAGCATCATCTCGGTGGTGGGGCGTCCGGTGTTCTTTACCGAATAATAGATAGGCACCTGACCCACCATACGAGGGAAAGAGATGGGGAGATGACCGGAGGGATTGACCTTACCGGTGATGATATTGGCGAGAGCCGTGCCACCCATAGTGCCGGGGTGGAACATAAAGATGATGGCATCGCTGAGTTCCGACTCTTCGGGGAGAGTGATGGGACGGCCCGCCATCACGACAGTGACGACAGGTTTGCCGGTGGCTTTAAGACGGCGGAGCATCTCTGTCTGAGCTCCCGGCAGTGAGATATCGGCGCGGCAGTGAGCCTCTCCCGAGAGCACAGCCTCCTCGCCGGCGAGGAAGATAATGACATCAGACTTGGCGGCGGCTTCCACGGCGGCATCCACTCCACTAAGGTCCTTCTGACGACTATAGGTGAGACCCGGAACGTATGTCAGATTCTTGCCGAATGTCTTCTTGAAGGCATCGAGAGGAGTGATGGTCTTATCCTTCTCCATATCGAAACTCCAGGTGCCGTTCTGATCATGATGAGCATCAGCCATCGGGCCGGTGAGGAGCACCTTCACCTTCTTGTCGCCAAGCGGGAGCACACCATTATTGGTAAGGAGCACGGCACTCTCCTCGGCGGCGTGGAGAGCCGCTTCGAGGCTTTCAGGGAGATACATCTGCGAGGGGAGCGAGGTGTCTACGTATGGATTCTCGAAGAGACCGAGGCGATACTTGAGGCGGAGCACATTGCGCACCATCTCATCGACGATCTCGATCGACACCTTGCCGTCAGCCACCAGTTGCTTCAATTCGTCGATATAGCAATAAGCCTGCATATCCATGTCGATGCCGGCATGGGCAGCAAGGTCGGCGGCATCTTGCTTATCGGCGGCGACGCCATGATTGATCATCTCGCCGATAGAGTTCCAGTCGCTCACCACCATGCCATTCCAACCCCACTCGCCGCGAAGCACATCGCGGAAGAGGAACTTATTGGCAGAGGAGGGGACGCCATTAATATCATTGAACGAGCACATGAATGTAGCGCTACCCGCCTTGGCGCAAGCCTCGAACGGGGGAAGGTAAACATCGCGGAGGAGGGGACGGGGAATCCAGGTAGTGTTATAATCGCGACCACCCTCCGAGTATCCATAGCCACAGAAATGCTTGGTGCACGCCGCCATGGTGCCGGGTTGGCTCAAGTCGTCGCCCTGATAGCCACGCACAGCCGCAACGCCCATCACTGAAGTGAGATAGGGATCCTCGCCATAGCCCTCGGCAAGTCGTCCCCAGCGTGCATCGCGTGCGATGTCTACCATCGGTGAGAAGGTCCATCGCACACCCACCGAACTCGCCTCACGAGCCGATATACGACTACCCTGCTCCACCATCTCGGGACGCCAAGTGGCTGCCTGTCCGATCGGTATCGGGAACATCGTCTTAAAACCATGGATCACATCGCGCGAGAAGATGATAGGAATCCGGAGTCGTGAATGCTCCATCGCCTCGCGTTGCAACTTATTAACAGTCTCGGGGTCAACCTCATTGAGGATCGAACCAACCTTGCCGGCACGAATATCCCGGATCATACCATCGGAATAGCCGGTGCCCGACAACTGATTGAGCTGACCCACCTTCTCATCGAGGGTCATCTGCGAAAGAAGCCTGTCGATATTGGCTTCGATCTCGGCATCTGTGGCCGACATGGCGGGGAATGTGGTGATGGCGGATAGTCCGGCTATCGCCACGAGTCCACAGAATTTTCTGAATTTCTTAATTATCATGGATAGTAATTTTTATTTCTTATCAAAATTCTCATCTCTTGTCAAAGTCCTCCGGGAGGGAGTATACTCTGACAAAGTCGATAGCCATCGTGGCATCTTCCTCCAAGTCGGCAGTGATGCGGTCGGCATCGTGGATACCGGTGAAGTCTCCTCCGACAGCGAGGTTGAAGAGGATGAAATGGGGCTTGTGGAAGTAATACCCCGGATGCTTAAGATCCTCTGTCTTAGAGATATCAATGTCGATATATGGGGTGGGAATATCATCGACATACATAGCGATGCGCTGAGGCGACCGATAGCAATAGAATGTATGATACTTGCCATCTTGGAGGGAGTAAGGAGAGGTTGAGACACCGGCTTGCTGGATATGGCTGTCGGTGCCATAATGGATAGCTCCGTTGAAGAGGCGGTCTTGAGTGCCGGCGGAAATACCGTCGCTATGCCCCATCTCGAGGATATCGATTTCGCCACAGCGAGGCCAGGGATTGATGCGGATATCATCACCCATCATCCAGAAAGCGGGCCAAAGGCCATTGGCAGTGCGAGGAAGTCGGATGCGCGCCACTACCACCCCGTAGGTGAAAGCCTTCTTGCCGCAGGTGTTGACACGCCCAGAGGTGAAGGGCTTGTCCTTATATTGTCGGCGGCGTGCCGTGAGAAGCAGATTGCCATCCTTGAGACGGACATTCTCGGGAGTATCGAGATAATACTCCAATTCATTGTTGCCGCAGCCGGAGCCATTGATCTCGATATTCCACACACGGCGGTCGAGAGAATCGGCATTAAACTCATCCGCCCAGATGATGCGAGAGTCACTGAGGTCGGCGCGAAGATATGTAGAGTCACGATCGGCGGCGGGAGTCGCCATGGTGCCGCTCACCGACTTGCAGGAGGTCACCAAGAGGGTGAGCAAGAGGGGAGTCAACAGGTATCGTGATAAAGAGAAGTTCATGGTTGGTAGGTAATTAGGGAGGTAGATAAGATAGATCCTATCTGCCTTGGTGGTGTAGATGATTATAAGATCACTTTCGAAGAGAGACGACGTCCTGAGGGAGTCATGGCAGAGATGATATAGATGCCGGAAGGGAGTGAGGATAGGTCGACACGACCGAAGCCGGTGCAGACCATTTGTCCGGCAGTGTTATAGATGGTCATCGCGGCGTCACGGCAGCAGGCGATGCCGGAGGAGATGGTGATCATGCGGTCGGCTTCATCGGCAAAGTCGGTGATGCCCGATGTGTCATCGCCCGGCACTGCCATATAGATAGACTCGTCGGCGGTGCCTTTCTGATAGATCTTCACATAGTTGACATACATGGAAGCCTCTTGACCATTGGATTCGTTTAGGGCGGTGATCCCATCGGCGTTGTAGATGCCGGGGAAATTGCCACCCACAGCCAGGTTGAAGATGATGAAATTTTCTTTATGGAAATAATTCCCGGGCGACCACTCATTGTCGGGTTCGTTGCAAGGGATATCCATTTTGAAATAGGGTGTCTGTACGGGCATTTGGTCGAGGTCGACATACATGCTCATAGAGTTTTCATCCCAGATGGCGGTGAAGATATGGAACTCGCCATCCTGGAGGGAGTAGGATTTGGTGGTGTCGCGAGCGTAAGAGGCGTTGGGCCAGCCCTGTCCCCAGTGCATCGCGCCATTGAAATATTTCTCTTGATTGCCAGCGGCGAAGGCATTCTGATGACCCATTTCGACGATATCGGTTTCGCCACACTTGGGCCATCCCACAGCATCATAATCATTGCCCATCATCCAGAATGCGGGCCAAAGGCCGTTGGCAGTCTTGGGCATGCGGATGGCAGCCTCGATCTTGCCATGCTTGAAAGCCACAAGATTCTTGGAGTTGACACGCCCGGAGGTGAAATTTTTGCCGCCATAACTCTCGCGATGTGCCGTCAGGATAAGGCAGCCGTTCCCCTTGCCGTCGTCGCCGACATGGACATTGGTGGCGCGGTCGGTGTAATATTGCAACTCATTGTTGCCACCACCGTCACCATTCACCTCGATGTTCCAACGCAATTCGTTGAGCTCATCACCATCGAAGAGGTCTTGCCACACTAATACATAGCCGTCAGTTTCGCCGGTGCCCTCTTGCGAGGATTGACCAAATGCTGTCGGTGCGCTCAACATCATGAGCAGGGAGAGGGTTATGACTGAATCTTTCATGATTATGATAGATGTTTTTTATGAAGAGTGAAAAGGGTAAGTGTCTTAATAGTGGTGGGCCGCGGATAGTGCCACCGCGGCATAGTCCGCGGCCCGATCAGATAATTGAGAATGGATAAAATATTAATAGTGAACCAACAATTATTTAACCACTTTCATGCTCTTGCTGCCCTGACGTGCGATGAAGATACCGTTTTCAGGGTTGTCAACACGAACACCTTGCATGTTGTAGTATACCACGGGGAGATTCTCGTCGATAGCCACGTTCTGAACGCCTGATTCATCTTCGAGCTGATAGAAGTAGATAGCGTCGAAAGCGAGAGTCTGACCCGATACACCGCCGGCGAGGAATGAGAGGATGTTACCCTTCCAGCCGATAGAGGCAGTAGGAGCGAATGCAGGATAGATTCTCTTGAGGTCGGCGAAGGAGATGTCGATACCCTGCCAGTCGTCGTTGCTCTTGGGGCCGATGGCGGGATATACGGCGCCATTGTCGTTGAAAGCATCACCGAGCGACACCTTGGCGGGAGTGTTCACACCATCAGCATCGTTGATGATCAGAGCGATCGATGCGGGTGCTGATGCCGGCGAGTAGTATGCCAAGTGGAAACGAGTGTCGTCATTCCACCAGCTGGTGTCGACACCGGGATCTGTTACATTGTAGCCTGCGCCCGACCATCCGGCAGTGCCGACTATCAGAGAGATATAGCCGTCAGTCTGGTCGCCTACACCGGGGAGTGAAGAATCGCCGGCGCTGAAGGTGTTGTCCCAGATCCAGAGATTACGCTCCAAGTCGTTGGGTCCGGCTGCGATGATTGTTGCACCTTGCTCGGCAAATTGTGCCTCGGCTGATGCATCGAGTGCGATGGTCATCACCTTAGAAACTTTACCCTTGGCGAGAACGGTTTCTACTGTCGGATCGCAAGTGTATTGTGCTGAAGCAGCAGTTGCGACGAGTGCCATAGCGGCGAGAATAGTCATCTTTTTCATAATGATTTAGATTTTATGAGTTAAACAAAAATTTGATTGTACGATTTGGTTGGTTTTTGTGAGTTGTATATTTCTTGGGGGCCTCCCCCCGATGGATCAATAACCTGCGTTCTGATCCATCGGGTTGAGGTTGATTTCTTCTGCCGGGATGGGGAAAAGTTCGCATTTCCCTTTGATGAAGTTAGCCATTTCGGCGCGAGCCTCTTGCGATTCGTTTTTGCCGTAAGAGCCGTTGTCACGGTCCATCACTTCGTATGCGATTCCCCAGCGTACGAGGTCGAACCATCTATGACCCTCCATGGCGAGTTCTACGCGGCGTTCATGGCGGATGGCTGCGCGAAGGTCGTCGGTGGTGCCGCTATAAGAGCCGTAGGGGAAGGCAGGGAGCACAGTTGAGGGGTCGGCAGAGCAATTGCGAGCGCGACGGCGCACCTCTTCGAGAGCCCACTTGGCAGCGCTCAGATCTTTGCCACTCTCCAAGGCTGCCTCAGCATAGAGAAGAAGTACGTCGGAGGCGCGGATGAGACGATAGTTGAGCGGTGCACGGCTGTCATGATCGATCGGCGGGAAGACACCATCCTCTTGATAGCAGGTCTTGTTGTTGTAATAGCAAGAGCCGAGGTAGTTGACTTCGATCTCCTCTTGAGCCGCAGCACTTGGCACGCCGATAGTGGCTTGCAGACGAGGGTCGCCGGCTTCAAATTCATCGTAGAGGTTCTGGGTCGGGTGGTTCCATCCCCATCCCTTCTGCTGACCCATCTCCGAGGCGCGGGGACGTGTCAAGATCGTGGTGAATGTGCCGCGGGTGAAACCGAAGCCCTCACCATAGTCGCTGGTGGGCTCTGCCATATATTGTATCTCGAAGACACTCTCCGGACCATTCTCGCCGGCGAGGGTAAAGTTGTCAGCATATTTCGGGCAGAGGGTGTATTCCTTGCCATATTGCTGCTCAACGAATGTCTTGCCCCAGATATAGGCGTTGTCGTAGTCTTTGTGATAAAGATACACCTTACAGAGCATGGCTTGTGCGGCACCCTTGGTGGCGCGACCCAGATCGGCATCGGCATATTTCGATTTGTCCCAAAGGAGTGTTTCCGCCTTGAGCAGGTCGGCGATGATATGCTCATAGACCTCGTCGGCTGTGGCACGCGGTTGCTTCCACTTGTCGGAGGAATCGATGACAAAGTCTACCATCGGCACACCCCCGAACACTCTTACCAACTGGAAGTAATAGAAGGCACGCATGAAATATGCCTCACCCAGCAGACAGTCTCTACGCTCTTCGCTCAGAGACTCGTCAAGTTCGATATTGGGCACCTCTTGCAGCGCAAGGTTGCAACGGGCGATTCCCTGATATTTGGCGCGATAATAGTCGAGCAGGATGCCATTGTTGGCATTGACTTTGAAGTTGTCGATGTCGTAAGCATCGAGACCGTCGGCTATGTTCTGTCCACCCTTCAGAGCGTCGTCGGAGGCTATGTCTCCGATGAACCACTCTGAGAAATATGAATTATTAAATTCCCAAGCCAAGGGAGTGTAGCAGGCATTGACAGCCTGGACAGCCACCTCTCCACTCGTGTAGAAGTCGTCGAAATCCTGTGTGCCGGGAGATTCCTCTTTGAGCCAATCATTGCATGAGGTCAAGGAGAGACTAAGCATCATAGCCGGCAGTATAAAATATTTAGTTTTCATTGTGGTAGAGGATTTTAGTATGTGATGTTAACACCGAAGATGAATGAACGTGATTGAGGATAGTTGCCATAGTCGACACCTCCGCTGACTTCGGGGTCGAAGCCCTTGTAGCCGGTGAGTGTGAAGACATTGCCGGCCTGCACATAGAAGCGGCATTTGGTAAATCCGGCACGCGAGATAAGTTTCTCGGGGAGTGAGTAGCCGATCTGAAGGTTCTTGAGACGGAAGTAAGCGCCATTCTCGAGGAATCGGTCGGATACGTAGTAGTTGATCGAGTTCTTGGGGTTGGGGATAGATCCATTGGGATTCTCCTCGGTCCAGGCATCTTTCATCACGGGGGAGAGCACGGAGGTGGTGCCGTTGCTTTCGAGGCGGTGGCGCATCTGATTGTAGATCTTATTGCCTGCCACACCCTGGAAGAAGAGCTGGATGTCGAAGCCTTTCCATTCGGCGCCGAGGTTCAAACCATAGTTGAGCCAGGGGATTGAGCTGCCGAGATCGACACGGTCTTCGTCGCTGATGCGTCCGTCGCCATTGTTGTCGATATATTTGGCATCGCCGGCATGGAAGGGACAGTCGGCTGCGGTATATCCCTTGAGGTAGTCGAGAGCCTCCTGGTCGGTGCGATATACTCCGGCATATTGATAGCCCCAGAAGTAGTAGAGGGAGTGACCCTCATCCACCACCTGCACGTTGTTGTAGTTGGTGTAGATAGGCGAACCGCCGTTGAGTTTGAGGAGCTCGTTCTTGATGAAGGAGACGTTACCGCTCACATTGTAGTTGACGTTGCCTACACGATTGCGGTGTTCGAGGGTGATCTCGATACCCTGGTTGCGAACCTTACCGACGTTAGCGGTGGCGCTATAGCGGTTGCCCACATGAGCCGGAGCAGTGACACCCATCAGCATGTCGTTGGTGTCGCGGATAAATCCCTCGACCGTACCGGTGAACTTATTCTGCCAGAAGCCAAAGTCGACACCGACGCTCCATTGCTCGGTATTCTCCCAGTGGCCGCCACGGTTCACCCATGTCAGCACCGTAGCACCCGGGGCGAGGGCTTGATCCTTGCCGAGGACATAGTCGACGAATGTCGGTCCGGAGTTGAAGACATTGAGCATAAAGGCATTGTCGGAGATAAGGTCGTTACCCACCTGGCCCCATCCGAAGCGAAGCTTGAGATTGCTCAGGTTGGTGAAGTCTTGCATGAATTTCTCTTCGCTGATGCGCCATGCCAAGGCGAAGGAGGGGAAGTAACCCCAAGCATTCTCAGGGAAGCGGCTCGAACCGTCGGCACGGAAGTTGACCGTCAAGAGGTAGCGATCGTCGTAGGCGTAATGGATACGACCGAGCCAGGAGAAGCGACGATTGCGCGACACGGAGTCGGCGGGACGCCCGAAGTCTTCGGTGACTTGCGAGAGATACCAGTTCTTCTCCACCGGGTTTATGATGTTCGCTCCGCTGTTGCCGATGCTGTAGTAGTCATATTGTTCTACGGTCTGTCCCACCATGGCTTGCAAGTAGTGCTTGTCGGCAAAGGTGTGAGTATAGGTCAAGATATTGTCGACATTCCAGCTGAAGATACGAGCCATCGACGAACTCAGGAAGTTCTTGGTGCGCTTGTCGTAGGCGCTCACTTCGTAAGCCTCGGCAAATGATTTGTCGGTGGCGAGTCGATAGTCGAAACTGTAAGATGAGCGGAATGTGAGGTCACTGATGGGTTGAATCTCTGCAAATACATTGCCGACCCAGCGCTCATTGCGCGACTTGGGATGTGAGTATTCCACCATGCTCAGAGGGTTGGTGACATTTTTGAAGTTCGAACCGGCTGAGATGCCACCACTCAGATCTTCGCCATTGCGATTGACCGATCCTTCGGGATAGCGAGTGGGATCCCAGGGAGCCATAGCAAAGGCTGCCGAGAGGATGTTGGCACCGGCACTCTCCGAGTTGTCACCACTTTCGTAGGCATTCTTGGCTGTCGAGGCGGAGAAGGAGAGGTTCTCTCCCACTTTCAGCCAGTTGGTCACCTTGTAAGTAGTGTTAAGGCGAGCGGTAAAGCGGCTATAGTCGGAGCCGATGATCGTACCCTGCTGGCCAAACCAGCTTCCCGACAGTGAGTAGGTCAACTTGTCAGTGCCTCCATCGATAGAGAGGTGGTAGTTTTGAATCATGGCGTCGCGGAATACCTCATCTTGCCAGTCAGTGTCGACGGCACTATAATCGAAACCGGTGGGATTGGTCTGAGGATCATATACTGTAGGATAGTAGGGAGAGGCTCCGACACCTTGGAATGTTTTGAGCCAAGCGTTAAATCCCTGTTCCTCATACATTTTCTTGGCGCGAGCATTACCATTGATAGCCACGTAAGTATCGGCAAAGTCTTTTGCATTCATCACGTCGAGCTTGCGCCAGCGTGACTGAACGCCGACGTATGCATCGAGCGAGATAGTGGCGCGCTTATTGGTCGAACCGCTCTTGGTGGTCACCAACACGACACCATTCGCACCGCGAGCACCATAGATGGCTGTGGCAGAGGCATCTTTAAGGATCTCTGTGCGCTCGATATCACCGGGTGCCAAGAAATCGATATTGTCGGTAATCACTCCATCCACTACATATATAGGAGAACTGCCATTGACCGAACCGACACCGCGGATGCGCACCTCTGCACTGTGGCCGGGACGTCCGGTGAGCGAATTGACGGTTACACCGGCTGCCTGTCCCTGTAGGGCATTCGCCAGCGATGCCGCCGGTGTCTTCTTCAAGTTGTCGGCTGCTACCGAAGATACCGAACCGGTGAGGTCGCTCTTCTTCATCGTGCCATATCCCACCACGACTACTTCGTCGAGTTGGTTGGCTGACTCCATCAGGATATCCAGATTCTGCGACTCATTAATAACTTTACGCACGGGCGTGCACCCGACGTAGGTGAACTCAATCGTACTCCCGGGATTGACTGTAATCTCATACTTACCGTCGATGTCGGTAACAGCGACATTGTTCGTCCGCTTACCCAGATCACGAACGTATGCTCCGATCAGTGGCTCCTGATCGTCGGCTGAGATCACTGTTCCGGTCACCTTCAGCTGCGCTGTCGCTGCCAAAGTCGATACCATAAACAATAGATAAAGCACTACGTTTCTCATGCTATTACACTTTAATTTATATTAGGTTAATATTTTCAAATTTCATCGCGAATGCCTCGTGATTGGCTATCTGACGATAACCACGCCGCAAATTTAGATACCGCGCGGGGTATTTGTCAAGTATTTTTCCTCACAATAACTCTACAATATGATTTTTATAACTCTACAATAACTCAACAATACACAGTTATATTACTCTGTTTCTGTTAGTTATAATAAACATGTTATATAACATATTTTTTACAAAACTATATTTTGTCGATTTTCCTTAACTTTGTATCGGATAGTCTCACATTTCCGGCTTCGATCTCTATATATTACGATAATGATCATCGGTTATGACGCATAATAAACATCTATTTACACATCAGTTTCTGGTATTGATGATACTTTCATCGATATCGTTCGGTGCGTTTGCCAATTTCCCGACGGTGGTCAATTTCTCACGCAAGACCTACGGCGGCGGGTCGCAGATATGGGATATCTCACAAGATTCGATAGGGAGGATGTATTTTTGCAGCAATAGCGGCTTGTTGGTGTTCAATAGTCGCACTTGGCATCAACACACTCTTCCCTACGGCACTACCCCACGCAGCAGTATGATCGATGAGGAGGGGCGAAGACTTTATATCGGTTCGTCGGAGGAGTTCGGCTTTTTCGACATCGACGATATAACCCACACGATGACCTATCACTCCCTCTCCGGGACTATGCATCAGAAGGTTGGTACTTTCAAAGAGGTGTGGAATATCTTCAAGCATGGGCAAGATGTTTGGTTTCAGTCGGATAAGGTTATCTTCCGCTATACTCCGGGTCATAATATCAAGACGATAAAATTGCCGTCGCGTATTCAGACTTCCGAGATGATCGGTGGCCGACTCTATGTGGCGTTGGAGAATAACGGTCTCTATGAACTGAAAGGGAGCCGACTGAATCGCCTCACCAACGATAATACCTTCCGCAATAAGAAGATCATCAAGATCTTCCCCTGGGGCAAGGATCTGATGATAGCCACCGAGCGTGACGGTCTCTATCAAGTGGTGGAGGGTGTTCCCACACCATTTGCCACCGACATCGATCCCTTCTTGAAGGAGAATCAGATATTCTGCGCTGCCGGCAAGGGCTCGAAATTTGCTTTCGGCTCTGTGTTTAACGGTCTTATAGTCATTGATATGTCAAATGGCGATGTGAAGTATGCCAATATGGCGACCGGTCTGCAAAACAATACTATCCTGTCGATGCAATTCGACCGCGATGACAACCTCTGGCTCGGACTCGATGATGGCATCGACCTGGTCAATCTAAACTCTATATACTCCAATCTGGTAAGTTCTCCTCATCAATATGGTGCCGGATATATGTCTCTTCTGGCGGGAAATACACTCTATTTAGGCACAAATCAAGGCCTCTATATGATGGCTTATCCCCCACGTTTGCAGTCTGAGACACCCAAACTGCCGATGCTGATACAGGGTCAGATATGGGATATATGCAGTGTCGATAACACGATATTCGTGGGGAGTGATGCCGGTCTGTATATCGGAAGTGGCGGCACATTTAGTCGCGTGGAGAATATCGGCGGTGTCTGGTCGTCTCAGCAGATGAAGAAGCACCCCGACTATGTCTTGGTCTCTACCTACGACGGCTTCTCCCTGATAAGGCGTGAAGCGGGTAGCTGGCGTAATGTCGGCAAGGTGGCGGGATATTCCGATATCGGTGGACATTTCCTTCAAGACAATAATGGCAATATATGGATAAGCCACTGGCTGAAAGGAATATACTGTCTCACCATCGATCCGACTAATTGTAAAGTCACGGCTTCGCAGTTCTATAATAAAGAGAGTGGATTCCCCACCAACCACAATATATCTGTGGCAGATATCGATGGCAATCTGATCTTTAGTTCGGATGGCGGATTTTTGCGCTTTGACGGCAAGAATTTCAATTATGATTCGGATCTCGGAAGAATGTTTGCCGTCTATGGTCCGGCACGTCTCATCCAAGCACCCAACCGCGATATATGGTGTATCGCCGAACATAAACTGTCGGTAGCATCCAAGTCGGCTTCGGGTGGCACGGTGGTCGATTCGGTATCCTATTCCTCGATTTCACCTCACCTGATACCCGGCTTTGAGCATCTTAATTTCATCTCGGATCATCATCTCATCGTTTCTTCGCAAGATGGTTTCTTTGATGTCAATCTTCAGCACTCTGCCAAGCAGGTGAAAGCCCCCAAGGTGATCATCGATCGTATCTATACCAATGGCGATTCTCTCTTGATGAGCGCCGGATTCGATGGGGTGATAGCCCCTCTGAGCATCGACTATGCTTGCAATTCGCTTCGCTTCGAGTTCGTTTCGCCCGAGTTTAGCGATGAGGAGGTGATGGAGTATAGTTATTATTTGGAGAATTATGATCCGGTGTGGAGTGCATATTCCCACAATACATCTAAGGAATATACCAAACTGCACGAGGGTAATTATATCCTGCATGTCCGAGCTCGCAATATGTTGACTCGCGCCACTTCCGAGTGCACTCTCCGGTTCTCTATTCGCGCCCCATGGTATCGGTCGATGTTGGCATATATCATCTATGCCATCATCATTGCTATCATATTGATAGCCATCTACTTCTTTGGGCGTCGACAGATCCGCCGTCAGCAGAAGCGCATCAGCGATCGCAAGGAGGCGGAATTGGAGGAGATGAGGCGTAAGGCGCAAGAGGAGGCGCTCCAGAAGGATTACAAAATCGCCGAACTCAAGGGGCAACAACTGGAACAGGATATCAAGCATAAGGCGGAGGAACTCTCCAACCTGACCATGAACGTGGCGCGCAAGAATGAGATGCTCTTGGAGATCTCGACACAGCTCAAGAAGATCCAGCAGACACAGTCGCAGACGGAGTCCAATCGTCGAATCTCTCGTCTCCAAGACTTGATACGCCAGAACATCAGCCATGACGATGATTGGCGCAATTTTATCCATAATTTCGATGCCGCCTACGAGGGATTCACCAAGAAGTTGCTCGCCAAGCATCCCGACCTGACCATGACCGAGTTGCGTGTATGCTGCTACCTCAAAATGGGGCTCTCGAGCAAGGATATCGCTCCCCTATTCAATATCTCCTTCCGAAGCGTCGAGATGACACGTTATCGCATCCGCAAAAAACTAAACCTCGAACGCCCCGACAAACTCATAGACTACCTCCGCCAGTTCTAAATAAGCAAAAAAAAGGGAGCGGCATCGATGAGATGTCGCTCCCTCCGGCTTAGTATTTTAGTCTTAGTGTTTTACGATCACTTTGAACGATTTGCTTGTGCCCTGTGCATTGACATTGAGGATGTAGATACCTTCTGCCAAGCCCTTGACATCGATCACGTTGCTCTGACCATCGGCAGTGTTCGAATAGACTGTCATACCCTGCATGTTGACCAGTGTCAATCCGGTCTTCACCTCCTTGGCGGTGTAGGGAAGGTCGACATGGAGTTCATCTGCCACAGGATTGGGATAAACGGCTGCTTTCACCTGCTTCATAGCAGCATCAGCGATGTTGGAAGTGTCGCCATAGAGGTCCATTACATATCCGTAGGGATTTCCATCCATCATACCATAGCCGGTGAGGTAACGGCCATTGGCTGACATATCATAAACCGACATGATAAAGAAGTCGCCGAGGTCTTGCTGGAGCACATCTCTGACATAGTCGTTAAGATATTTCACACCATCCTCCTTAGTCCAGAGCCATGCGGAGCTGCCGAGGCCGAGCCAGCCGATAGCCTTCGTACCATCATTGTTGATATCTGCAGTAGTACCGTCATAACCATCAATCAGCACTTTTACTCCCTCCTCTTCGTTCCAGATCCAAGGACCGGTAACTGCATCAGTGTTTGCTCCACCACGACCACCGACATACTTGCCATCTGCGGATACTGATTGGCAATAGCCAATAAGGTTGTCATAACATTCCTGCTTGCTGTTATAGTCGATGTCAGCTTCTGTCTTATCGGCATTCAAGGTAAGCATCATGCGATCGTATGTACCCGATGCATTCTTGCGCCATATTGTGCCATACCAGGGGCCAAAGATATCTTGCCATCCCACCACTACGCTACCATCATAGCTGGCTGCATTTGCACGGCAGGCTCTACCCCGATCCTCAAACTTATTGTCGAGTTTAATCATTCCCTTCTCATCGTTCCATACTGTGGCGTAGGCTATAGTAACAGGTGTCTCAGTAGCGGTGTCCAAGTAATATGCCAAGCCGACTACGTTCTTGCCGTCGCCCGACATGCGATAGGGAGCTGAAGCGGACTCGCCACTCAGATAACCGGAGCTCGCAAGTGGAGTCCATTCCTCGGTCTCCAAGTTATAGATACCGGCGCAATAGCCGAACACTCTATCAAGACCTACCTGGCGATAGGAGTTACCACCCTCTGCCCAGACGATATACGCCAATGTGTTGGGGTCGAAGAATATGGCTCCATATTCTCCCTCAAAATCCGGATCTATTTTTAACTCTGTGAATGTTGTTCCCTTATCGTATGAACGATAGCAACATCCATTTGTGCCCACCACTGTGATTACGTCGTCATTCCATGCGACATCTTGCCATGAAGAGGTCTTCGCCCAGCCGATACCGATACTGGCCGGTAAGACGGTACGAAGTTCCCATGTATCACCTCCGTCTGATGTGATATATACCACATTGTCCGAAAGTGCAATACCATTATTTTCGTCTGCAAACATAAGGCGATATAACATTCTGCCATCTGTGTCGCTGAAGATGTCGCTCCAAGTTGCACCATAGTCGGTCGATTTCTGAATATGACCATTCTCGGTGGCAAGATAGAATACTTCGCCTACGTGTGTGATGCTGATCGGCTTGCCTGCTACGCCTGTAGCCACGCTGAATGTAGCACCCGAATCGGAAGTATACCACACTGCGTAAGTGTCATCTGCCTGCTGAACGCCAAAGCATCCGTAGGTGGCATTGGTCGAAGAGATTGAGCCATAGGCATCAAGCACCGGAATAAAGTCGATGGCATAATATGCCTTTGCGGCTGTAGCCTCGTCATTAACCATAGGAACTTTGTTATCCCAATAGCCATTACCTCGACCTAACACTAAAAGACCATCTTCGCCGCCGGCCCAGATCTGCCAATTGGACATCGGACTTATTGCCAGCACTCTCGATTCAGGTGTGTAGTTCTCCCATGTGCCATCGTCTTTCTGACGTGACAGTTGGTCGGCTCTTTTCCATGTCACTCCATTGTTAGTACTCTTTAATATTATTCCGGCTTCTCCATTACTGCTACCTCCTACGGCGAAGAGCATATAGTCGCTGACCTTCGAGAATTGATGGAACTTAAAGTCTGCAAATGTATCGTAGACGGTCTTGGTCCAGTCTACTGATAAGCTTATCTCATCGCTCGGCATAGGGCCGGCGATTAATTTGCCATCGTCGCTGAAGGAGGGATTGCCACCTACTCCCTGTCCGGAGGACATACCTCCTATATATGTATAGGTGTTGGTGTAGGGATCCCACGTGTAGAAGGGACAGTTCTGATCTTCAAATCCGACTGCCACTCCTTCGTTGGTGACACTCGTAAAATTAGGCATCGGCATCTCTTCGGAGATGTAGACCTGCGCTTGAAGCATACTTGCCATGCCAAGTCCCAGGATCGATAATAGTAATGTTTTTTTCATGTTCGGAGATTTTATTGATTAATTTCTGATTGGCTTTTGAAAATTTTTATGTCGCAAATTTACTTTACTTACAATATTATGCAAATTTTTATTTTTAGAATTCTTGAATTTGAAAGAAATACCCTGTTTTAACAAAACGTTTTCCTCAAAACTTAAAACGATTATTAAGAGCGCGTTCCTCACAACTTTAAGCCCCAAAACCAAAGAATATCCAAAGAATTTACTAACTTTGTCAAGAATTTTTTGGGTCATGAAGCGTGTTAAGGCTAAATATTATTGGTTGGGGGGCGGTATCGCTATTGTGATCGCCCTCTTGGTGTGGGGATTTGCCTATATCTCCCGCCTGCATTATTATTCTGATGAGGAGATTCAAAACCTCTTCGCCAAGGGTCTGCATGCCGTCGAACAAGATGATGTGGTCGGCGCTTTCTCTCATCTGCAAAAAGTCATCGATGCCACCGCCGATGGCCGCGATGAGGATACTCACTTCGAGGCTACTGTCTATATGGCTCTCATTTTCACCGATATGGGTCAACTCGATGAAGCTTATTCCCTAATCAATAAGGTGAAGTATCGCGAAACTAATCGCCCCGAACTGTATGCATCCCAATATTACCTCCGTCTTATGGGGTATCTGACTCTGAATAAAGGTGATGTCAAAATCGCTAAGGAGTATATCAACCGCTCCCTCGATCTGGAAAGAAAGTTATATCCCAATGACACGGCTTTCATATATCTCGATCTCTCCAACCTCTGCGAGATATATTACCTCGATCGCGACTATGAGAATGCCCTCAAACTCGTAAGACATCTCGAGGGTGAACAACACGTGGAGAATACCTACTTCTTGGCGCAAACATACTATGTGCATGGTCTGCTGATGCTCGACAGCCAAAAGCCTGACTCTGCCATGTATTATGTCCGTCAGGGTCTGAAGATCGCACGCCAATCAGGCAACACCGCCTCTACCGAGTCGCAACTCCTCAGCGTCGCTTGCCGTGCTGACTCTATGTCCGGCAATCTCAACCGTTATATCGCCGACCGACACTCCTTAGATAGCATCAATCAGAAGATCAAAGGGGGCGAAGTGGCTCGACAGATCGCCGTGATCCGCGAACAAAATAAAATGACCCTGCTCCAACGTGAAAGCGAACTCGACCATTCCATCAATATGATCGTAATGGCTTTTATGATCATGGTCATCATCATGCTCACTCTCCTCTTCTATTCCTTCCGCAAACGAGCCCTCGACCGCCAACGGCTCGCCCAACTCGAGAAGAATGAACTGAACTCCGCCATCGAAAAGGAACGCCTCGAAAATGAACTCCTCCAATTGAAGCAAGCCAAAACCGCCTCCGAACTTGAGAAAGAGAAAACCGAAAAACTTTCCATGAGCATCAAACTCGTGGAGCATGGTGAGGGCGACGATGTCAAGGATAGCCTCCATGCCCTCGATGCCGCCCTTCATGCACAACATGCCGATTTCCTCCACCGCATCAGCCGAGCTTATCCGCGCATCTCCGACACCGATATCCGCCTCTTGGGCTTCATCCGTATGGGTCTCGCTCCCGCTGTCATCGCCAAGGCTCTTAATGTCACCACCGGCAGCGTCAACACTTCCCGTTATCGCCTCCGCAAAAAACTCGGCCTCGATAGCAATGTCGACCTTAACACCTTTGCCCAAAACTTTTAGAACGCTACCTTATTCTTTTAGAACGCGCTCTTAATCTTATAAAGCTAATCTTGTTAACATATTTTAACAGTCTGTCTATATAGTTGTCTATATCAACACTTGTTGTTATTCCCTTTTATCGTCGTATCTTTACGGCAAATTTATTTTCAACTGCTTTAATTTGCAGCCATTTAGGCGCAGAAGCATTGAAATTCCAATCAAATTGTTAGCAAATCATGTAAGACAGTGACACTTTTCTAATCCATCCATATAAACTCAAAAACGCAATGCTTATGAAGAAACTATTTACCATCTTGATTGCAGCGTGTGGTGTCTTAGCCGCCTTCGGTTATGACTATCACGTTTCGACCGAGCCCACCTGCCGCAAGGTGCTGCTTGAGGAGTTTACCGGCATCCATTGTGGCAACTGCCCCGATGGCCACAAGTATGCTTCGCGTCTTTTGCTTGCCAAGCCCGAGGATGTATATGTAATGAGTATCCATGGCGGATATTTCGCCGTTCCGGCATTCGACGAACCCGACTTCCGCACCGACATCGGTGAGGAGATTGTCTCGGAGTTCGGTGTCACCTCTTTCCCTTCCGGCATGATCAATCGTTATGATTTCGACGAGATCGGCACTGTGATTAGCCGCAGTTATTGGACTCCGTCGAGTCGCACCATGACTCGCACCGCCGCCCCGGTCAATCTCTGGATAAGCGCCGACTATAATAAGGATACTCGCATGCTCGACATCACTGTCGAGGGTTATTTCACCGAGTCTGTTGCCGCCGCTGAAGATGGCTCCGTTCCGACGCTCTATGTAGCTTTGACCCAAGACTACATCCAGGGACCCCAATCGGGTGGCCTTGTCGGCGATGAGTATGTCCACAAGCACATGTTCCGCGACTATGTCACCGAAGGAACTTGGGGCGAGGCGCTCGAGAGTGCCAATGCCGGCGAGTTTTTCGTCAAGAATTACTCCTACCCCCTCCCCGAAGCATATAAGGATGTCGCAGTGGTGCCCACCGATTTGGAGGTGATCGCCTACGTCACTATGGGTAAGCGCGACGTGCTCAACGTAATCGGTTGCCAACCCGTATGCGAGGGTATGTCAGCCATCTACGACCCCGAAATAGCATTGGAGAAGATCCCGGCTTCGCGCGGCTATTACTTCAATTATATCGACCTTTATGTCGATAATCGCTCCACCGAACCGATCACCTCTGCCCTCTTTGAGGTTAACTCCAATGAGGAAGTGTATACAGTAACTTGGGAAGGGGAAGTTCCTCCTCGTTCCATCAACACTCCCATCCGCATTGAATTCCCTGCCGCTTCGGGCGAGGAAACCAACACCATGAAGGTGAAGATGATTCAAGCCAATGGCCGCGATGTCTCCACCTCTACCCTCACCATGTCGTATGGCGAAATCCTGGAAGTGCCCACCGAGCTGAAGGTGAAACATCGCACCGACCGCTTTGCCGCCGACAATACCTATCTGCTTCGTGATGAAACCGGCGAGGTGGTCCGCGAGTTCGGTCCCTACCAGGATGGTCTGGCGGAAACCTACGAAGAGGATGTCACCTTGGAGCCGGGCAAGAAGTATTGCTTTGAAATCGCTGACTCGTGGGGCGATGGTATCCTCTCGCCGCGCGGCAATTTCAAAATCTATGACACCGATGATCAGCTCGTGACTCAGCAACTCGAGATCAGCCTCTTCGGCATCCGCCTCTTCGTGAAGGCTGCCGACGACTCCGCTGTCCGCGATATCCTCAGCGAGCAGCCGCACGAAGTCGCTCGATATGCTCTTGATGGCACTCGCCTCAACGCTCCCGCTCCCGGCATCAACATCGTGGTGATGAGCGACGGCTCGGTCTCCAAGCATTTTGTAAAATAACAACCTGCTATTAAGACACTTATAAGATATTAAACCCGAATTATCAACATAAAAACCGATATATTATGAAAAAATCGTTATCCACACTATTCGCAATCGGACTCGCTTTCGGTGTTTCCGCTCAATGGACGGCAGATCCTTTATTGGTCTTCCCCGAAGAGTCGTCGATGTATGTTCATGAGATGAAGACGGGCCCCGGCGGCACGACATATTTCCTTATCGACCATCCGGCAGGTGCCGACGAGTATGACTTCGAGAATGTGAAGTATGACTTCCGCCTGCAAGCCTACGACAAGGAGGGCAATAAGCTCTTCGACGGCGAATATGGCAAGTTGATCTCCAACTATCCCAACCGCTCTTATACCGTCTGCAACGACTATCTGATGGTCGACCGCGACGACAATGCCATCGTCTCGGTGGCTGACTGCCGCAATTCCGCCGACGGCTCCCAAATGTCGTATACCATCTATAAGATCTCTCCTACCGGCGAGATGCTTTGGGGCGAAGATGGCGTGAATGTCGATGATGGCATCGCTCGCGATTTTAATGCCCACATGTCGATAGCCCAACTCGACGATGGATCTTACGTCTGCGCTTGGCAACGCAGTTATGGCGAACAAAGCTGGGCTATCGAGGTGATGAAGATCTCGGCTGACGGCCGCCTCCTCTGGAATGCCGACGAGACTCGTCTTATCGCCGACAACAGCATGTATCAATATCCCTACGTGGTGAATGCCGGCGACAACCAGTGTCTCCTGGTATATGCCAAGGGGTCGAACCAGGAAATATATGTTCGCAAACTCGACATCGACGGCTCATGCGCCTGGGCTGATGATACTCGCGTATATCGCTCCGGATGGGGGGGTATCCCTATCTGGACCATCCTCGATGTTCAGCCCTCGGGCGATGGCGGTGTCATCATCGGTTGGAACGACGACCGCGAGTTTACCAACGTCGATTCTGCCTATATCTCCTACGTCAAACCTGACGGCAAGTTGGGCTTCTTGGCTGCCTCGGAGAATGGCGACGTAAGACTCGGGTATTCCGAGATGCGTGCCCTCAACGTCAAGGTCATGGAGCACAACGGAGACTTCTACGCTATGTGGCGCGAAACAAGCAGCGGACAGAGCTGGAACAATATCCGCGCTCAGCGCATCTCCAAGAGTGGTGAACTCCTCTGGGATGAGGAGGGTGTCGAGATTGTCCCGATGTTACAAGTCTCTTACGGTTATTTCAACCTTACTCCCGCTCCCGATGATAATATCGCCCTCTTCTATATGAAGAATGACGGTTACACCATATCCGGCTACGTTGAGCCCCGTAACGCCGAAACCGGCGAACGTGCTTCCGATTCTGACGATATTGATGGTCTCCCCATCACTGATATTCTTCCCCCGTCGGCTGCCAATCTCGTGGCTGAACCCTGTCCGGAACATGATTTCTGGGCTATCTCTTGGACCGAGGGATATACCGACTATTCCTGGTATGTGCAGCGCCTCGGTTATGACTATAAGACCGGTCCCGACACGAGCGGCGTCAAGGATATCGCAGCTGACAAGAAGGTCGCCTCTTTCAATTATGACGGCACCAGCTTCAACAGCGCAAATGCCGGACGTCTGATCGTCAGCAACCTGGATGGCACCAAGATGATGGAAACTAACATCAGCGCTTTTGAGTCGCTCTCCTGGAAAGCCCCTGCCGCCGGCGTCTACACCGCCACCCTGATCCCCGAGAAGGGTAAAGCCATGACCATCAAACTCATTTGTAAATAATTCTCCTCTAATTCCTAATTCCTCACTCCTCATTCCTAATTAACTTTAGTATTAACCAAAATAGTGCATTTATGAAGAAATTATGTTTACTTACTTTGGCACTGCTTGCCACTGCTCCCTCTTGGGGTCAGGCTGTGTTGGGGTATGATTTCGCTGTTACCCAGGGTGAGTATCACCCCCTCGGCGAAGGAGCTACCCTTCTCGACATGTCTGCCGTTACTGACCTGAAAGAGACTGCTTTCACACCTTCAGGCATTGTTACAAGTGAGAATATCGATGTCACCGGTTTCGACCTGGGCTTTACCGTCAACTACAATGGCACCGATTGCGATCACTTCGTGGTCTATGGTCTTGGTGTCGTTCAGCTTGGCGGCGAAACCATCACTCTTCTCTCCGATGGGGACAGCTGGACCATCACTCGCGGTCTGGTAAATGGTCTGATGTGCTACAACAATGGTTGTGTCGCTCCGACCGAGAATACCAAGATCCTCTATAAAGTCTCCGGCGAGGCTCCCAATCGTGTCCTCACCGTCGAGTATCAACAATTAGGTCTGACTGCCTATTGGTGGGATGATGAACCACAACATGAGATCACCTATCAGATTTCGCTCAAGGAGGATGGTACTATCTCCTACTGCTTCGAGGAGTTCGATGCCGGCGAAGAGGAATATCGCTTTTATATCGGTGTGACCGGCAACTATGATGAGTATTTAACTCTCAGCGGTAGCAGCATCGATGAAGGTGTCCCCTCCACCAACGGAAGCAGTGTCACCATCAACAAGATCCCCGGCGGTAAAACCGTTACCCTCACTCCCCCGAGCGACTGCGCTGCTCCTTCGGCTCAACCCACCGACCTCGTGGTTACCTCGACTTCCAAGCAAATCGATGGCTCGTTCACCGCTGTCGATGATGCCGATCACTATCTGATCGTTTATACCGACGGCTCTGATATGACCGTCGCTCCTGAAGATGGAACGGCTTATGCCAAAGGTGATGTCATCGGCAATGCTACTGTGGTGGATTATACCACTGACACTGATTTCACTCTCTACAATCAGCCTGGTGGCACTGCTTATAAGTTCTATATATTCGGAGCCAACTCTTTCTGCTCGAATGGCCCGGTTTATCTCAATGCCGCTCCCCTCACACTCGAAGTGAGCACCAAGCCTGCTGCTCCCGCGGCTCTCAGCGCTACGCCCACAAGCCTCAACTCTGTGACTGTCAATGTCACCGGCAATGAGGCCGGCGACAATATCCTCGTAGTCTACAACTCCGAACTCGAACGCAGCATGTATGGCGACCATGCCCTGATCGGCGAAATCTCCGGCATCTACAACACCGGCGATGAAATCTTTGGCGGCGGCAAGGTGGCATACGCAGGTCCCGCTACTGAAGAGATCGTAGTCGATGGTCTCGACCCCTCTACTGCTTATCACTTCATGGCTTACTGCTATAACGATCAAGGTGAATACTCTACAGTCCTTGTTACTGCCCAGTCTTCTACCTATATCACCGTGCCCTTCGAGACTGACTTCAGCAACTGCGTAGTCTACCAGGCTAATGCTGCCGGATGGACCACTAATGAAGGCACCAACTTCCGCCTTAACACGATGAATTATATCACCGGCGGTAATGAATATCAATATTCTTGCAACTTCACCAGCTCTGCTGCCGAGGGTAAAATCAACTGGGCCCAGATGCCTCCCGTGGTCATCGAGAAGTCTCATGCTATCATGACTCTCGAATACACCATGTATTCTGTTTTGAGTCGTTTCAGCATGGAGGCTTACAATAGCTGGGCTGAGAATGATGTTTTCGCTATCCAAGCATCTACCGACGGCGGCGAGACTTGGGAGAATGTAGCCGCTCATACCACTACCAACCACCCCGAGATCGCCGAAATGACTGATTTCGTCAATCTCCAAGCTGACTTCACTCCCTACACCGGCAAGACTATTCTGGTGCGTGTATACTGGGAAACTTATAATCCTTCCGGTTGGGGCGCATATCTTGTGATCAATGGTATTAAGCTCGAACAGGGCGAATTGACCGCTACTCCCGTGCTCTCTGTTGGCGATGTTACACACAATTCTGCCAAACTCAGCTGGATCGGTACGCAAGACAATTATGAGATCAGCTTCGGCAAGGTGGGCGAAGAACCTGCCATCTACGAGGCTACCGGATCCGAACTCGTGATGACCGACCTCGACTTCTCTACCGACTACACAGCTACTATCCGTGGCGTCGCCGGCGAGGGTGACTACTCCGAATGGTCTGAGCCTGTCAACTTCACCACTGCCAATTATCCCAACTGCGTAGCTCCGACCGATCTCGAAGCTAATATCGACAACTTCGCCGAGGATAAGAGCGCCGTGCTCAGCTGGGTGGCTGCCGACGACCATCTCTCTTGGGAGGTTCGCTACCGCAAGTCTACCGACTCTGAATATACCTACGTCTCCGACCTCACCGAGACTACTACCACTCTCACCGAGCTCGAGGATGAGACCGCTTACATCTGGAGCGTTCGTGCCGCTTGTACCTACGACCGCACCACCGTATGGAGCGCACAAAGCCGCTTCGAGACTCCCCAATGCAGCGGCTTGAGCGCTCTCAGCGCCAAGGCTATCGCCGTGAGAGGCAACAATGGTTATATCAATGTCCTCAATGGCGCCGCCGCTCTTATCGAGTATGTCGAAGTTTACGATGCTGCCGGACAACTCGTGAAGCGCGTTGAAGTTGGTTCTACCGACAATGTCATGATACCCGTTTGCAAGAACCACGGTGTATACATGGTAACTGTCGGATTCGCCAAGAAAACAGCTACTTACAAGGTTGTGCTGTAATTATAATCCGGTGATAGAAATCGGGTGTCTCAACAGAGGTTGAGACACCCGATTCTCTTTTTCGGTTAAGGAACGCGCTCTAATACTCGATCTTGTCGGGCTTTTCATCCCAGAGGCGGAAGGCGGCGAGCGCCTCTTTGCTCAGCAGTCGACTCGATGCCAAGCGACGCTGCTCCGGCTTCAGGTCGAGTTCGTCGTAGATGAACGAGTCATCGAAGCCGATGTTGGCGGCGTCATGCTTGTCGTTGCCATAGTAGAGACGATCGAGGTGGGCCCAATAGATCGCTCCCAGACACATCGGACAGGGCTCACACGAGGAGTAAATCTCACAACCGCTCAGATCATGAGTGCCCAACTTGGCGCAAGCATTGCGGATGGCACTCACCTCGGCATGTGCCGTCGCGTCATGATTCGACGTTACGCGGTTCACTCCGGTGGCTATTATCTCGCCATCGCGAGCTATCACTGCGCCAAACGGGCCACCCCCATTGGCGACATTCTCTTTGGAAAGGTCGATCGCCTTTCTCATCAATTCTTCTTTTGTCATAATTGGTTGTTTTATTGAGAGATTGTTCCCCCTACTGCTATCTTGCGGCAGACCATACCATAGCGGACTATGTAGATGCCGCCGGCCAGGGGGATATACGTTGATTGTTGATTGTCGGGGTTCCGGGTTGCCACTCTTCGCCCGGCGAGGTCGTAGATCTCGACAGCCCGATCGCAATACCCTATTGTTATGCCCTCTTGCCCCACCTTCAGGATGTCGCCATCCTCCATCACACCCTCCACTCGGCTATCCACCGAGACGACAATAGGATCGGAAGCGGCAGATTCTCCCTGCTTCCAGACAGCACTCACCCGATAGGAGTAGGTAAGTAGCGGCGAAATATCATCATCGACCCAACGATGCAGCTCCTGATCGACCTTGCCGATATAGAAACCATCGCGATAGACACGATACTCCCGGAGCTCCTGCCCCTCGCTGCGGCGTTGCGGTTCATCCCATTCCAAGGCAATCGACGGGCGATCGGCATAGCCGTATGCCTGACGAAGATTCAGGACTCCCGGAAGTTCCGTCACCACCACCTCCACCTCTTGAGGCTCGCTGTAGTTGTCGTCAAAGTTCTGATCGATCTCATAGGCCAACGCCGACATATACCGGCATCCCATATCATCGACCACTAATGGTATGTCCGAAAGATTGATCACCTTCTCGCCATCGACCGGGATATCCACTCCCCGAGTTTCGCTGATCAGGTAATAATTCTTATAGAGTCCGACTCGATAATCTTCTGCATAGATCGGTTCTCTGCCATTATTGCGAAGAGTCACCTCCATCCGCAACTTCGTGTTGGCATACACCATGCTCGGCACTCTCATCGACATCAGTGAGAGATCATGGTCTTTGAGATTGGAGATCGATATATTGTCTAACGCGATACATGAGTTGGCTACACGCAGGGCGGAGCCGATGAAGGCTATTCTGACATAATTGCTCTCGCCGAAGTCTGTCAAGGGAAGTTCGACACGTATCCACCGATGTCGCTGATCTTGAGCAAGATCGGCATTGAAGATCTCAGTGAATGACAGATCATTGGCGGCAACTTCGACCCTGAAGCCCGCCGCATTGGGCGTGTAATAATAATAGAACACCAGCGAGGCATCCTCCGCACCCGAGATATCTACTCGAGGGGATATAAGACGATACTCTCGATTCGCTTCATTACAAGTCAATACACAGGAATAGCCATCTTCATCCTGAGCCTTAATGCCGGTCACCGTAGACAACTCCGCATGCCATCGGCTCTCCGTGTCATATATATCCGGGATGCTCTGTTCGCACTCCCAGGGGAGAACACCCTGATGCTCTTCCGACCAATCCTCGCGAAGAGGAAGCGAATAAACATCCTCATCACTTTGGGCCATAACGAGCGTTGTCGAGCCTAAGATCGACAAAAAAGCAAGCAGATATGACGGAAAAGCCCTCATAATAACTAATCAGACCACAAAATTAACAAAAAAAAAGAAAAGATTTTGCAGAATTAAAAAAAGTAATTAACTTTGCACTCGCAAACCACAGCCAAAAGCGCAAAAGACGACACCAAAGTCAACGAAAAGCGCCGAGGCAAGTGGTGACACATACTGGAGAGGTGGGTGAGTGGCTGAAACCACCAGTTTGCTAAACTGACGTAGGAGCAATCCTACCACGAGTTCGAATCTCGTCCTCTCCGCCCGAGCCTGCAGCGTTCCCGCCGCAGGCTCTTCTTTTATGCATTCATATCACTGAGTCTATGGTGAGGGTGACTGGAAGACCGGCGCCCGCTATCCGGAGGGTGTCGACTCGGGTTGTGCCCGAGAGCAGGCTGTCGGCGACGAGGCGAGTGGTGAGCGCCTGCAGGGCTATCGGCTCTGACTCCCCCGGGGGCAGCAAGTCGCGCCAATGATGCGCCTTCAGCCAGCGCGGCCCCTCGACCCGCAGTCTCAGCGTGTCAGACCCCGCATTATATACCTCCACCATCTCCACAGGCGAATCGCCCGGCTGAACTCCCCCAAATTCCACCCTCGCCACAGAGAGACATACATCCCCCTGACGATAAGGAAAGTAGCGTCGCAAAGTCGTGTCGCTCGCCACTACTCGCGCTACCAAATCAAGCCGATAGCGACCCGTAGTCGTGGCTACGTACACACTCTTCTCCTGATAGCCATAACGACCCGTCGGATCAAACCTGACATCCACATACAGACTATCCCCCGGATCTGCCGTACGCTCTTCCCATTCCCCGGATACACACCCGCACGATGTGCGTATATCGATGATTGACATCGACTTATCTCCCTCTGCATGCAACCAAAAACGATGACTCACCCCTCCACCGACGCCCGACACAACCCCAAAGTCATGACGAAGCTCCGTCGATGCCACCACTGCCATCACCGCAATCATAAAAATAAATATCAGCAAAAATTTGCGCATATCAGACCGGTTATTACACTTAAATACCCCCCAAATTTAAGAATTATTTGCCACTTATTGTCGGGTTTTCTGCTTTTTTTTGTAAATTTGAAGTCTCAAATCATTCTGTCAGATAAAAAATATTTCATTAACCACATTCCAACCATATCGCTTATGAAAAAATTATTACTCCCCTTATTCTTGTCGGCGGCAATCATCCCCGTATTCGCTGAAGAAGAGCCGGAACCCCGCAGCATGCGCCTCTTCGACCAGGTTGTCTTCTACGACGGCTATAACGGCACCGTCTTCGATGCCGACCTCGACGACGGCATCCTGCGCCATCGCAACTCACTATATGCCATCCGCCTGACCGACGAGCAACTCGACTTCTTCGGCCCCACCACCGAGATGAAAGTCCGCATCGGCGCCCTCTGCGACAACTACGACCGCATCGGCAACATCAACCTCGCACTCGTGCCCAAAGGCCGCGAATCATATACCATCGACGATGAAGACATCCACCGCTCCGAACTGGGCCGCTTCATCACCCCCTTCATGAACAAAAACAAATACCCCACCTCCGTGCCATACTCCTACGTAGTCGACAACCTCGGTTACCTGATGCATGACATGGACCTCCGCGCCATCTACGACTATTGGATTGAATTCGAACTCTTCGGCATACCATACGCCGCCAATCAGCAAATCGAAGGATGTGCCGACCGCAACGACGTCTTCTCCGGAACTCTCGACTTCGTATGCCCCGAAGACCCAATGGAGGGTAACAACATCGACGTTTTCGTGCCTATTTACATGAAACATCCCGAATACGACGGCCGTTACAACCTCAACAACTACACCGCCACTGCCACCGACGAACTCGGCAAAACCGAACGCACATTCACCTTCGACGTCCCCGAAAACGTGGCTGACGGCCTCATCTGCCTCATCACCTCCAACCATGGCGCCAACGCTGGTGGCGAAGAATACAACCGCCGATGGCACTACGTATACATCGACGACGAACTCGTGCTCACCTACAAACCGGGTCGCCAAAGCTGCGAACCATTCCGCAAATACAACACCCAAGCCAACGGCATCTACGGCTGGACATCCAAGAGCGACCAAGCTTGGCAATCATTCAGCAACTGGTGTCCCGGCGACGTAATCGACAACCGCATAATCCGCCTTGGAGCCTTCGAAGCCGGCACCCACAAAATCAAAATCTCAGTCCCCGACGCCGTATTCCAGGATGCACAAGGCGACATCCCCGTATCCATCTACTTCCAGGGACTCACCGAAGGCACACTCCCCGACATGAGTGCCATCAACGAAATCCAATATCTCAAAGAAGTAACCTTCAAGATGGAAAATGGCGAAATCACCTTCGCCTGTGAAGAGCCCATAGTCGGTGTAGAGCTCCTTGACATAGAAGGCCGCCTCTTGGATGCCCAATGGAAGCGAGGTCTCACCACCTACGACGCCACCGACCGCACCCCCGGCCTCTACCTCCTCCGCCTCCACACCGAAGAGGGCTACACCATAACCCGCAAATTCCGCCGCTAATCCCCTCCGGCAAATCCCCATATAATAGCCCGAGACCAAGCAAAAGTCCCGTGCTATTTTTTTCACCTAAACACCTCAAAAAAATCAACATAAGCACCTCTATTTGTGAAAATTTGTGTATATTTGCAAACGGACTATAATTTCTCTCCTAATTCTCTCCCCCTCTTTTGTCCATACCCGGGTTCTGTTTAGAATAAGGTAAAGTCATCGATATGAATATAACTGCGTGTTCATCAGATGATTTAATTGCTGTCGGAGGCAACGACCGTCCTCCCTGCGTCGGGTTTAACCCCGATGCCCTCCCCCGATTTTTCATGCCGACCCATCGGCGTGTGTTCTCTTTTTGGGGTGTCCACCCGTTTTGTCTCTAATGTGCATTATCCTCTTTCTCATGCAGTTCACCCTACCTCCAATGCTAAGAGCGCGTTCCTTAAATTTTTGGGGCCGTAGGACTTTGGTAACTTCAACGTTCCCTTGAATTTTAGAAACGCAAATCATAATTAACATTTTGTTAACATTATTCTATAAAAAAGTTAAATTAACAACAAAGTTAGCAATGGATACTGGTAATTTTAGTTACCTTTGTCCGGATCT
>JBJEDL010000014.1:0-37845 GCA_051872035.1 Lepagella sp.
ATAGGACAGAAAACGTCACTTACAAATTCGACCTCACAGGATTGGCATAATCTAACCTTAATATTTCAGACAAAAAGTGTGGGTTTTGCTTGAAGTTCGTGGCAAAAAGTGTGGGTAAGGAACATACCACTATATGGCATACCACTCCCCTTCTGACTGCTGCCACATCATTAGAAAAGCAACCGGTTGCCTATGCTTTAGAAAGAATTTGAGCCAAAGTTGCCTATGTTTTAGAAAGATTTCCGACTAATCAACCTTCCCTTCTACTACACAGGTCAGATAGACAAGATTATAGCCCGCTTCGGATAATAGATAGAACACTCTATGTGAACAAATCATATAAAATGATAGGAGGGGGTATCCGGGTGGATACCTCCTCCTTGATGATTTGAGTGATGGCTTTTCGGTATTAGCCGGATAGACCTTGAGGGGCTTGGGCTGTTAGGCTTGAGCTTGGAAGGCTTGAGCGACTTTGGCGGCGATTTCAGCCATACGGGCGGGATCGGGGTCGGAGATCTTCTTCTTGAAGTCCATGTCACCCTCCTGCTGCAGGGGCACGAGATGGATATGTGCATGTGGCACTTCGAGGCCGAGCACAGTCACACCCACCTTGCGGCAGGGCAATACGCTCTTGAGAGCGTTAGCCACCCTCTTGGCGAAAACGATCATCTCGCCAAGCTCCTCATCGGTGATGTCGAAAATATAATCTGTTTCCCGTTTGGGCACAACCAGAGTATGTCCCCAATTCACGGGGTTGATATCCAAGAAAGAGAAGAACTTCTCATTCTCGGCAATCTTATAACAAGGAATCTCACCTGCAATGATTTTTGAGAATATGGTCATAACGATTAAAAGGATTTAGCGCAAGTGCATGATATCCATGCAGAGCATATAGGTAAAAAGGGATGTTTTTTATATAGGAATATAAGGGGGGATTGCAGTGAGGATCACAAGTATAAGCGACCCGAGGGCGATCAGATTTCGATCTTCATGATTTCGAAATCGATGATGCCGGCGGGTACTTGCACCTTCACCACATCTCCGACCGCGTGTCCCATCAGCGCCTTGGCGATAGGAGTGGTCGAAGCGATTTTATTCTCTTTGAAATTAGCTTCGCTCTCGGTAACGATGGTATAAGCCATCTGCATACCGGTCTTTACATTTTTGATAGTCACCTTGTTGAGGAGTTGGACCTGGTCGGTGTTGAGTTTACTATCATCGATGATGCGAGCAGTAGCCACGAGCTCTTTGAGCTTGGCGATCTTCATTTCGAGCATACCTTGCGCCTCCTTAGCGGCGTCATACTCGGCATTTTCGGAGAGGTCGCCCTTGTCGCGAGCCTCAGCGATGGCCTGCTTGATGACAGGACGCTGAGCCTCAAGAGCTCTAAGCTCTTCCATCTTCTTGTTGAAACCCTCTTGGGTCATGTAAGTAGCCATATCTTAATACGTAATTTAAGACTCGCGATGCCGGCGTCGAGTGAGACAGGATGCCTCCGACAGATGCAAAAGCGAGAGAAAAAAGAGTATATAATGAGTTGAAATAATGCGTAAAAAAATAACAGACCCCATCGAAGGGTCCATTAAACTTCCTTTTGCGATGCAAAGTTAACCCTAAAAAAATTAATCTCCAAATATTTCATCAAAAAGTTGAAAATTAGAGTGCATTCCAATGTATAATAAGGCACAATAATGGATAAAAGTGGCAAGAAGATCGCCAGGAGGTTAGGGATATTAAAGAAAATTCATTAACTTTGAAATTTGAAAAAATAAAAAACGACCAAAATGTCTACAATAAGTGAAGTACAACAAGAGATAATCGAAGAATTTGAGGACTTTCCCGACTGGATGGATCGCTATGCCTATATCATCGAGTTGGGAAATCAGCTGGCGGAATATCCGGAATCGCTGAAGACGCCTGAAAATCTGATCGAGGGGTGTCAGAGTCGAGTATGGATCCACGCCGAGGAGGCGTCGGATGGAGCGATTGACTTTCGCGCCGACTCGGATGCTCTGATCGTGAAGGGAATAGTGGCGCTCTTGATGCGAGTGTATAATCACCGCACGCCTGATGAGATCTTGGAAGCTGATTTGACCTTTATCGACAAGATCGGCCTTCATGAGCACCTCTCCCCCACCCGGTCGAACGGTTTGGTGGCGATGGTCCATCAGATCAAAGACTACGCCATAGCCTATCGCGCCTTGCAGCAGAAGGGCTAAGGACAAATTAACGAGAACACTTAAAGAATTAGAATCTGTGAGGTCGGACCAAGTCTCGGGAAGCGGTGATGCTTACGAGTGAGCCCTCGATGCCGTTGGCGGCGGAGGTATTGCGGACATCGATGCGGAGGAAGCCTCCATCGAATGCGTAGACGCTGGTTTCAGCCCCTTCGGCACCATGATATTCGAGCGAGTCGATGAGATGTTCTGCCGAGAGTTGCATAGTAGCGGTAATATATCTTTCCAAGTCATCAGGGAGAAGGTCACCGACCTCGGTGTTTCGGATCACGACACTTGTGCGCGACAGCACATCGACATCCCACACTCCCGGCTCCCCCTTGAGGTTGGTGTAGAGAGGGCGACCGGTGCCGTCGGTCAGCACGCCCATGAAGTTATAGTCAGTGGTGTCGAGTGGTTCGCCGACTCTCAGAGCGTCAGCGATGCTGCATACGGTCATGGCGATATCATTGTCGGCATGAAAGTAATCGACATCGGCAGAATCCTCCGTAGCGACAACTGTCTGCGAATCAGACTTGCCGCCGCTGCAAGAGGAGCAAAGTGCAAGAGCCGCCATCAGACTAAGACTCAGCGACTTACCATTATAAAAGATTGTATTCACAACTTTAATAACAAAATATGATGCAAAGGTATGCAAATATTTTGAAAAAGAGTAAAAAAAGAGTAAAATCTTTTAGGGCACTTAGAGCGCGTTCCTTACAGGAAATGGAAGAGGGGGGTGGCGTTGAAGCGTGGGAGAGCCATTAGCTGGACATCGGCACGGCGGTCGGCGAGTGTGTTCTCGGCATTGCCGACGGTGACGCCTTGGGCTTGCAGCGCCTCCCTCACCACCTTCAGCGCAATCGAGGGATTGTTGTTATCCTTGCTGAGATGGCATAGGAAGATATATTTCAACTCAGGATTGATGATCTCGCTCAGGAACCGCGCCGTTTCCACATTGTCCAAATGGCCGTTGCCGGCCACGATGCGAGCCTTCAGATACTCCGGATAACTGCCACGGCGCAACATATCGGCATCATAATTAGCCTCAATTACCAAGTAATTGGCTTGCGTCATATAGTATCGGGCACGCTCGGTGACACTTCCCAGGTCGGTAGCGAGCACGAAATGATGATGATCATATCTGATCGAGAAGCCCATATTGTCCGAGCCATCGTGAGGCACATCGAAGGCTGTGATCTCCATCCCTGCCACCTTGAAGGGGATCTCCTTGAAGATAGGGGTATGATACTCCTTGATGCGCTTCGAGATGCTGTGACGACGCAACAAGCCATTGAGCACACGAGGCGTGCAATAGAGAGACAAGTGACGATTCTCCCGCAGCAAGTTGTAGGAATATCTCACATGGTCGCTATGATCGTGGGTGAGTATCAAGCCCTTCACCCTGCTCATCGGCACCCCGTTCTGTTGCAAAATATCGCGGATATGATCGGCACGAATACCGGCATCGATCACTACCCCACCATCCTTATTGCCGACATAGCAACTATTGCCGCTCGAGCCGGAAGCAAACGAGATGTAATGCAAACGGGTAGCGACATCGATATCCGAGAGGCGACGCTCATCATCGGTGAGCTCGATATCCGAGATAATATTTTTGGCAGATCTTTCCATCTGATTCAGAGTTCGGGGCATTAGAACGTGTCCTTTAGAAATATATTCCAATAAATTATCGGCATCATTTCTGCTGACGGTGCATCAGGAATATGGCGGGACGTTTGTCGTAATCGGTTTTATTATGTTTCCACTTCGCGGCGGGGAGAGTGACGATCGACTCCTTATCGGGGTCGGATATGTCACACGCCACGCAGATCAGAGTGTCGGGGCGGAGAGTAGCGGCGAGCGAGGCAATAAGGCGATTATTGCGATATGGCGTTTCGATAAAGATCTGGGTCTGACCGAGTCGTCGGCATCTCTCCTCGAGATCCTTCAGCGCACGAGTTCTCTCCTCATCACGGACCGGCAAGTAGCCATTGAAAGCGAACCCCTGTCCATTGAAGCCGGAAGCCATCAGCGAGAGGATGATGCTCGAAGGGCCGACGAGAGGCACCACCTTGAGTCCCTCGCTCTGGGCGATAGCCACCACATCGGCACCCGGGTCGGCAACTGCCGGACACCCTGCCTCACTCATCACACCGACAGGCTCGCCACGTCTCAACGCATCGAGATAGGAGGGTATCTCCTGTGCCGGAGTGTGATCATTAAGTTCATAGAACGTGCACTCATCGATGGGGAACGATCGATTCCAACGTCGCAAGGCACGACGAGCCGTGCGGAGGTTCTCCACGATAAAAACTCGCAATTCATTGACTATCTGCATATTGCCCGCCGGAATTGCATATTCGGCAGACTGCTCGCTGATTTCGACCGGTATCAGATAAAGCGCGGTTTGAACTTTCATACACAAAATTAAGCATTTTTTTGTAAATTTGCGTTATGATTTCAACGGAATTTATCGACAGCATAGCCGGACTCCCCGGCATCGACCTCGATGCCTTCGTGCGAGCCATGGCAGAATCACCCTCGGTGAGCATCAAACTCAACAAGCGGAAACCTATCGATCCGCCCCTGTTGGGATATGGCGAATTGGAGAAAGTGAAGTGGTGTGACAGCGGTTATTATCTGCCACAGCGCAGCATTTTTACGCTCAATCCGCTGCTTCATGCCGGAGTGTTCTACGTGCAAGATGCCTCATCGATGATCTACGAGACGATAGTCTCACGACTCATCACCGAGCACACACTGCCGTCAGATACACTGGCACTCGACCTGTGTGCCGCCCCGGGCGGTAAGTCCACCTCGATGCTCAACGCCCTGGGCGATGGCGCCACCTTAGTGGCGAACGAATACACCTCGCGACGCGTCGGCCCGCTGAAAGAGAACTTGCTGAAATGGGGATATCCCGACATCCTGATCACCAATAGCGACACATCCTGCTTCTCCAAGGTGGCGGAGGTCTTCGACTTGGTGGCAGTCGATGCCCCCTGTTCGGGCGAGGGGATGATGCGCAAGGATGAGGATGCCGTGGCGCAATGGAGTCCCGTATTAGTGAGACAATGCGCTGAACTTCAGCGTTATATCCTCGCCAACGCCGTCGAAGCGCTACGTTCCGGGGGTTATCTGATATACTCCACCTGCACCTTCAATCGCAGCGAAGATGAGGAGAATCTCCGCTACCTGATCGAAGACTTGGGGATGGAGCCTATCGACCTGCACCTTCCGGAGGAATGGGGCATCGGTGCCGCCATCGACTCCCCCTATCCGGCACTCCGCTTTATGCCCCACCTCACCCGCGGCGAAGGGCTTTTTGCCGCCGTGGTTCGCAAGCCGGGATCGGGCTCCCGCCCCCAGCGCGCCAAGGTGCTCCGCGAGATATCCCGCCATACCCATGTCATCCTCGACGGCATCCCCACCACCACTACCAAAGGGAAGGTAACCCTCCCGGCGCCCGAGAGTCCCCTCTCAGTCAGGTTCGCCGTCGGTGAATACCCCGAAGTCGAACTCGACCGCGACACGGCACTCTCCTATCTGCGCCACGAAGCAATAACACTCCCCGCAGGGTCGCCACGCGGCTACACTGTAGTCACCTACCTCGGACACAGATTGGGATTTGTAAAGAATATCGGCAATCGCGCCAACAATCTGCACCCCACGCCATGGCGCATACGGATGCAGAGCAATGACGACAGCATATAATCAGACCATGCAAGAGAAGGATATAGAGAAAGAGAAGGCGACCGAAGGAGTCGCCGAAGAGGATATGTGGAACGACCGCACCCGTCGGCTCATCGGCGCGGAGGGTGTGGCACGACTTGCCACGGCACGAGTGCTCGTGGTGGGTGTCGGCGGTGTCGGCGGATATGCCGCCGAGATGCTGGCACGCTCGGGTGTAGGACATCTCACCCTGGTCGATTCCGACAAGGTGGATATAAGCAATCTCAACCGACAACTCATCGCCACCCGCACAACGATCGGAGAGTCGAAAGTCGAGCTCTTCGCCCGGAGATTTCGCGACATCAACCCGGCGATCGAGGTGACCCCCCGCATGGAATATCTCACCGTAGAGGGTATCGACACTCTGCTCAGCCCCGGCTATGACTATGTGATTGACGCCATCGACACGGTGGCGCCGAAGGTAGCACTAATCGCCCACTGTCTTACTCACAAAATTCCGGTGATCACCTCGATGGGTGCCGGAGGGAGATTCGACCCGACCCAAGTGGGATATTTCGACCTCTGGGAGACTCGCGAAGATGGGCTGGCACGCGCCGTGCGCCAACGGCTGAAACGCCTCGGACTACGCCGACGACTCCTCACTGTGGCAAGCACCGAACGCCCCGTACACTCCTCAGTGATCGAACTGAACCAAGAGAACAAACGCAGCTCCTACGGCACTCTCGCCACCATCCCCGCTATATTCGGCATAATGCTGGCCTCAAGAGTGATCCGCGACCTTCTGAAGCAAACCTCCAAATAAGCGACAACGCTTCAAACAGAATAGATAATAACCCTTAAAGACGGAAATAAAGTGATAGAACTGAAAAATATCAACAAATCGTATGGTTCGCTGCGAGTGCTCAAAGATGTGAGCCTCACCATCGGAGAAAACGAGATCGTATCGATAGTCGGGCCCAGCGGCGCCGGCAAGACCACCCTCCTTCAGATCGCCGGCACTCTCGACAGCGCCGACTCCGGCAGCGTCATCTACAATGGTGTCGAGGTGAGCAGTCTCAACGACCGCCGACTCTCCGAGTTCCGCAACCGCAATATCGGTTTTGTGTTCCAGAACCATCAGTTGCTACCTGAATTTACCGCTGCCGAGAATGTGGCGATGCCGGCGCTGATTGCCGGAGAATCTAAGCGAGCAGCCACCGCTCGAGCCCTCGAACTTCTCAAGATGCTCGGACTCAAAGAGCGTGCCGACCATAAGCCCTCACAGCTCTCCGGCGGTGAATGTCAGCGAGTAGCCATAGCGCGAGCGCTGATCAACCGCCCGAGTGTGGTCTTTGCCGACGAACCGACCGGGAGCCTCGATTCGCGCAATCGCGACGAAATCCGCGCCCTCATCTCCGACCTCCGACAGCGTCTCCATCACACATTTGTCATCGTGACCCACGACCCCTCAGTGAGCAGTATCGCCGACCGTGTCATCAACATGGCGGATGGCAAAATCGAAATCGTTACATCAAACGAGCCCTCCGATTTGTGAAATTCGCCTAAAATCACTAACTTCGCATTCAGAAACAAATTAAAAGTTCAAACGAAAATGGAAAACAATAACAAAAACGAGAATCAACTGCAGATCCAACTACGTCCCGAGATAGCTGATGGCAAATATACCAACCTCGCCATGATCGGCCACAGCGCCAGTGAGTTCCTGATCGATTTCATCTTCGCCGCTCCCGGCATGCCCCAGGCTCCGGTGGTGAGCCGTGTCATCATGAGCCCCGAGAACGCCAAGAAACTCCTTATGGCTCTTACCGACAATGTGAAGAAATATGAGTCACAATTCGGTGAGATTTCCAATCGTCCCGGCAAGATCTACAACAACTAAAAAAACGAAGACCGAATATGAAAGATCATTCACTTATGATCTATAACACGCTGACACGCACCAAGCAGCCCTTCCGCTCGCTTGATCCGGAGCATGTCGGCATGTATGTGTGCGGGCCTACTGTCTATGGCGATGCACACCTTGGTCATGCACGTCCTGCCATCACCTTCGATGTGCTCTATCGCTACCTGCAATGGCTCGGGTATAAGGTGCGCTATGTGCGCAACATCACCGATGTAGGCCACTTGGAGCATGATGCCGATGAGGGTGAAGACAAGGTGGCAAAGAAGGCACGACTCGAGCAGTTGGAGCCGATGGAGGTGGTGCAATATTATCTGAATCGCTACCATCGCGATATGGAGGCACTCAATGTGCTCCCCCCATCGATCGAGCCACACGCCTCGGGTCATATCATCGAGCAGATCGAATATATCAAGAAGATTCTCGAAGCGGGATATGCCTACGAGAGCTGCGGATCGGTCTATTTCGATGTAGCCAAGTATAATCAAGACCATCATTATGGCAAGTTGTCGGGTCGCAATATTGACGACCTGCTCAACACTACTCGCGAGCTGGATGGTCAGCAGGAGAAGCGCAATCCCTTGGATTTCGCCCTCTGGAAGAAGGCGGCGCCTGAGCATATCATGCACTGGCCTTCACCCTGGAGCGAAGGATTCCCCGGCTGGCACCTCGAGTGCTCTACCATGGGGCGCAAATATCTGGGCGACACTTTCGATATCCATGGCGGCGGTATGGACCTGATGTTCCCCCACCATGAGTGTGAGATAGCCCAAAGTGTTGCCGCTCAGGGTCATGAGACCGTGCGCTATTGGATGCACAATAACATGATCACCATAGCCGGCAAGAAGATGGGCAAGAGTTACAACAATTTCATCACCCTCGAGCAGTTCTTCAAGGGAGATCACCCGCTGTTGGAGCGTCCCTACGCACCGATGGTGATCCGGTTCTTCATCTTGCAGGCACAATATCGCAGCACCGTTGACTTCTCCAACGAGGCTTTGCAAGCCGCTGAGAAGGCCTTGCAGAAGATGCAATCGGCATACGCACGCCTACTGTCGCTCGCGCCGGCTGAGACCTCGACTGTCGAAGTGCCCGACTATATGAAGCTATGCCAGGATGCTCTCGACGACGATCTGAACACGCCGATGGTGATAGCCCACCTCTTCGAAGCTGCCAAGATCATCAACTCAGCCGCCGATGGCAATACTCGTCTCTCGCAGGCAGACATCGACAGCATGCGCAAAGCATTCGAAGAGATGCTCGGCGCGGTGCTCGGCGTCAAACTGAGCAACAACGAATCGGCAGCTAACCTTGCCCCTTACGAGGGTGCAGTGGATTTGCTGATGCAGATTCGCGCCAATGCCAAGCAAAACAAAGACTGGACTACCTCTGACCTTATCCGCGACAAACTCGCCGAACTCGGTTTCGACGTCAAAGACACCAAGAACGGCGTCGAATGGTCGCTCAAATGATATTCTTGACAAAACACGATTAAATCGCTATGATAGCGGATGCTATAGCGAATACCAATAAGAAACTCATCCAAAAAAAGAGGCTGTATCAAGAGAAATCTTGATGCAGCCTCTAATCAAATTTACCTATATACCCTGTCACAGGGCTCTATCTTACCATTATTGATTTTTTACATTACTCCAAATTGACTTCAGAGGCCATGCCTCGTAGGAGAGTCCGGTATTGCCGAGCGTCGAGAAGACACTGACTCCCGTCTGACTGTCTGCGGCAAATGTCAGCATTGTCAACACCTTCTCTCCATCGTTGACAAAAATCTCGATGGTCGACTTATCGACAAATGCAGTGAGTTTCAAGTTGCCGCTATCTCCCGGGATTTTAACGTATGATAGTCTGTCGAACTTAGGTATCTCCTTGTCGGCTGAATTTGTGCGGTCGAGCACAAGATAGCGAGAGCTATTGTCATAAGTCAAGGTGACTTTTCTGCCACTACCTTCGCAGAAATTTATGCCGAACACATCCCTGCCATAGTCCTTGAGATTAAGATGCAACTCGTAGGTATTCCCCATCTTAGAGATGTCCGAGAGTTGAGTTGTGCCGGCTTTTACTCTCATAGAACGAGAAGATTTCTTGCCGCGAAGTTTCTCCAAAGCGGGTGCCGGAGTCTGTCTCAATCTCAAACCATCGGCAGACTTATAGAGCGACAGTTTGCGAGGTAGAGACCAAATACCTTTGCCCCATTCCGATGGAGCAGTAGGTGCATAATCCCATGTATTCACCCAGCCGATAGTATAGACATCGTCATTCTTGGGATCATCAAAATCTTGGAACACACGAGAGGCATAATAGTCAAGGCCATCATCGACATATCGGGGATATTGGATAGTAGTGTCGGGGATAAACTTAGTACCATCAAAATCGCCGATGAAATACTGTTCGCGAGCCCAGTTGATCGACACTACCATGACCCACTTCTTCTGATCAGACCCTTCGACCGGGAGTTGGAACATATCGGGGCACTCCCATGATTTTTCGGAATCTCCCAGAGGGCCGAAATCGCTCAGCCATTCCCAATGTTTCAAGTCCTTAGAGCCATAGAAAGCGATCTTCTTTTCCAGGGCCTTGGCTACGAGCATCACCCATCCTCCGGTGGTGGGATCAGGGATGATGGTCGGGTCGCGGAACTCAGTGCTCCATATATCTATGATTGGATTAAGGTCATAATATTGATAGGTCACGCCATTGTCGCGGCTGAAGGCTATGCTCTGCGATTGCTTCTTGGTCTGCTCATCGTATGATGTGAAAGCGGCAATCATGGCATTTTTGCCATAGCCGGCGACATTCTCCTTGTCGACGACTACACTTCCGGTGAAAGTGGCGATCCCTTTGGGCACACCCGTTATGGCATGGTCGTTGAGTTCAGTCCAATAGACGAGGTCCTTACTTTCGACACCGCCCCAACTATACACCATATACTTATTGTTAAATTTCAGAGCGCCACAAGGATCACCTATCCACCTGCTGACAGGTGTGAAATGGTATTGCGGACGATAAGGCTCCTGATAGAGTTTCGTCTCCTCGCCCTTCACGCCCATAGCAACACATGAGAGCAAAAATAAAGTTAAGAACTTCTTCATCACAAATTGACAGAATAAACCTTAAGATTAGTCATTTTAGCATTGCCGCCTTGAGCCGACACACTGAGTGTGGAATATGGCACATTGGGGAATACCAGATTGGTCATAGCAAACTTACCCTCCTTCTCGAAGACTTCAATACTTGAGCGGTCGATAAAGATTCTGAGTTTCAGTTTTCCATCTTTAGTGTGAGTGGGGGCGCAAGTTACAGCCGGGAAATCCTGGCTGAAATCCACGATACCGCTTGAGCGACGGTCGAACGAGAAAGTATTCTCGGCGGTGTTATAAGTCATCACCACCTTCTCCCCATTGACATTGGATAGAGTCATCATCACCCTATCGGCCTTGCGAGCCTCAAACTCAGCCACAATTTCGCAAGCTCCATCATTGGAGGTCGGGAGAGAGAATGTCTTTTCCTTCTTGCCTACACTCTTGCCTGCAGCGGAAGAAACGATCTTGCCTCTGATGGCATTAACTTCGGGAGAGGGTGTAGACGAAGCATACACCTGATTATCTTCACCGACGAAGAGGCCAACCTCACGAGGGAGAGTGTTAGCACTTCTATACTGCATAGTAGGCACTTCCGGGGCATATTGCCAATTGCTCATCCAGCCGATCACGGTGCGACGGCCGTCGGGAGCATCGCTGAAGCTGACAGTTGCATAATGATCCTTGCCATAATCGAGCCATTTGGTAGGCACCTTACCCTCAGCATCGAGATCGGGAGTGAAAGTCTTGCCGTCGAAATCGCCGACGAAATATTGTGTAGCACTTCCGCCGAAGATGCCGCCGGGGTTAAGGTTGCAGATAAGCACCCATTTTTCTTGATCAGATCCCACGACAGGCAATTTGAACAGATCCGGGCACTCCCAGACGCCATCCTGGGCGCCGAGGCCTTTACCGAATTGGCTCTGAAGAGTCCACTGCTTCATGTCGGGAGAGGTGAGAATCAGCATTTCATGATCCAGAGCATGAGCGAGCACGAGCACCCATTCCTTTTTCTCATCATTCCAGAACATATTCGGGTCACGAGCCTCGCTCTCAAGAGTAAAGGTGGGGTTGCCGGAATATTTTTTGTAAGAATAGCCTCCATCCTCACTCCAAGCGAGGCTTTGGATTTGGCTTGTAGCAGCCGACGTATACATAGCCACGACAGCATCCTTACCGAAGTCGGCGCTATTGGTGGAGTCGATGGCTGAACTGCCGCTGAATATCATGCCGAGGCCATCAGGCTCAATTACGGCATCGGGCTGTGTGGTCCAATGGATCAAGTCGCGACTGGTCGATTGTCCCCACGAGAGGTTCTGCCATTTCGAGCCATAAGGATTCCACTGGAAGGCAAGATGCCATACGCCATCTTTATAAAACATGCCATTGGGGTCATTCATCCAGCCATAAAGGGGTGTATGGTGATACAACGGACGGAATTTTTCACGATTGGTGGTATCGAAACTATCGGCAACTGTAATGTCACGCCAGCAAGCATCCTCCTTAGCCTCTCTCACCGAAGAACGGCCCTGGGAAGTAATAACATTCAGCACCACATCCTTGCCGGCATAACTCTCAATATTCAGAGGCACCTTGTAGTCAACCTTCGACTTAGCCAGACGCACATTCAGCGTCTTCTCGAGTTTTCCATTTACCACGACATTGACCACTGCCTCATCATTTGACTCCTGAACAGGGAGAATAATGTATTTACCAGGAGCATTTACCCTTACAATAGTGTTGTTTGTTCCCAAATGCTCCACTTTTACACCATTGCCTGCAGAAACATTAAAAGTAGCGACCGACGACATAATAGCGACAGCCATTAGACCTACTTTTTTACCAAAAAATTTCATATTAAGTTGAGTTTTTAAAGCATTAAGTTTTATGTCACAAATATAATAAAAGGAATCGAATATAAATTTGATTTATGCTAAAAAAGCAGTCCTATCGTCACCGACAGGACTGCAATTCAATCATCAGAGAATCGCTCTAATGCACCATAACCTTAGAGACCACATCTCCAACCTTAACAATATATATTCCGGAAGGCATGTCAATGTATTCTATATCATTGACTACATCGACCCTCTTCAGGGCTATACCATCGACAGTATAAATAGAGGCTTTGAGTCCGACAGCACCATTGACGACAATCTGCTGTTTCTTGCCATAAACATGACATCTATCGGCAGATATGCCTGCCACTTCCGAGCTTTGGGCAGAGGCTGTATTCGAGAGAAATCCTCTAAGAGTTTCACCCTCAAGAGTAAATACAGGGCGAACTCGGTATAAGTCATCGTAATCACCCTCCATATCAGTCATCGAGCAATCGGCATCCACATTTTCCAGAATCTGATTTCCATTTCTGAGGATATCATATCCGGTAAATATGGCATCGGCAGTGGCGGGGGTAAACTCGATGTCATCAATCATCACAAGACAGCCACGAGAGTTCGAGCAATATCTCAGTGCGAAATACTTGGCATTCTCAGGGAGTTGAACAGTTTTATCAGACCACTCCATATTATCGACAGTAACGAACTCCACCGATTCGAAAGAATCCATCTCTCGATCGGAAGAAGAGGCCAGCACTTCGACAGTTTCAGTAGAATAATCGGTGCCACCTGCCATCTTGAATTTGACTTGCGAGCCGGGCTTCACTCTCGGGGAGATAAGCCAATCATCAGCATCCTCATAGAAACAGGGAGCCAATGCCACAGCCACTCTTTCGCCCGAAGCCGGGAGATAGTAGTCATTGTAATCAGCTGCAAGGACAGTCTCTTTATCCCAAACGACCCAGCCGGTGGGGTTGGTGCCTTGAGTATGATAAGGGAAGGCATAGCCGTATGTATATTCTCCATCGTTATCTATATTTGCAAAATCGCCGAGAGAATTAGAGTCTGAGAAAGGAGCACAATTTTCAAAGCCCTCCAACACATCTCCGATCTCAGGTTGAGACCAAGAGAGCGACACACCATCCTCTGAAGAACGAGCGGTAAGGTCAGTCACCACAGGGATGCAATTATTAGAAAGGACCATAGACGAGGGCTTGACATTATTATCGAGATCCTTATCGTCATTCAGCGCTTGAGCACAGAGTTCTACAGCGCCGAGATATCGGGGATCGTCGAGCGAAATACCACAATCGAAAGAGCAAATATCTCCGGGGTGTAATATCTCTATCTGCGAGTTGCTTGGTGAGATAAAGCCATCGGCCAATACCTCCTCGCCAGAACGGGCATAGAATTTCATATCAGGCAGGCTGATATCTTCATAGCCGACATTCTCTAACTCCACCTTGAACTTACCATCTTCACCGAGCAATAAAGTGGCGGGGCCGGATATTTTGCTGACAGCCACATCATGGTCGAAAGCGGCAGTAATAGCATAGGAGGGGAATATCAAGAACTGTTCACTGCCGGTAAAATCGACTTCGAGCATAATTTGAAGCCAAGGAGAATCTTTTAAATTATCGGGAACCAAGTTTCTGATGGTCTGATATCCGGGGGTCACATCACTCGCCTTGACATCTGCCAATAAGGTCTTGTTGTCGCCCGGTGACAATACATATAATTTAAAATCGGGAGTTTTCTCGCCAAAGAAGAACTTATAAGCAGTCATAATCTTCTCGCCGCCTACGGGCTTAAACTTCGGGAAGATCAAAGAACCCTTGGTAGGCTTGTCATAATAATTCACGCACACGGCGATATAGTCATCAATTTCAGCAGCGGCTTCATCATACCATTCAGGTATCGAAGTAGTCCAAGAAGCTTGGTATTCATCGCCACCCATCTGCAGCAATGGTCCCACCGAGCCTCCATCTTCCATATAATCCTTCAACGGGAGATTATAAAGTTCACCCATAGCTACAGTGCATACAGCCACATCATCTGACAGACCGACTGAATTACCGGCAGCGACATAGAACTCATAAGCGTCATACTTCGAGCCTTCGGGCATAGTATATGAGAACTGAGTGGCCGACAGGTCATCCGATACCTGAACCCATCCCTCTTCCGGGTCGTAAACAGACACGTTGTAATACAATGAGGCAGGGTCTATATATCCACCATTTACACCCACAGTCGGGGCATCCCAACTAAGAGTAACCGAAAGATTATCGTCAGAAACTTGGTCGGAAACATTCTCGACAGCTTTGGGCAAATCGACGCCGGCAAACACCGGATCAGTGTAACAATCCGAGCCATTCTTTGTCTTGATAAGTATTCGACTCAATCCCTCGGGCACATTAATGGTTACATTCTTGCGATCGCCGGGATTGCCAACTATGGTTACTTCCTCCACATCTGATTTGACAAGCACCTCTACTTGGCTATCCAAAGCAGTTCCATCGATAGCATTAACCGGAAGAGTAAACCCGACCTCGGCAATAAGTTGGCCCGTTTCATCCGCTTTTGCGGTTATGTCGGTTACATTGTCGGGGGCTGACGTTAAAGCATCTGTCTGAGAGAGAGTAAAGCTTTCCAGATAAAGCGAACATTTAGAGAGCAGTTGGAAAGCGATGTAGCATTTTCCCTCAGTAGCGGGGATGACATACATCTCTTTGCTCCCTTCATTCTCACCATTCTTGTAGATGTCATCGCTGATTGGAGTCATCGCTGAGAGATCGGGAGTAGCACCTTGATATATCTTGATATGAGCATCACGATCGCCCTCTACATCGATATTGAAGCTGAGGATATGACGTTTGCCAGCATCCTCGATCTTATAAGCAGGCAGCACCATCAAGTCGTCGGCCTCACCCTCATCCGATCGATCGGCGCTATAATATGTGCCTAAATAATAATCATATTCCCAAGTAAGGCCATCATTATCATTGTCTGAGATTTCGAAACATTTCCATTCATTTTCAGAAGGCTCGATAGTTTCACCCGGGGCGATAAGACCTCTTGACACGACTTCAGAGACTCCGAGCTGACTTCTTTTGCCGTGTGATACAGCTACCACCGAAACTTGATTGTCGGTAAACATTTCGGGGAAGGTCAATATCATATTATTGTCAGAAGTGGTGCCGATAATATTATCATTGAGGCTCACCTCATATTCTACGTCAGCAACATCGATATAACCATCAGATTCACCTTCAGACACTTTGTCCCAATATGCGCTATCGCCATCGATGCGCACATTAGCCGGCACTTTAGGGCTGTCATAACCGACAAATTTCTTAGCTTTAGACCAAGAGCTGTTTTTGCCATCAGCCGAAGCTCTGACACTGAAAATATGCATACCCTCGGCAAGATTCTCGACATTGAACACCGCCTCAGCTCCCGGCTGCACATTTTCGCATGATTGGGATACTTCATTGTCTATAGCCAGCTCAAGAGAGACGGCAGATTGCAATGCACTTCCATCCAACAATTGTGTCGGAGCTGTGACACGAAGAGTTCCCGACAAAGCGGGGCCATCAAAAGCAAAACCTGATATCACGGGAGCGGCAGGGTATGTATCGCCGAACAGGGCAGCAGTGGAATACATCACTGTGTACTGTCTTACCTCTCCATCCGGCCACTTCTTTTGAGATGTAATTTCGTATGTATCTGCATCTATCACCACCATCGATGGCACACCCTCCTGATCGATCATCTGATATAGATAGCTATTGGTGTCGGGACAATATGCCATAGATGTGGTATATGTATCCGGAACTATATTCAGATGTGCAAGAGTTGTTCCAATACCTGTAGACTGATTCACCTTTACGAGGCGAGAATCTGTAGTAATGCCCACGATATAGCCTCTATGCTCATCATAAGCCATGGCGAGACAAACATCATCGATAGGCACATTATCATTCAACTTGATAAATTCAAACGAATCAGGCTCCAGCCTATTGAACATATAGCCTTCCATATCTTCAGTATATGTGTATGCATATACCTCATTAAGATTCGGATCGTAGACTGTAGTCATAGCGGCATGCGCCGGATTATTATCCATGGATTCGCTGTAGGTCATCTCGCCTGTGCTGATATCGTAATCCATTCTGTCTATGTACATGGTGTCGTACATATACAGGGCACTGATACCATAGATGCGATCGCCATACTTAAAACCGGCAGTAGGCAACCAATACTGCTCGCCTTTCCACTGCATCGTTTCATCACATTCGCTTGAAAGGTCGAAAAGTCCGGCCGGATCACTCGCCGCTCGGAAAGCGTAGACTCTTGATGCGGCCGTTGCTTCCTTATTCCCATCTCCATTATAAGATTGGGCTCGGGGTGCAGTATCCCCAAACGCAAACTCTACAATAGATAGAGATAGGGCAACTAAAAGCACTCTTGTTTTAATTATATCCATATCTTTCTTTGTTAAAAAAATAATCGCAAAGTTAGATATGGCTGTATCGATATCTTTTGACTTTTGCTAAGAAATTATTTTATCTTACGGCGGATCCTGCTGAGATTTTCCTGCGATGTGTTCAAATATGATGCTATAATATATAGGGGCACTCTTCTGACTATCTGCGGAGCTTCGTTAAGCAACTCCTCATATCTTTCCAATGAATTTTTGAACTGACGGGAGATTATCTTCTTCTCAAGCTCAATACTTTCTCTTTCAGCCGCATATCTTCCCCAATTAGCCAAATGAATGTCCTGGTCATAGAGTTCTTTGAGCCTGTTAAGATCGAGTTCATACAGGATGCAATCTTCCAAGAGTTCGACAGTGCCATATTCGCCGCCTTGATAATTTATAGTCTGTCCGGGATAAATGATATCCCCCTCCTGACCGATCCAGAAAGTCACGGATTTCCCATTCTTCATGGCATAGGCATGAGCGATACCCTCTTTGATGACGTATGCCTTGTATGTTTTGATATTTTCATGGAGCAGACAATGCCCCTTGGGATAACAGACCTCTTTAATCGCAGTTTTAAGCAACTCTTCGGAATCTATGGGCAGATGCCCAATGCTATTGATATAATCGCTAAGTTCCATTTGGATATTTCTATTAATCGGCAAGGTTGGCGCCACGCTCTGTGCGGATCAGGTCGAGCAGTGCGGGGAGTGCCTCGGCAGTGGGTATATTTTTGATCACCAATTCTTTGTTGCGGTAGATGCTGACGCGGCCGGGTCCGGCGCCGACATAGCCATAGTCGGCATCGGCCATCTCACCGGGACCATTGACGATACAACCCATCACTCCGATCTTCAGTCCGCTGATCCCAAGCGATGAGACAGCCTGCTTCACATCCTGAAGAGTCGACTGCAAGTCAAAGAGGGTGCGGCCGCAACCGGGACACGAGATAAACTCCGTCTTATAGAATCGGCGACGGGCAGCCTGCATGATGTCCGAAGCCAAGCGGTCGAGAGTCTCCCGGTCGAAATGAGGATCCTCTACGCTGATCTCCTCGCCATAACCGGAGAGAAGCAAAGCGCCGAAATCGGCACCCGCCCGGATGCGGAGCCGGTCGAGGTCATCACAATCGTAGGCTATCTTCATCAGCACCGGGTTCTTGCCGCCGTCAGCCACATAGCGGTCGATCTCGGCAGCCAACTCGCCCAACATACGGGCATCCTCGATCGAGAACTCCCGGAGAGGCAGCGACTTGTCGGCATAATCACGCGAAGCACCGGGGAGCACACCGCTCGGAGTCTCCACCTGCGGGGCCTCGGCACGACGGCACACATAGTATCGCAATTCGATAGCCACCGGCACCTCATTCTCCGGGGGCTCGCTCAGCGACACACGGATCGTGTCGCCGATGCCCTCATGGAGCAACGCACCGATGCCGACAGCGCTCTTGATGCGGCCATCCTCGGCATCACCCGCCTCAGTCACTCCGAGATGCAACGGGAAGTGCATACCCTCCCGATCCATCTCAGCCACAAGAAGACGCACCGTCTCCACCATCACCACCGTGTTCGAAGCCTTGATAGAGATCACAATATCGCGGAAATCCACCTCACGGGCTATCCGCAGATACTCCATCACCGACTCCACCATACCCGCCGGGGTGTCACCATATCGGCTCATGATGCGATCGGAGAGAGAACCATGATTCACTCCGAGACGCACAGCAGTGTGGTGCTGACGACACAGATCGAGGAAGGGTAAGAAACTCTGTCGTATGCGGTCGATCTCCCCGGCATACTCCTCATCGGTAAACTCCAATTTGCGGAACGTGCGGGCGGCATCGACGAAATTGCCGGGATTGATACGCACCTTGTCGGCAGTCTCAGCCGCCTTATATGCTGCGTTGGGATTGAAATGCACATCAGCAGAAATCGGTACCTCACACCCTATTCGCTTCATCTCCTCGCGGATAGCCACAAGATTGGCAGCCTCCTTGACACCCTGAGTGGTGAGTCTCACCAACTCCCCTCCGGCGTCGGCTATCCTCTTGGCTTGTGCCGCCGAACCGACACTATCCAAGGTCGACGTATTCGTCATCGACTGAATCACGATCGGATTCTCACCCCCGATACGTGCTCTGCCCACTTCCACCATGTCGCTCCGGCGACGCTTATAATTATATGCAAACATATCTCCTATATATTTTTCAACTTCATTCCATCATATCTGACAATTCATCTATAGACCCTCGGATATCATCGATCTCATCTTGATAGCCCAACTCCCTATGTAGATATAGCAACTCAGTAGATAAGGATTGGGATTCAAATAAATATTATCCTCCATCATCATCTATTCTCTAAGATCTAAGATCCGATCAAATGATATGCCAAGACGAGAAGGGGGATATAAACGGTGGCAAAGCCGACAGCATATCCGGCGAGCACTTGCCATACGGAATGCTTACCGAGCAAGATTCTTGCCGCGCCGATGAACCCGGCAATAGCCACCGAAGCGACGAGCCACCCGAATGCCGAGGGGAGTGAGAAGTCATAGAGCACCAAGTAAGTGAGCAGCGCCACCACCCCGGCAGCTCCGGCAGCATGTGCCGAGATCTTCCAACGCAGATTGACCAGCAACTCGATGATGCCGGTCAGGGCACCCCCGACATAGAAAGCGACGAACCATAGCGGAGCATGCTTGAAATAGAGCAACACCGCCGTGGCAATCAGACAGACGATCCCAATCAGATAGGGAAGACTTCGTTCGCTGCGGCGATTCACACCATAATCGCTCAGCACACCCACACGCTTGAGGATGATGATCACCGACATGGGGAGCAAGAGGTTGATGCCCGCCACCAGCCCGATGAAGAGCACCCTCACACTCGGCATATTGAAAGAGAGTATGCTCAGAGTGAAGGCAATGATGGCGCCATATACCGGCATCATTAGCGGCACGAAGATCCAAGAGAAGAAATTGCTCACGCCGCTCAAGAAGCGCTCCCCCTCGGTCATATCGCCGACAGAGATGGGCGTAGGGTCGGGAGTCTCCGGTCGGGGAGTCGACTCTTCAGCCACAGCAATGACAGGCTGATCGGCGGCAGGCTGATCGGCAAGCGATTCCTCAGCGGCAGGCTGCTGATCGGGAGTGGTCGGTGTCTCCTCATCGAGAGGAGAAGAGGGATAATATCCGGTAGTGTCTAACTTCATAATCTTAAAATTACAGATTTTTGCCACGTATCACGCCGGCAAATTCGCGAGGCACCGGCGATTGGAAATTCATATCCTTGCGAGTGATGGGATGAGCAAAGCGGAGCGTCTGCGCATGCAGCGCCAGTCGACCTATCGGGTTGGTCTTCGCCCCATACTTGCTGTCGCCGGCTATGGGATGATGCATATCGGCGGCATGCACACGGATCTGATTTTTACGACCCGTGTCGAGCGAGAAATGCACCAGCGAATAGCCGGCACCCCTGCCGATCACCTTGTAATTGGTCACCGCCAGACGTCCCTCACCCGGCACGTCGGTGGAATATACCACGAAACGGGAGTTCTCCGTGAGGCGACTCTTGATATAGCCCTCATCCTGCTCGACATACCCCTCAAGCACAGCCACATAGAGGCGCTCGAGGATCATATTGTTCCAGTTATGGCGCAACACGTCGTGTGCCCGTTCGCTCTTGGCGAACATCATCAGCCCGGTGGTGTGGCGGTCAAGACGATGCACCACCCAGAGTTTATTGCGCGGATCGACCCGCTTCACATATTCACGCATTATGTCGTAGGCATTCTCCTCGCGTTTATGACTCTGTGTACCGACCGAGAGCATGCCATATCCCTTGTGGATCACCATCACATCCTCATCTTCATAGATCAACTTGATGCGCGGATGGCTGAACACCGGGAAGGGACGGCCTATATTTACCAGCACCTCCATCTGAGGCTCTACCTGATGGTCGAAGGCATGGACCACCTCATTTTGGATCATGATATGTCCATGGCGCAGCCACTTCTTTACCGTGATGCGCCCGGCATCGGGCATCATATCCATCACGAACTTCATCAATTGCGCCGACTCTTCACTACGGTTGGTGAGAGTCACCACTCGGTCCTCTTGGAAGGGACGCTTATTCCTTTTATTATTAGGTATCATATTTACTTAACGTAATCCGGAGGGGTTGTTATATCAAAAATATTAAAATTATTCCACAAGACTATCAAATTTACTTCATATTCATTGCCACCGATAGATATTCCTTCTCCTCTCGATTGGCGGCGGCACGCAGGAGGGTGTGTCCGAATCGGCATTGCAGGCATCGCGACCGATCGCAATACTCGAGTCGGAGATGGAGCAGCGCCTGCGAATCGATGGCGGAGACACATCTGATGCCGGCATTTTGCCACTGTCGCACTATCTTATTGCTTTCGGCATCCAATTCGCTCCAGATGTCGAGGCCACGTTCCGCCATATCAAAATCGCCATGGTATGCCCCGTAGGCATAGATCATCGGGGCGACGAAATTGATCATCAAGAGGCGGACATTCGATTCGGAGAGAGTGGTGGCAAGTTTGGTGCCGGGGCGATCGAAGTCCAAATGGTCGGACCAATATCCATCGAGCCTCCAGGAGAAAAGATCTGCCGCATTATCTGCATCGCAACTCCGGTCGATGATCTTCGAGAGGAGGGAGAATCCGCCAAGGATGGCACGCGCCAAGAGGGCTATGCGACGAGTCGGGAAATTCTGCGGGCGCGTGCGAGCATACTTCCAGACATCGCTTCGCATCGGACGAAGCCCATACTTGCGAGCCAAGAAGAAATACTCGCGACAAAGTCGCTGGTAATACTCATCAAATATATGGAGAGAGGTGTCGAGCATACCGGCCTGGCCGAAGAGGAGCGCCTCGATCTGCATCAGGTCGTCGCTATGATGCGCCAAGACATTGAGGGGGATCGAGCGTGCCAACATCTCCAAGGGTTCGCTATTGAGGGAGAAACCTAAGGAGCGTGCAAGGGTGATGAAGCAGGTACGTTGCCAGTCATTGTTGACAAGGGTCAAGAGGTCGAGGATACGTTGCGACTTGCGTTGCATTCTCTCCACGGCGAGCGACTCAATCCAGTCGGTCACCACCAAGGGATGGATCCTCTTAAGCCACTCCTCGCAAGCCACAGCCGATATCTTCTCAGCCAAGCGGGCATACATATCGACAAACGAAGCGGGGAATGTGGCTACCACTTGAGGGATAAAACCACCTGAGCCATCCGGGATCTGCATATCGTTAACCCCCACCACATGTAGGATTACATTGCCGTAAGCGGCATCGCGATCGTGGTGATGGGCAAACCAATCGGAAGCCTTGACATGGATCTCCACATTGCCACACCATTCCTGGCCGGCAATACGGAGGCGAGCCCCCGAGAAATCGGGACCTGCATCGCTGTTAAGTCGACCGGGATAGATCACATCCACCTGTCGACCATCCACCGTCGAGAGCCTATCGCTCAGCAGACGATACTTCCATAGATATTGATAGAGCATCTCCATGGCCAAATTTACCTCCGAAACGAGTTCTGACAACAAATTTATCTAAAAACTATGGAACGCGCAACAAAAGATGACAAACAAGTGTAAAGAAAAATAAAAAAATAAAATGTTCCACAGCCCGAAGTATACAAACAACCCCCCTAAAATGTTTTTACAAAAAAGTTGATTTATGTTAAAAAATCTTAATTTAAAGACATCTTGGAAATTTTTCTTACAAATCATACAAGAAAACTGCAAATTTTTGCTTATCTTTGTCGCGTGTTTTTCATAGTATTAAATTAAGATTAAGGTTTCGGCCGACCACTTTGGGAAAAGTGGTCGGTTTTTTATTTGTTTATTTTTCAGCAAGTTACGCCTCTCGAGAGGGCCAAATTTCGGGGTTCGAGTCGAATTTGCGAGTCATCAAAATCGTCAAATTTTTCATTTTTAAGAAAATTTCGTGGAACAATCGTAAAAAATTGCAAGTTTCGGGTGCAATTTTTAATTTTGTAAAGATTTTTTCTTCGAGGGATAAAGAGGCACAAAAGCACTGACACACTCTAACCGGAAGAGGGAATCGAGATATATCGCAAAGATCATATATGGCAATAGAGAAGATAATAGGGATAGTCACCGATGTGGTGAAACACTCCGACAAGCATAATGTAGTGACCTTATACACTCGCAATCATGGGCGCGTGTCGTTATTGTCGTCGGCAGGGAGTGGCAAGACGGCACGCGTGCGCAATGCCTCGCTGATGCCCTTGTCGGTGATATCGGCGGATATCAATTTTGTTGCGACTCGTGAGTTGCAATTCTTGGGCAAGTTCTCGCGCGAGATCCTTTGGAAGCATATCTATTTCAATCCGGTGAAGAGTGCCATCGGCATGTTTATCTCGGAGTTCATCAACTGCTATGTACGTCAGTCGCCACCCGATCCGGATATGTGGGATTATATGGTGAGGGCGATATCGACGTTGGATAGCGCCGGGAGGGGTGTGGCAAATCTTCACTTGGCATTTCTGATAGATATGCTCACTTACGCCGGAATCCGCCCGGACCTCACCCGCGAGGGGGAGGACAACTGGTTTGACATGCAAGCAGGCACGATGACCATCTTCCCGCCGCGCCATCGCAACATGCTGACACCGACGCAAGCGGAGATTCTCACCACCCTATCGCGATTAAACCTGCGCACATATCGGGTATTTCACTTCACCGGCGCCCAGCGGCGCGAACTCTTGCAGGGGCTACTCACCTACTACTCCCTACACTATCCCGGGCTCAACAATCTGAAGTCGCCTGACATTTTGTCAGAGATTTTCGCAAAATAACGATTTTTGTTTAGCGCTGATGACTCCTACACATCGGATATGTCATTTATGTAAAGAGGGGTAGATATATACCTTAAACAGCAAAAAAGGATAACAAAAACGGGCAAACCGAGTGTCAAGAATACATCACAGGGGGTAAAAAGGGGGCTAAAACACTGACAATCATCTATAAAAGAAAAAGATTAATTGTCTCACGACAACTAATCCTCTAACCTTAAATCTAATACCATGAAAAACACGTTGCAAAGTTAAGACTTTTTTTCGTAACAAAAAAATATTTTTACAAGAAATTTTATGGCAATATGATAATTTTTCTCGTGAAATACAAACAGAAGTCCAAAATTTGCATGATATGCAACTATTTGGCATAAAAAGTATCATCAAAAGATACAAAAAAAAATTACACTTTGCAAATTTTGACCAAATAAGTATATACAAACCCTCTTACTATTTGAAAATCAACCAATTACATTAACGCCATATTTTGACAACAAAAGACACTATCTCAAAAGTTGGTGTTGTCGGGGGTTCTTATTATCTTTGCAGTATCGAAATTGCAGTTTCAATAGAATCTCTCTATGGCAGAGAATGAGAATAGTTATAAGAGTATACTGAAGGGTACTTCTATCTTGGGGAGTGTCCAGGTGTTTCAGATTTTGGTCAATCTGATCCGGGGGAAGTTTGTCGCTATGTTCCTCGGGCCGGAGGGTATGGGCATTGCCTCCCTCTTCAATTCCTCTGCCAACACGATAAGTCGTTTCGCCTCGTTGGGGTTGAATCTATCCTTTGTCAAGGAGGTGGCATCCCACCGCGACGAGCCGGACAAGTTGGCACAGACCATCCGAATCGCCAAACTATTGGCGATCCTCACAGCCATTCTCGGTGCGTTGGCAACACTCTTGTTGGCGACGCCGCTCAGTATCTGGACATTCGGCACACCCGACTATGCCTGGCAATATGCTCTGATGGCTGTGGCTATTTTCTTTATGTTGGCAGGCTATGGCGAGTGCTCTCTGCTGCAGGGGCTCCACAAGGTAAAACTAATCTCCATCACCTCCTTGGCCGGAGCACTATCAGGATTGCTTTGCGGCGTACCACTCTATTACTTCTTCGGGGCTCGCGGCATCGTGCCGGCGATGATCATCCTCTCGGTCACTACCTACATCTGCTATCGCATTGGACTCAGCCGGGTTATGCCCAAGCAGAAGGTAAGATTGAATTGGAAAGAACACATGCCGGTGGCGAAGAAGATGCTCTCCACAGGCATCATCCTCTTGGCATCCTCTCTGATCAATACATGTTGCACCTATATGATTAACATCTTCGTGCGAGTCTATGGCGACTTGGCAGATGTCGGTCTTTTCAACGCTGCCAACAGCATCACCATGCAATATGTCGGAGTGGTATTCAGCGCCATGGCACTCGACTACTTCCCGAGGCTGACAGCAGTGGCAGAGGATATGACCCGGATGCGAGGTGTGATCGACCGGCAATTGGAATTGGTGGCGATAGTCGCCACTCCCCTATCCCTGCTATTGGTGGCAACGGCGCCGATAGTGATCCGCATCTTGCTGACATCGCAATTCTTGCCGGTGACCCCGCTGATGCGGTGGCTCGGCATCAGCATCCTGCTCAAGGCGATAGCCTATCCCTTGGGATATATCGCCTTTGCCAAAGACAATCAGCGACTCTTCTTCCTCTTGGAGGGGGTGGTATGCAACATCCTTTATCTCGGACTGTCGCTACTCTTCTATCGTTTCTTTGGATTGATGGGACTGGGCTATGCCGCAGTGTTGGAAAATGGGTTATGTATCATCCTCTACTTGGGGGTGAATTATCGCACATACGGTTATCTGCCCAATCGGGCGGCATGGCGCGAGATTGCGGTGGGTGTTGCCACCGGTGCAGTCGGCTTTACCGCCACCTTGCTGCCGATCTCGGCAACAATCTCCTACATAGCCATAGGCTCGATCTGCTTGCTCTCTCTACTCCGCGCCCTCCGGGAAATTCGTATTAGAGTCAAAGGGTGAGATGATAGCGGGTGTAGGTGGTGGCGGTGGCACCGTATGAATATTTCTGGCGGAGGAGGCCGGCGTTGAGGATGCGGCCATGATCCTCACAGCTGATGCCGAAATCGAAATATGCCCGGTCGGCATATCTCTCACGGATTAGATATACCATCAGGGGTGTGAGCAGGTTCAATTCACGCCCGCGTGAGGTGGTGGCTATATATTGAGCATGCGCCACCCTCCCGGTGTCGTAGACACATACTCCGGCATGCGGTTCGCCATCGAGCAGAGTGACATAGAAGCGAATATTATCGGCGAATCTATCAGCGAGCAATTTCATCTCCTCGGGGCTATGCACCGGCGATGTATCGTGCCGCTCACGAAGGCACTCGGCGAGCATCGCCATAAAATAATCTATATCGTGAGTCTCCTCCACCTTGATGTCAAGTCGAGAGGCAGCGGCGAGATGACGACGTTGTAACTGATTGAGTTGTCCAGGGTTGCGAAGATCGATAGTAGCGCTGAGATTACACTCACTTAGAGTAGCACCAAGACGGAAGAGGGCATACTCATCCTCTTGCGAGGGACGTTGACAATAGATATAGGGAATCGGTTTGTAGTCCAACGCCTTGATGCCGGCATCACGCCATACGCGGCAAGCCTCGGTAAATATTTCCAAGAGATCGGCGCCATCGAGATGAGCGGGGGAAAGGAGCCAACCGCCGTAGGTCAGCCCGCCATGCGAACAGAGCGTGCCATCAACCGTCAGATTGGCGGGGAGCATAGCCAGCAGGCGATTCCCCTTGAACGCCAACCAGCTGCAATCAGCGAAGCGGTCGGCATGATAATCCATATAATCGCGATGATGCAAGAATGTGGCATTGCGCGAAAGGAGCACAAACTCATTCCATCGGCATCGCAAGGACTCCGAGCCATCATATCTCACTATCTTCCACTCACTCATAACGAACTCATTATAGGATTAATAGATAAGGAGTCGATCAGCGGATCCACCCCTGCGGGTCGAGTTTTTCGCGATTTTTCCACACTTCGAAGTGGATGCTGCTGCGCGAGGGGTCATCCTCACTTCTGCCGACGCTGCCGAGGGCTTGTCCCTGCTTCACCGTGTCACCCACCTTGACGCTTGTCGAGGCGATATTGCCATAGACGGTATAATAATCGCCATGACTTACGATCACCACCGTAGAATAACCGGGGATCTTATAGACACCCGACACCTTACCTGCATATACAGCCTGTGCCGTAGCGCCATTAGCCACCTCGGCATCAATGCCGGGGTTGTCGTAAGTCACATTGGGGAGATCGGGGAGGGTGTTAAGGCCGAAATGGCTCACCACGCGGAAAGCTCCGGAAACAGGACGAGGCAGTGCCCCCTTCATCGAAGCGAAATCCGACCCACCTTGTAAGGACTTGCCGGCAGAGGGTTTGCTGACCGACGAACTGCCCGAACTTGACGACGAAGCGGAAGGCTTCGATTTATCTTGATTGCGCGGTTTGCGACGGCGAGCCTCTGCATAGCTCACATCCTTATCATCCTTCTTGGCAAGATCCCCCTTATTGCTATTCTTATCAGGAGTCTTGGTGGTCTGTTTCTTCTGATCTTGCTTCTTGCTGTCAGACTTCTTCTGATCTTGCTTCTTTTGATCCTTCTTATCCTGTTTTTTCTCTTGAGACTTCTCTTGTTTCTTCTCTTGCTCGGCTTTATTCTGCTCGGCGAGGAGTTCGGCTTGGCGGCGCTCCTCCTGTTCGCGGGCTTCGCGTTCGCGGCGTTCAGCCTCTGCTTGTTCCTTCTCGCGGGCACGTTGCTCGGCTTGGGCACGACGTTGCTCCTCAGCGATCAAGGCAGAGATACGACTCTTCAGCGAATTGGCTTCCGCCTGCTTCTTGGCGAGGTGGGAGCGGAGTGCATCGCCATTCTTCTTGAGTTCGACGACGAGTGCATCCTGGCGATCATATTGTGTCTGCAATGCCTGTTGTGCCTTCATATCGGCAGCCAAGGCACGAGAGTGCATATCCTTGGTTTGCGACAATTCCTGCGACTCCTTGCGGAGTTTAGCCACGCGCTTATTGATATCGGCACTGCAACGGTCGCGCCAGTCGCCAAACTCCTTCAGATACCTCATGCGGCGAAGTCCCTCATTGAAACTCTTGGCAGAGAAGATGAATGCCAGGGTCGACATGCTCTTGCGCTTGGTACGCATCTTCTTTACGGTCTTGAGATACTCGGCACGCAGATGGCTGAGTTGCTCCTCCTCTGCGGCAATATTGGCAGAGAGTTGATCGATACGGTTCTGCAAGACACTGACACGACGGCCCGACTCTTCAACCTTCTTCCTACCCACGGCGATATCCCCCTCGAGGCGATTCAGTTCGGAGAGGTTTTTCTTCACCTCAGCATCATTCTTGCGGATTTCCTCCTTGGTTTGGGCTATCTCACGCCGTGTCGACTCCTCGCGTTGCTTCATCTCGGCAGAGGTTTCAGGCTTGCTGTTACCACCCTTCTTCGACTTGCCGGAAGACTTCTTCGTAGAGTTCTTCTTGGAGTTCTTCTTGGAAGAAGATTTCGACGAAGACTTGCCGGAAGATTTCTTGGAGGAGGAGGAACTCTTCTTGTTCTTGGAGGATTTGGTGGTGGCAGTGGTGGTGCTTTTAGACTTGCTCTTGGAAGTCCGGGCGTAAGCATCGGGTAGCGGCACGAGAGCCGTCACCGCCACTATAATAAGGTATATTAATATATTACGCGACATTCTTTAGCGATCAGAGTATATTTTTGATCATCTCACGCAGGCTGTTGAGACGAGTATATTTCTTGTAATTGATAGCCGACATAGGAGAGCCTCCATATTTCACGGAAGAGAAATCAAGCTGAGCATTGACCTTCTTGTCGTTGATATCGAGCGTGATATCCATCGCCATGGAGTTCTGCTTGTAGCTATAGATCAGTTCGGCGTTTCCCTTTCCGGAGATTAGAGTCATTAAGGCGATGGTGCGATAGGATGGATCGACCAGGAAACCATAATTCACATACTTGGTCAACTCCTCGGAATTAGGGAGGAGCACATAGTCCCCATCGACATCCTTAACAAAGCTGAAAGCATCGACGAGATTAGGGGCGAACTCCCCCTTGCCGGGCACGATGACACGAGCCAGGAAAATGCTCTGCAATTCGCGCAGGGCGTATGGGTCATGCTTGAACACTTGGTCTAATGGCTGGCTGAAATAGTTACCCTTCATCTTATTGACAGCCACCACCTCGCGAGGGTTGATCTCCACACGCATCACCTCCCCCATCAGGGAGACTCGCACCGAGATCTGGATTAGCGAATCTCGCTCCATATATATCTTGACAGAGGGAGAGAGGGGGAGAAGAGAGCAGTGCAACTTGCCGCTGAACTCCACATTCTGCCACTCCTTATAACTATTGGCGAGGTTTTGCAAGAAGGGATCAGAGTTATCATCGGCAGCGAGCATGGCTGACGACGAGAAGAGCAACAGGGTAAATATCAGTAAAAATTTCTTCATCATTTATCTATGTTAGGCACGTTTTGCTATATCATTTGACCATCTTATCGACCACATCGTTTAATTCGGAGGAAACATCGGCATCTGTCGACGACCCGGCGGCATCCTTATTCATCGTTAAGACCTCCTTTTCGATCTCCTTCATACGAGCGAGGATGGCGGCATAATCGGGAGAGTCGGTTTCATGATCCTGTTCCATCATTTCGATGGCTTTTTCCCAGGCACGATAAGCCTCCACTTTACGGTCGAGAGCGAGGAGGATGTTGCCATAATGGTCGTAGATATCGTAGGTCAGCTCCTTGTCTCTCATAGGGTCTTCAACGGTAATAGCCTTTTCGATTGCTTCGAGCGCCTCCTCATAGCGACCCAACTTATACAAGATCCAGGCGTAGGTGTCGAGGTAGACATAATAGTCACGGTCGCTGCCGGAGAGTGATCCGCGGCTCAGAACGAGGGCTTTGTTGAGGTCGCCATCGTTGAGGGCAAGGAAATAGGCATAATTATTGGCAGCCTCATGGTAGCCGGGGTCGATGGAGAGAGCATTCTCGAAAGTACGATAGCAATCCTCCATTTGTCCGAGCGAATGATAATTATCGGCAATGCTATTGAGCGCCATCAAGAGGATTTCCAGATCTCCGTAAGTGATGTCCCGGCGGAGATCTTTTCGTGTGATAATGCTATCGGGGCGGAGTGTAGGTTGGATCGATTTGATCATCTCCACGAAGAGATCGTTCGACTTCTGATACTCCTTATTTTGGGCATAGACGATGGCGCAAGCTCTTCTAAGGCCTTGCGAGTCGGGGATATATTTCCGGGAGCGTTGGTAGCTCTCGATGGCACGTTCCGGGGCATTATTTTGCATCTGATAGTAAATCAGATTGAGCCAACGTTCCTCTTTCGAGGGGTCGATGTCGATGGCATAACTTATATACTCTTCGGCAGCCTTTAAGTCCGGTTTGACAGCGGCATAGACAGCAGCAAATTCGAGCACATCAGCATCGTAAGGATATTGCTTGAGGAGGAGATCCATCATATCGTCGGTGCGTTTGCGATCTTCATCTCTGAGATTGTTGATGACGTATGATCTCATACAATTGATCTTGTCAGAGACGTCGATATCTTCAGCCCTCATGACTTCCGCTATTAGGGAGTCGTAGGTAACGGAATCGCCGAGTTCCTGATAGCACATCGCCAGCCCATATTTGGGTTGGCCGGAGTCGGGGTTGATCTTTTCGGCGCGACGATAGTCGCAGATGGCGGAATCGAGGTTGGCTGATTCCTGATAGAATGCAGCCCTCATCATATAGGAGATCATATTATGTGGCTCAGCCATAACGAGACTATCCATCACTCTGAATGCCGAGATGGTATCTCCCATCATCATGTAGCATTGTGCTTTACGCGTTGAGATGGAGTGATTCACCCCCTTAAGACGCTCATAGCGTCGGAGCACGTCTATAGCCATCGGGTAGTTTGCGTGGATGGCGTAAGCATATTCGAGGGCATCGAGCAGGTCGGTATTGTCGGTATTATGCCGATAAGCACGTTCGAGCACATCGACATCTTCGGAGGTTGAGTCTTCGCTGATTCTGAGGATGTTGCAATAGATTATCGCCTCGCGGGCATCGTCGGGATTGGCGTCGACATATTTTCTCATCAGTCGGCAAGCCTTCTGCACGCAATCGGGGTTACCCACCGAGTCGAAAATATTTATGAGCATATACCTGCCATAGCCGAGGGCAGCCTCATCGAAGGTGGTGTCGGTGAGGTAAGCCTTGCGGTAAAGTTCATGAGCGGCGTAATGGTCTTTGGCGATCTCGCTGCGGATGGCGGCATTGTAATAATACTTTGCCTTACGCCGCATAGCCGGGTCGGGCTTGCCGGCGAAGGCGGTAAGCATCATCAGCATGGCGAGTGCCGACAACATCAGTTTAACGGTTCTGTTCATAGGAGTTTGGAGCGCGTTCCTTAGATTCCTTATTTTGTGCCGGTATGTCCGAAACCACCTGCTTCGCGTTCACTCTTATCGAGAGAATCGACCTGCAGCCATGATGATTTGACACACTCTTTGATCACCATTTGGCAGATTCTCTCGCCGCTGGTGATGGTGAATGGTTCGGCGCTGAGGTTGATCAAGATGACCCCCACTTCGCCGCGATAGTCGGCGTCGATAGTGCCGGGAGTATTGAGCACGGTGATGCCATGTTTCAGTGCCAGTCCGCTACGAGGGCGTATCTGGCACTCATAGCCGGAGGGAAGCTGCATGAAGAGTCCGGTGGGGATCAGGGCGCGACCCATCGGGGGGATGGTCACATCGCCCTCGGGGAGATAGGCACGCACATCCATGCCGGCGGCATCGGGTGTGCTCGGTTGGGGCAACGGATTGTTGCTCTTATTGATTACTTTTATGATCTGAGAGTCCATTACGAAATTTTTTGAAGAAAACTGATATCACAACAGGTAAAAACAGGAAAATTCGGGATAAGATAAAAATATGGTTGCCTCCTGATAAAGAAGGCAACCGATATTTTCTCTTTTGCAAGATGCTTAGCCTTCAACGATAGCATCGTTAGGGCAAACAGATGCACAACTACCGCAACTGATGCAAGTGTCGGGATCGATGTTGTACTTGCCGTCACCTTCTGAGATTGCGCCAACCGGGCATACTGATTCGCATGTTCCGCATGCGATACATTTGTCTGTAATTACGTAAGCCATGATAAATTAATTTTTAGAAATCAGTTAATAATCCACAAATTTAAAGTTATTTCTTTATTCTACCAACTTATCTTTAGAATTTATTTCAACTTTTTTTTAAATTTGCAGAAATTAACATTGTAAAGATATGGAGTCAACCCCTTTAATCTCGATAATCACTATCACCTATAATGCTAAGGATGTGATAGTTCCGACGATGAAATCGATACATTCGCAGAGTTTTCGCGATTTTGAGCATATTATCGTGGATGGCGCCTCGACCGATGAGACGCTGATGCAAGCGCGCAGCATCGGTGATGCCCGCATACTTAGCGAGCGCGACAACGGTCTGTATGATGCGATGAACAAGGGCATCAACCTGGCACGCGGCAAGTATCTGCTCTTCCTCAATGCCGGCGATTCTTTCCACAATGATGAGAGTCTTGCAGCCTACGCCGAGTATGCCATGCGCGATTACGACATCATCTATGGCGACACGGTGATCGTCGATGCTCGCCGTCATATCATCGGCAAGCGTCACCTCACTGCTCCGACCATGCTGACCGTCGATTCTTTCGCCAAGGGTATGCTGATATGCCATCAGGCCTTCATGGTGAAGCGTGAGATCGCACCCCTCTACGACACCGCTTATCGATTCTCGGCAGATTACGACTGGACCATCCGCTGCATCAAGGCCTCCGACCCTCGCCGTTGTGTCAACCTCAATCGCATCACCATCGACTATCTCAGCGACGGTCTGACCGATAAGAACAAGGTCAAATCGCTACGGGAGCGTTATGCCATCATGGCGAAGCATTATGGCAAGGCTCGCACATTAGCGAATCATGTCGGCTTCATCTTCCGCGCCCTTAAGCGCAAGATCTCCGACGACAACGTAATCGAGAATTAATCAGCAGTATAAGTGGACGTTTGTTTTAATTTCAGCACATCGGGCGAACTGATCAGAGTCCCGAGCGAGTCGGTAGTGCTTATCACTGCCGATGGCAATTATTCGATTCTCACACTGGTCGATGGTTCGGAATATGTGCTTACCATGCAATTAGGGCAGGTGGAACATAAGCTGATGGATGTGGCAACGACTCAGTCAGACCGCTTTATACGCATCGGCAAGAGCCTGATCATCAATCGCAAATACATTTCCTATATCAATCCGGCACGTCAGAAGTTGACACTCTCCGACTGTCGGACCTTCAAGCGCGAGACTACAGCCTCTCGCGAGGCTCTGAAGGCTCTGAAGGAATATATCGAGAAGGAGGAACTACTATGAGCAGCAATAAGGATATCAACGACAATGAGATAAGGGTCATTACTCCGGATGGGGGAAAGAAGAGGCTATCTTCTCCTCGTTGGCTTTATTATGTAATTGCATTAGCCACAGTTGCGATCTTGGCAATCCTCTTTGCTTTGCTCGGTAATGGCGACAAGGACGATAATGATCAGAGCGATGTGCTGACAGTGAAGCAGAATAGCACTACATCGGGTAGTGCTACGGCTGTCGACACGTTGAGCAGGAGGGGGTATGTGGATATCACCGACACCATAGTCGGTGGAAAGAGTTTCACCATCCTCACCCCTCGAGATGCAACGGCAGAGCTTCATATCGGCACGGATGTTGTCGAGAGTGGAGATGTGGTGTTAGCGATGCAGGCAGCCGACATACGTGCCGACAATGGCGGGATAGTGGGAGCATACGTAGTGAAGGGCAATCTGGTGAGCAAGGGTGAAGCGAAGTCGGGCTTCTGTGCCATCATCGACGGCAACATAACAATCGGAGTGGCAGATGCCACCCCCTTCTTGGAGAAAGCCATCGAGTCAGAGGGTTATTTTTTTCGTCAATATCCCCTTGTAGTGGCCAACCAAATAGTTGAAAATAAGCCCAAGGGGCGCTCGCTTCGCAAGGCTCTGGCAGAATGGAATGGGATGGTAGTGGTGATCCTCAGTCGTGAGCGTCTCACATTCCACGACTTCGCACAGTCGCTGGTGGATATGGGGGTAAATAATGCTATCTATCTGGTAGGGTCGGAGGCGGCAGGCTTTGCCGTGGATGCCCGAGGAGTCCGCTATGATTATGGCACCGAAGTCCCCGATGCCTCCGTAAGCACCAACTATATCATCTGGCGTTAAGAGATGCCAGATAGCCCCTCTAATCTATGCCGGATAGCCCCGGCGTAGATTTCATACAGTATAATTATCATTTCATACAATGCTCGGCTTTTTACTTTGCCGAGCATCTTTTTTTCGCCTAATTTGCCTGAAAATTAAAGTGCGTATGAAACGACTGATCTTCATTTTGCCGGTCTTGGCAATTTTATGCTCTTGCTCTCATCGCGATGACAATGCGTTCGATCATGAAGAGTGGAATGGCGTATATTATTGGAAGACCGTTTTGGACATAAGTCCGGAGGAGAATACTTTCCAGTACCGTCACAAAATTGGACGGATCTATCTGCGGATGTTCGATGTTACTGCCGAGCAGAGCAATTCGGCCTTAACTTTCGAGAAGGTGGTGCCTAATGCATCGATCCAAATACCTCGCTATAGAGACGGGGAAACGGAGGAAACACTCCAATCGATGATTGTGCCGGTGGTGTATATCACCATAGACGCCTTAAAAGCCTCGAAAGGCAAGGAGGGTGAATTGGCACAAAGGATCGTGGAGCGTGTTCGCCGCATGTGTAAGTATCATGATCTTAACGATGTGGAGGGATTGCAGCTCGACTGCGACTGGACAGCCTCGACCGAGAAGTCCTTCTTCCTGCTATGCGACTCTGCCAAGATACATATCTCGCGCCGTAGTCTTAATTGGTGTCTGAGTTCGACGATAAGACTTCACCAATTGGCGAGGAAAGCGCCGCCGGTGGATTATGGTGTGTTGATGGTCTATAACACCGGCAGTTTCGATGATCCGGATGCGGCCAACTCTATCATCAGTCTCAAAGAAGTGAAGCCATACTTGCGACATCTTGACAACTATCCGTTACACATAGATGTGGCATATCCCACCTATTCGTGGCAACTCTTATTTCGCGACAGACGCTTTATCGGCCTGCTATCGGATATCGACCTGAATGACAGTACACGCTTTGCACCGATAGCCGACAACAAGCATCGAGCCCTCTGCGATGTAATGCACAAGGATAAAATCATCCGCAAGGGAGATATCATTCGCACCGAAGAGTCATCGTTCGCCGAAGTCCTGGCGGTAAAAAAGGCAATAGAGCGGCATCTCGCAGGACGCCCCCACTGTAATATCATCTATCATCTCGACTCAGCCAACCTTTCAAAATACAAAGCAGATGAAATCGAAAAATTATACTCTATCGATAGGCGTGATTAGTTGCTTGGCGGCGCTGATCATGGTCTTCACGCCTTCGGCACAAGCCTGTGGACCCTTCTTTCCCTGTATACCCACACCTAAGTTCTTCTCTTCAGCCGATGACGGCAGATCATCTCGGGAGTTTGAGAAGATGGAGAATCTACGTCTCTGGCAAGAACTCACCTCTGCGGAGATACCCCTTGAGGACATCGACGAGGTGGTCTATGGAGATGGAGAAATCGACCCTGAGAGCGCGCCTGACAATCTATTTTATGCTTATATCACCAAGACCAATGACTTTGAAATCAGGACATTCCTCTCGGTAGCCAAAGATTTGGAGAATAAACGTAAGGAAATAACATCACCATGGTATTATCCCGATACGCGAGATAAGAGCACCGGTGAATTTTCAGAAATAATCGACATGTGCCGGGCCTATCGAGGCACACGTCTTAAAGATCGCTATGCGTTGCAGTTGGTCAGGGCTCTCTTTGCCGCCCGCGACTATGCCGGGTGCGTGGAGAGTTATGATGAGTATTTCCGCGAATTTCCGGAGAGCAATCTGCTGAAGCGGATGGCGAAGAAATATGTGGCGGGATGCTGGTCGCGTCTGGGCGATGTGGATAGGGCGAATGAATATTTCGCACAAGCCGGCGATTTCAATTCGATCGTTCACGACAATGCCGTGGCTTATATGGCGGAGCGAAATACAGATTGCCCCGAACTTATGGCATACATCGAGAGCTGTTCGACAGATTCTGCCAAATTCTGCGCCATCAAGCCGGTGGCACTACAAGTGCTCCGCGACAAGAAGACTCGTTATCCGGGCGATTGGGAGTTCTATTTAGCATACGACGCTGGGGAATTTCATGAGGATTATGCTGCGGCATCGCGCCATATAGCATTGGCGCTGCAATCACAATTCTCAACGGAAGATTTTCGCGATCATGCTCGAGCCTATCGTATGAAGATAGATGCCCTCCTAGGCAGACGCGCCACTCTCTTGGCAGACTTGCAATGGATTGAAAAGAAAATCAATGCCTTGTCAGCCTATGCCTCGGATTGGAGCCGCATGCTGCGAAATATCATCTATGCAAATTGGATCCCTAATCTTTGGAAACATCATGATTATGCCACTGCCATCCTGCTCTGTAGTTATGGCGACAATCTTGATGCCAAGAACAAGCGCCACCTGATATGGCTTACCGACAATAGGAAGTTCGGCTGTCTAACCTCTTCGGTTATCAGCCTCTCTCTCGAGGAGATGCGCAATAGCACGATATTTGATAATACTTTCGACTATAGCAATCCCTCATTCCGGTTGATGAACTCTATGACCTCGGCACAACTGATATCGGTGAAGGATGCCATAGCCGCCAACACACCTCTCTATAGGCATTTGAAGCGATATGCGCGCCATGATTCCCCCTATTTCGATGAACTGATCGGCACACTTGCCCTGCGTGAAGAGCGTTATAGTCTTGCAGCTGATTATCTCGCTCGCGTGCCTGAGAAGTATCTTGCAACTCTCAATATCTATAAGCAGGGATACTTAAACAAGAATCCCTTCTCATATTCGCCGGGGTATTGGCACGATTTCGACTCCATCGCATCGCCCATCAAGGCAAAATATCATTTCGCATGCCGTATGCTCCACTATCATAAGCAGATGCGCCATGGCAAGGATGCCGATGAGCGAGGCATGGCAAGGTTGAAATATGCCATCGGACGTCGCAATTCCTTGGAAGTTTGTTGGGCATTGACTCAATATTGGAGAGGTCCGGTGTCATCACTCTTCATGCCCACCTATAGTAATTATGGCGATGATTTGGAAGGCTTTCCCGAACTTCATGATTTCGGCGACGAAGATGATTGGGAAAAAGTCGATGCGGTCTTCGATCGAGAAAGCAAAGCGGCAATAGCCATGATCAAGAGCAAGGCAGTAAGAGCCGAAGCGGAATATCTCCTCTTCAACCTGGCAACAATCGCTGTCCACTATCCTGACACCCCTACAGGCAAGAAAGTAAAAACCTCATGCGACCAATTGCGAAATTGGTTCTAACAACGTTATGAACGTCATGAACGCGATGAACGCTCCGGGGTCGGGAGAGACATGTTAAAAAAAGAGAGGCTTGGCGCCATAGCGCTAAGCCTCTCTGCAAGGTGGCGATTA
>JBJEDL010000015.1:0-37309 GCA_051872035.1 Lepagella sp.
TTCAGCAAGTAATCAAAATCGACTCAAGGCTACGACCCCTACGGCCCCAAAAATTCAAGGAACGCGCTCTTATATTATCAGTTCTTTCAGGGGACGTTTGGGCACGATGTGAGTGCCATTTTCATGACGATAGTAGCGGATGTTGGCATCTGTTGTGCCGTCCGTGTCTACTACCTCCACCTGCTCCACACCCTTGCCGATGGCGATGACATAGAGGGGGCGATAGCGCTCAGGTATGCCGAGTGTCTCAGCCACCTTCGCCGGGTCGAACGACTTGATGATGCAACATCCCATCCCCAATGCTCTCGCTCCGAGGGTGATGGTCTGCAAGTGTAACCCATCGTCACACATACAATTCTCCGTGAGATCGGTGTCGATGCACTGCACCAAATAATTGTTGGGACGTTCACCCTCCGCCGGACCATCCCACTCCGGCAGATAACCTGCCCACTTCAGATAGGGATAGATTGAGGCTGCCTCCTCCCGGTCTGATACTATCCGATAACGGAGCGGCTGGAGATTGCGACCCGATGCACACCAGCGGGTGAGCTCAACCAATGATTCCATTACAGAATAGGGGAGCACAACTTCCCCGTCGAAACGACGGATGCTCCGATTCTCTTGCAATAACTTGCGTAATCCGGCTAATTCGCCGATCTTCCCTTCAGTTGCCATATCTTTAGTCGTATTAGAGTCCATATTATTGTCACCAATGTCACTCCCGTGTCGGCAAATACCGCTGCCCATAACGAGGCATAGCCCATCGCTCCAAGCAACATTATCACTATCTTGACACCGAATGCAAAGGTCACATTCTCTATTATAACGTGTTTTACCTTACTACTTATTTTAATTCCATCCACAATTTTTTGCAGATCATCTCCAGCCACTACGATTTGTGCCGACTCGATGGCAAGATCCGTGCCAATGCTCCCCATCGCGATACCCACTCCGGCAGCAGCCAAGGCGGGTGCATCGTTGATGCCATCCCCGGCAAAGGCTATAACCTCACCGCTCTTCATATTTCCCTCATCACTTCGGCGCAGGATAATATCCCGCTTATCTTCAGGCAATAACGACGCATGGTAGAAGTCAGCGCCGATCTCCGTAGCTACCTTGCACACACTCTCCTCAGTATCGCCTGACAATATACCGATCTCCTTCACCCCCTGACGATGCAACGCGCTGATGGTGTCGACGATACCCGGCTTCAGGGTGTCACTCAGATAGACTACCCCCTCCGCTGTTCCATCCAAAGCGATATATATAGCCGTAGCACCAGACTTCTCGCCATCTTCCGCTATCATTATCCCCTCAGATTGCATCAGTTTTCGGCTGCCGATCAGCACTTCCCGACCCGCTATCTTACCCGACATGCCATGAGGACGTGTCACCACATCCTCCACAATGACAGGGACTTTCGCCATCTCTGCCGGCTTCCGACAAATAGCCTTCGCCAAGGGATGTTGACTCTCTCGCTCTATGGCTATGGCGATGCCGAGAATTTCATCTTCGCTCATCTCGCCATAACTCCGGATTTTCTCGATATGAAACTCTCCGGTGGTGATAGTGCCGGTCTTGTCTAAGAGGAGGGTAGTGGTGTGGCGAAGCGCATCCAAGGAGTCGTGACCTTTGAAGAGGATGCCTCGACGCGATGCTATGCCGATAGAACTGAAGTAGGTGAGGGGTATGCTGACTATCAGAGCACAGGGACAAGAGCAAACCAAGAATAGCAGCGACCGATGCAACCACGTTTGCCACTCAAAGAGGAAACTATCCGACACCATCCCCAACAATGCCGGAACGACAAAAATCAGGATAGCGGCAGCGATCACCAAGGGAGTGTACCTGCGGGTGATGCGTCGCAATATCGTTTCACTCGGAGCACGATGTGCCGAAGCATCTTCGATCATCTTGATGATCTTCATCATCGAACTGTCATCCCAATCATGAGTCACCCTCACCTGTACCTCCCGATCCACCGGGATAATGCCGGAATTGACCGCCTCATGCTCCTTGATGGCACGAGGTATGCTTTCGCCGGTAATGGCAGCGGTGTTGAAATCGCTTTCACCCTCGGTCAGCAACACTCCGTCGAGCGCTACCGACTCCCCTGGACGCACCACCAAGATATCGCCGATCTTCACATCCTCCGGGGAGAGTGTCACCCTCTCGCCGGCGCGAACCACTGTCGCCTCCTTCGGCATCTTACCGAGCAATCGCTTTATCTCACCCTTGACATTGCCCGAAACGACCCCCTCCAACTTCTCACCGATAGAGTAGAAGAGAAGGATCGCTACAGCCTCCGGATATTCCCCGATCAGGAAGGCTCCGACGCTCGCCAAGAGCATCAGCGTAAATTCGTTGAAGAAGTCCCCTTCGCGCCATTCCCGCCATGTCGACTTAAGTATCGGCAACACTACCGGGATGAGCGAAAGAATATATAGCCCCAACCTCAACCAACTATTCTCAAAGTCGAAGATGAGGATCATGTTCATCATCAGGATGGTGACGATCTCAGGCAGAAAACGCTTCAGCAAGTTGCCCGACTCTTCCTGCTCGTGCTCGCAGCCGCAACCGCAATGCGACTCCTGTTTCACTGTCTTGTCATGCTCGCAACAGCAGTGATCATGTTCATGTTCTTTATGTCCCATATATCAGCTATATCTGAATGAAAAAAGGAGTTTGATACCGCAATGGTAGCAAACTCCGGTTGCATATCGTATGCAAGTATCTTTTGGGGAAGTCATCCCCGAGAATATTATCCGAATTTAGAGATCTTACGAAGTTGCGCTTCGTTGACGATACGGATCCGGCGTCCATCCACCAAGATTAACTTCTCCGAAACGAAAGAGGTGAGGGTGCGGATAGCGTTGGAGGTGGTCATGTTCGACAGGTTGGCGAGATCCTCGCGGCTCATATAGATCTTGAGGGTGGCGCCATCCGCCTCATAACCATAATTATCGGCAAGGAGCAGGAGCGACTCCGCCAATCTGCCGCGGATATGCTTCTGCGTCAGGTTGATGATCTTCGTGTCTGCACCACCCAAATTGCGCGACAACTCATGGATAAAGAAGAGCGCAAGATTATTGTTCTTCCGGATGATCTCCTCCACGATCTTCATAGGGATGATGCCCAACACCGAAGGCTCGAACGCCGCCGACGAAGATACGTAAGGCTCACGAGCAAAATATGCTCGATAACCGAAATACTGCACCGGCCGATAAAGTCGCAAGATCTGTACTCTATCGCCTATACCACTCTTGTACAACTTTACTTTACCTTCAAGAAGACAATACAGGTTCTCCGGTGATTCCGATTCTGCATAAATTATCTGATTCTTCTTGTAACGTTCATAACGGAAATTCTCTGCTATTATTCGCTTTTCTTCCTGCGTCAATGCATTCCACAATTCCGCCAAGTCGTCACCGATGATTCTCTCTAAGGTACTCTTCTTTATCATGTCGATGCTTTACAACTACTATGATATCCTCTCTTTAATATCATTTCGTTATAAACATTTTAGGTTATTTAATATATAGTTATGTTATATAACACAAATTTACAACAAATTTGTAAAATATCTAAGATTTTTCCGAAATAATTTCAAATTTAAATGAATTTTATCCCCTTTTCTTAATTATTTTGTAACATTTTCTTAATCCTTTCCCTTTTTTCTAAGGTTTTCGTTTCTTCTTGCCGTTCTCGGTTCGAGCTATCTTGCCATGCCTGATCTCTTTGGGGATTACCTGTTTTTGCAAATGTTTGTGGCATATTTCTTCGATCTGCTCGTCGAGGTAGAGCCCGCTATCTTCCACCACCATCACCACTCGCTCGCCCCATTTATCATCCGGCGCAGACGTTATCAGCACAGGGCAGTTCAGCAACGCTTCCATGATTTGCTCTATCCTCTCGGGATGGATCTTTATCCCGCCGCTGTTGATGACATTGTCATATCTCCCCACGACTTTGAATTGATTCCCTCCATACATATCAACTATGTCGTTGGTGGTGATCTTTTTCCAGCCCGGTATGTTGATGATAAGACGTCCCTCTAAGTCGGTGGATAGATTTACATCATCGAAGGCTCTGAATGGCGAACCGATGATCTTGACATCGCGCAGGGCTATATGCGATGACGTCTCGGTCATCCCGTAGGTTTCCCACACGCAAAACCGTGATTGTATGATATCTACTTCTATGTTTACCGGTATCGGTGCTCCGCCGATAAGGATGGCCCCGATCTCAGGCATCTCATCGGCATGATCCAGGATATATCGCATCTGGGAGGGTACGATAGAGAGCAGGTCGATTCGTCCCCCTTGGTAATGCTCCAAGGGGTGATTGCTCGGTGGCTCGAAGGTAAACTCCGCCCCCAAGATCTTTGCCCTCACTCCCTGCATCTTACCTCCGATATAGTCGGGCGATATGCAAGAGTGGAGATGACTCCCGCTGTCGAGGTTGAAGTGTCGGATGGTGCGCATTGCACTCCGCATCATCTCATTCTTCGGCAATAGTATATCCCTCGGCGTTCCCGTCGACCCCGATGTGTGACAAAGGATATCAGCCGACATATCATCCCATTCCCTAAAAAAATCCACGTAAGTCATAATCGCTTTTTCAATTCCTAACTCCTAACTCCTAATTCCTGATTATTCCCTCCAGTCCAAGCGGTCGAGGTCTTTGCGGTCGAGGCTCTTTGACGGATTGTATTTAAGTCGCTCTCCATCAAGGTGTAATGGTGAGGCGAAGTTGTTGCTGAATACGCCGCCGGTGCCGAGACCTTGTGCCATGTCGATGTCTAATGTCGCTACCCATTGCGCCAAGGCATTGAGTCCGATGTTCGATTCTAACGATGATGTCACCCACCAACCGATATTCCTCTCCTTAGCCAGTCGGATCCACTCCTCCGCACCGCTATATCCACCGATCAGTGTGGGTTTCAGAACAATATATGCAGGTCGGATCTCGTCGAGCATCGCCACCTTCTCTTCGCTGCTGAATTTGCCGATAAGTTCTTCGTCGAGGGCGATCGGCAACGGGGAGACGTCGCAGAGAAATCTCATCAACTCGGGTTGGCCGGCACGGATCGGTTGCTCGATGGAGTGCACACCCATATCCGCCAATCGTTTGAGACGCGGCAATGCACTATCCATATCGAAACCTCCATTGGTATCCACGCGGATCTCCACCTGCTCGGGAGTGTAGCGCTCTCGGATATGGCGGATCATCTCCACTTCGCTACGCCAGTCGATGGCGCCGATCTTCAACTTGATGCAACTGAAACCTTGACCCAATTTCTGCTCGATCCGCTCCATCATCTTGTCAAACTCCCCCATCCAGACGAGTCCGTTGATGCGTATGTCGCTCTTACCCTCGGTGAAAGCACTCGGATAGTAGATACCTTCACACCCGGAGGAATAGTCGCGGATCGCCTGCTCCAAACCGAATTGTAACGATGGAAATTTCGACAGGTCGGTCCGTTTGCCGATACGGATATTGGCTTGCAATTCCATCAGTTTGTAGAAGAATCGATCGTCGGCTTCGGGGGATAACCCCGGGAAGATCGCCGCCTCACCGATGCCGAATTTCTTCGGCTCCTGCTCGTCGAAGATGCGGAGCATGCAGGTGATCTTCTCGGTCAGCACACCCCGCGACGTGCCGCCCGGTTCGTTGAATTTCAGTATGTAGGGAGCAAATTGTAATCGCATGATATTCTTTGTTTTATTCTGGAAATAAGAAACGCGCTCTTAGGGGAATTTGGGGAATTTGTCGAAGTCGGGATCGCGTTTCTCCAAGAAGGCATTCTTACCCTCTTGTGCCTCGTCGAGCATATAGTAGAGGAGTGTGGCGTCGCCGGCAAACTGCATCAGACCATGCTGGCCATCCAGTTCGGCGTTGAGTGCACGCTTGATCATACGGATTGCCAAGGGCGACCGCTTCATGATGGTGCGGCACCAGTCCACCACCGTCTCTTCCAATTTGTCGAAGGGTACTACGGCATTCACCATACCCATCTCCAAGGCTTCGGCAGCTGTATATTGCTTGCAGAGATACCAGATCTCGCGTGCCTTCTTCTGACCCACACAGCGTGCCAAGTAAGAGGCCCCGAAACCGCCGTCAAAGCTTCCCACCTTCGGACCGGTTTGTCCGAAGCGTGCATTCTCCGACGCTATCGAGAGGTCGCAGATCACCTGCAACACGTTGCCCCCGCCGATGCTGTAGCCATTCACCATGGCGATAACAGGCTTCGGAATACTGCGGATCATGTTGTGAAGGTCGAGTACATTGAGACGGGGCACTCCATCTTCACCGATATAGCCACCCTCACCCTTCACATTCTGGTCGCCACCGCTGCAGAAGGCTTTATCCCCCGCACCGGTCAATACAATCACGCGGATGTCTTGACGCTCCCGGCAGATCCCGAAAGCCTCAAGCATCTCCATGTTGGTTTTCGGCCGAAAAGCATTATACACCTTCGGTCGATTGATCGTAATCTTCGCGATACCATCCATCTCTTCGAAGATGATATCTTCATATTCCTTTATCTTTTTCCAATCAAACATATTATCGTTTTTATCTATTATTATCTATCAATTCCTAATTCCTATCTCCTATCTCCTAATTCCTAATTCTTCTTCATAAAGCGAATAAGAGTCTCGGCGCTGACTTCCGGGTCGACTTTGATCTCCAACAGCGTGGATCCCTTCTCGTAGAGTCGCGGCAATGCTTCGCTAAGTTCCTGCTCATCAGCCGCCGAGAGGTAGTTCCAGCCGTAGGTGCGGCATAATGCCTCAATCGGCAACGCCTGATCGCAACAGAAATATTCCTCTCTGATGTCGAGATCGCGTGTGGTCTTGATAAACCGGAAAATGCCACCACCGGCATTGTTGATGACGATGATACGCAGGCGGCTATCCTCGCCGGCAAGACGCATGATGTCGGGCGCATAACCGAACGACATATCTCCCGTGATGAGTAGTGTCTCCCCGGAGTATGCCAATGCTCCGCCGAGTGCCGTCGCGTTGGTGCCGTCGATACCCGACACGCCGCGGTTGCAGTAGCAGGCATGAGGCATCCGATGTGTCAACAACTGACCATATCTCACGCTCGTGCCGTTTGACATAAACAGATTATAATCAGTGGGTATAGACCTGTATATTTCATTCAATGCTTTAAGTTCAGACCAGGGTGTCGCAGCGATACGAGTCTCATTTTTCGCGCGGATCTCGCGACGTGTATTTTGCCACTTCTCGCGATAGTCGGGAAATTTATATCTTTGACTTAATGCGACGAGTTGGTCGATTTCCACCTTGGCTTGCTCGAAAAATTCTGCCGGAGCCACATCGATATGGTGGTTGAGATGCTGGAAGCAATCTACCGAGATGTCGGTGTCGCTGAGTGTCCAATGCTCCACACAGTCATTGCGTCGGATAAAATCTTTGAGCATACGCGACACTAACGCTCCCCCTACCGAGATTACGATGTCGGGACTCAATTCACGGAGCTCTTCTTCGCTGAGTCGGGTCAGTATCGAGTCTACCATAGATGAATGTTCATCTATGTCGATGTTGGAGATGGTTTCGCTTAGTAGGGTCACATTATTGAGTTTTGCAAAATCTTTCAGAGCAAAGAGAAGACGATGATCTTTTGGTATAAACCCGGCTACAACCATCACCCGGCGATCCATCAAATGATATGCGATCTCTCTCATAGCCTCCGGTGAGACCGATCTCTCGGTGGCTATTCTGCTGACCACACGCGGGGTCTTGGGCCGATATTCCACCATCTCATTGAGGGGTTCGGCGAATTGCATATTGATATGCACAGGTCCCGGTCGGGAAGAGGTGGCGACGTTGATGGCTTCATTGGCGATGCGGTTGACATACCATTCCCGTTCCGTCTCATATTCCGGGTTGGCGCAGGGGGTGGTCATACCGATTTCGGCATATATGTCATAACTGCGCTTCACAATATTCTGTAATGCGCCAAACTGTCGCAGAGTCTGTGAGTCATCCTGGTCGATCCATTGCGCGGGGCGGTCGGCGGTGATAACTATCAGAGGTACATGCTGATAGTATGCTTCAGCCACAGCCGGAGCATAGTTATAGAGTGCCGTACCGGAGGTGCAGATAAGTCCTACCGGATGTCGGGTCACCATCCCGATGCCGAGGGCGGTGAAGGCTGCCGTGCGTTCGTCGGTGATGATAATCTTGCGCAGTTCCCGGCGTGCCGCCGCACCGATCAGCAGCGGAGCATTGCGACTACCGGGGGAGATCACCAAAGTCTCTACACCCTTCGCCATCATCACGTCGAGCAGTTCCCGACAGTTGATGTTGGCAGTGTCTTGTGTCGGATTCTCTTTCTCTGAAGGTGACAATTTGCTATATTGCTCTCCCTTTTTCATGCTTCGGGGGTGTTGTGGATCATCTTGACAGGTGCATAGCCCAAGAGATATGCCGAGGATTCCATCCTCTTCTTGCCTGCCGGTTGCAAAGCAATGATCTCGAGCATCTTATCGCTGCAAGCGACATACATTCTCTTGCCGTCGATGCGCACCTCTCCCGGCTCTTTCCCCTCGGCAGCAATGTCGGTGAGGGCTGTCTGAAATATCTTGGCGGTAGCCTCTTTGCCTGTCTTGTCGCAGATCGTCGTGAAGGCTGCCGGATAGGGGGAGAGTCCACGGACTTGGTTGTGGATCTCGACTGCCGTACGACGCCAGTCGATGGCGCAATCCTCTTTGAAGATCTTCGGAGCGTCGATAAACTCACCCTCCGGTTGCGGCATTGTGGTAAGTGTACCATCGATGATCGACTGTACGGTCTCTTCCACCATTTCGGCACCCATCATCATAAGGCGGTCGTAGACCGTGCCGACGTTATCTTCGGGGGCTATCGGCGTGGATCGCCGAGCGATGATATCGCCGGTGTCTATCTCATGCTTGAGGAAGAAGGTGGTGATACCCGTTTCGGTCTCTCCATTCATGATGGCACGGTTGATAGGTGCCGCACCGCGATATTTCGGCAGAAGACTTCCATGCAGGTTGAACGTGCCGAGACGGGGCATTCCCCACACCACCTCCGGCAGCATCCGGAAGGCGATGACGATGAAGAGGTCGGCATCGATGGCGCGGAGTGCTTCCACAAATTCGGGACTCTTCAATTTCTCCGGCTGGAGCACCGGCAGTCCTGCCGATTCGGCATACTGCTTGACATCGCTCTTCAGCATCTTGTGGCCGCGGCCCGCAGGCTTGTCGGGCATCGTCACAACTGCCGAGACGTTATATCCATTCTTTACGAGCCTCTCCAAACTTGCCACAGCAAATTCGGGGGTGCCGAAAAATACTATCTTGAGGTCTTCTTTTTTCATCTTTTTCGAGTTTTGTTAGTCATCGGTGAAGTGCCGCAGCACACGCCGGTAGGAGTTAAAGATCTTCGACTTGGATACGAAACCGATATATTTGCCATCTTTTACCACCGGCAGATTCCAGGCATTGGTCTTATCGAAGATTTCCATCACCTTATCCATCGGCATCTTGACATCGATCACGTCGGGCACTGCCGCCATAAATCGAGAAACGTGCATCTTCCGATAGAGGTCGGTGCGGAACATAATATTGCGAATATCGTCGAGGAGTACTACACCCTTAAGGTAGCCATCGGCGTCGGTCACCGGGAAGAGGTTGCGGTTGGACACCGAGATCACATTCACCATCTCGCGGAGCGACATCTCGGGGTGGACCACTTTGAAGTCTGTCTCAATCACGCTCTCGATCTTAAGCAGGGTCAGCACAGCTTTATCCTTCTGGTGGGTCACCAAGTCGCCGGCCTTGGCGAGACGCATCGTGTAGATGCTGTAGGGGGTGATGCATTGAATGGTGAAGTAGGCGAGTGCCGACACGATCAGCAGCGGAAGGAAGAGGTCGTAACCTCCCGTCATCTCCGCCGTGAGGAAGATCGCCATCAGCGGCGCATGCATGACTCCGGCCATCACTCCCGCCATACCCATCAGCGTGAAGTTTTTCACAGAGAGGGTTACTCCCAAGTCAAACTGATTGATCACCGCCGCGAAGAGGAATCCGGTCAATGCCCCGACGAAGAGGGAGGGGGCAAAAGTTCCACCCACACCCCCGGCACCATTGGTGGCAGAGGTCGCAAAGGCTTTGGTCAGCGTGATGGCAAAGATAAAGAGCAAGAGAAACCAAATGTTATCCCTGTCGACATAGAAGAGAGAGGTGTTCACCACCGACTCGACATCGCCGTCAAGCAGACTCGTTATCGTCGAGTATCCCTCACCATAGAGGGGTGGGAACACGAACACCAAGCAGGCGATGATGCTGCCGCCGATCAGGATCTTGAGCCATTGCTGTTTGATCTTCTTGAAGAAGGATTCCATCATGAACATCACCTTGGTGAAGTAGTAGGACATAAGTCCGCACACCACACCGAGAGCGATGGTCCAGGGTATTCGGCTCGTGAGATATGGTTCACTCTGAGTGAAGAAGAACTCGGCGGTATATCCCTCCATCACGTATGCCACGGTGGCTCCCGCTATCGAGGAGAGCAGCAGAGGCATCACCGTCATGCCGGTAAGGTCGATCATCAGCACCTCGAGGGTGAACAGCATACCGGCGATCGGGGCGCGGAAGATGCCGGCGATACCTGCCGCCGCACCACATCCCACCAAGATCATCAAGATCTTCGGCGACATCCGGAACGCCTGCCCGAAGTTCGAGCCTATCGCCGCTCCGGTGTAGACGATCGGTCCCTCGGCTCCGACCGATCCACCCGTTCCGATGGTCATCGACGAGGCTATCAGCGAAGCATACATGTTCTTAATCTTCAGTCGCGATTTGCGCCGCGAGATCGCATAGAGCACCTTGGTGACTCCATGCGAGATGTTATCCTTGACCACATATTTCACAAACAACACGGTCAGGATGATACCCACCACCGGATAGACTAAATAGAGCCAGTTCTCACTCGCGGCGTTGAACCCGCCCGTGAGGGTACTCCCGATAAGGTGGATCAAAAATTTCAGCAACTGGGCGGCTACTCCGCAGATGATACCCACGATTAGCGCAAGTATCAACACAAAGTTCTTCTCTTTGATGTGATGCTCACGCCAGATCACGAAGCGCAACCAGAGGTCCGTAGCCCAATTATGCCGTTCTTTGTAAGCCATTGATTATTATTTCTGTCGTTTCTATTAAAAATGCAAACAGGTGTCCGCGCTCTATACGCCGGCACCTTTGATTACAGTCCTTATCGTGTGTAACAATATTTTTATGTCGGTTGAGATCGACATGTTGTTGAGGTAGAGGAGGTCGTATCTCGATCGCTCCACCATCTCGTCGACAGTCGACGCATAGCCATATTTCACCATACCCCAGCTGGTGACTCCGGGACGTATCTGGAAGATCAATCCATAGTAGGGGGCTCGCTTTATGATGCGTTCGATGAAGTATTCTCGTTCGGGGCGGGGTCCCACCATCGACATATCCCCCTTGATGACGTTCCAGAATTGGGGAAATTCGTCGATGCGATATTTGCGCATAAACCTCCCTATGGGGGTGATGCGCGGGTCGTTGTCGCTCGAGAGCTGCGGTCCGTCGGCTTCGGCATTCCGACACATCGACCGGAATTTGTAGATCATAAAGGGTTTGTGACCCCTGCCTATGCGCTCTTGCCGATAGATCACCGGCCCGGGCGATGTGCACTTTACGATGATGGCGATGACGGCTAACAAAGGACTCAGTATCAGCAACATCAGCAGGGAGAAGGCAACGTCGAAAGTGCGCTTGATATTCTTCTGACATTCCGAGATGCGGGGTGAAGTCAGGTCGATGAAGGGGATGCCGAGGATATCGTTGATGGCTATGTTGCCGGTGATGAAGGAGAGGGTGTCAGGTTCGATCTTCACAGGGATGGAGAGGGGGAAGAGTTCTTCCAAGATATTCATGATGTCGATGTCGCCACGTCGCTCGGGTGCCAGGATAATCTGGTCGACTTCATGTTCGCGACATACCTCTGCCACATCATTGCGATCCCACACCTGCATGCCATCTTCCACCTGCTCTTCACCCTCGAGGCGGATGAAGCCTGCTACATCGTATGCCACCAAAGTTGAGGCGGCATGCAACTTGCGATATACTTCCCGGCTTTTCGGGGAATTGCCGATGATCAGTGTGGTATATTTGATGCTCCGACTCCGGAAGAGCGAGTTGGTGTGAGCTGTCAGGATGCTTCGACCCATGTAGGTGAAGAATGCCAACAAGCCCCACAACACGATGATGATCTCATAGTCTTTGATCTTTACCCCGGTGGTGTCGTTGATCAGGATGGCGAGGAAGATAATGATCGTCCCCAAGCATGCCGAAAGCAGGGTGGTGGAGAACTCGGTGAGTCGCGATTTGATCAGCGGACGGTTGTAGTAGCCCGACAACCAGTATATGCAGAGCATACCGATCGGGATCAGTATCTGCTCCATGATCAGTTTGTCGCTGAATAAGAAGGTGGTAAGGCTTGAGTAACTTACTGCAACAGCATCCAAGACCCGATAACGGAAGATATCGAAGAGAATAAAAGCAATAGATGTCATGATAAAATCTATCGTGACATACTTGATACGCTGGATTGCTGTCGAAAAGTTGTTTCCTTTCATGATCTACCCTTTACCGATAGGCAAACACAAAATTAAGCAATTTTTTTGAATCAATCAAAGTTTTATCGCTCATCGGATGATTTTCACAACGCCGGAGTCGGAGAGTTTGATGATATTGCTCGATCTGTGGGGCATATTATCATCTTGGCGATATTTCACCACATAGTCGACGCCGGCGATGATGGCAGGGTCGATCTCGGCGAAGGTGGCGGGAGATTTCTCACCCGATATGTTGGCGGAGGTCGACACCAAGGGGTGTTTCAAGCGCCGGCAGAGAGTCCGGCTGAAGAGTTCGTCGGTGATACGTATGCCGAGGCTTCCATCTTCGGCAAGGAGGTTGGGCGCTACCCCCACGGGGCGGTCGTAGATGATGGTCAGGGGATTGACAGCCGCTTCGATAAGCATCCATGCCGCTTCGGGCACCTCCTCCACCGTGCGCTGAAGTTCCCCCTCCGAACCCACCAATACGAGCATCGACTTGGCATCGCTTCGCTGTTTGAGTCGGTAGATTCGTTCCACGGCTTCTCTGTTGGTGGCATCGCAACCGATACCCCAGATCGTGTCGGTGGGGTAGAGCAGGATACCCCCCTCTTTCAGCACTCGCACTGCCTCCGCCATGTCGGCAGCTTCATAACGATTTGCCCCCAAATCACCCCCATCCATATTATCGCTTTTTCTCATTACCGGTTTTCGTTAATTCATAATTCATAATGCATAATTCATAATTCATCCCTGAAGAGTGTTGACGATGCGTCGCTCGGCATGCGCCAGTCGCCTCGCGGTGAGAGGGTTACACTTCCCGCCTTGATGCCGTCGGGCATGCAGGATCGCTTAAACTGCTGGTTGAAGAATCTTCGGTAGAAGGTTGACAACCAGTGTGTTATCGTCTCTTCATCATAAGTATCTTCGAAGGCTGTCTTCGCCAAGAGGAGAACTTTCTTCGGCTCCATGCCATATCTCAAGACGTTGTAGATGAAGAAGTCGTGGAGTTCGTAGGGACCCACCAGATCTTCGGTCTTCTGCTGTATCTTGTCGTCGCTGTCGGGAGGCAGTAGTTCGGGACTGATCGGCGTGTTGATGATATCTTCGAGCACTCGCTGCAGTTCGGGGTTGGTGGCATTGACGGCATATCCCCTAACCAAGTATTTCACTAAGGTCTTGGGGATGGAGGCGTTGACACCATACATCGACATTTGGTCGCCATTGTAGGTACACCAACCTAATGCCAGTTCGGAGAGGTCGCCGGTGCCGATCACGATGCCGTTATATTTGTTGGCGAGGTCCATCAAGATTTGGGTGCGTTCGCGTGCCTGACTGTTTTCGTAGGTCACATCGTGAACCTTGCCATCATGGCGGATGTCGCTGAAGTGCTGTTCGACTGCCTTGCCGATCGGTATCTCCAATTCAGTCACCTCAAGATGGCGCATTAATGCCGAGGCATTGCTATGCGTGCGGTCGGTAGTCCCGAAACCGGGCATTGTCACACCGATGATACCCTCATGGCTAAGTCCCAGCATGTCAAAGGCTTTGGCGGTGACAAGAAGTGCCAACGTGGAGTCCAATCCACCGGAGATGCCCACCACGGCATGGCGGCAACCGATGGCGCGAAGTCGTATGGCGAGGCCCCAAGCCTGGATCGAGGAAATCTCGTCACAACGCTCCGCCAGTTTCTCAAGGTCGCTGTCGAGGAAGGGGTGGGCGTTGACGCGGCGATAGTCGATGATGCCGGTGTGCTGATATTCGCCCCGGCGGGCAAGTGTGATCGTGTGGGTAGGCTTCAGTTCTTCATCGCTTCGGAAGGTGTTGAAGTGGGTGCGGTCGTGGCGCAAGACTTGTATGTCGAGGTCGGCGATCGCCATCTTACGATCCATCACGAAGCGCTCGCTCTCAGCGAGCAGTGAACCATTCTCGGCGATGATGCAGTTGCCGGCAAATGCCAGGTCGGTGGAGGATTCTCCGACACCTGCCGAGGCATAGACATAGCCACAACGGCAGCGTGCCGACTGGTTGCGTATCAGCTCTATCAGATATTTATGTTTGCCAATCAGTTCGTTGGTGGCGGAGAGGTTGAGGATGACATCGGCTCCCGACATGCAGAGGAGCCCGCTCGGAGGGTTGGGCACCCACATATCTTCGCACAATTCGATGCCAAACTTCACCCCGCCCATATCGAAGAGGAGGTCGCGGCTCATCGGCACATCGACGACACTGCTGTACCCCTCTTCGCTGCCGACGTTAAGGTTGGACTCATTCGTAGCGGGGATGAGACGTAACTCCGTTGAGGTGAGGGAATCATCGGCCGGGCTAAACCAGCGGCGCTCATAAAACTCGCCATAGTTGGGGATATGTGTCTTCGGCACGATGCCCTTGATCTCCCCCTGCTGCAACACTACGCCGCAGTTATAGAGACGGTTGTTGTGACTGATCGGTGCACCGACCACGATTGCGATTCGCGATTCGCGAAATTGCGTGGCGATCCGACGCAATGCCGGCACCACTTTATCTATCAATAATGACTGGTCGAACAGGTCGGCGCATGTATAACCGGTGATAGCCAACTCCGGAAAGAGAACGATAGCGACATCCTGACGCACGCACTCCTCCACCTGACTGATGATCTCCGACACATTAAAGTCGACATCAGCCACCCGTACCAAAGGTGAACAAGCCGCCACCCGCAAAAAACCAAACTTCTCCATCATAAAAAACTTTTCAATCAAATCATCGCCCGAAAAGGGGCAAAAGCACATCCTGAAAAACCGGAAAGCACTTTAAATACAAAGATACAAAAATCCGAATAATATGCCAAATTCCCAAACCAAAATAAAGCAAGTAAAGCCCGCCACTAAAGTAAATAACGTCAATAACAATAAGAACGTCAAGAACGTCAAGAACGATAAGAACGATAATAACGATAATAACGTTACTAACGATACTAACGTCAAGAACGTCACTAACGTGATAATAATAAAAAAAACATCGGCGCGTGATGTGAATCACGCGCCGACTTTATCGGGTCAGGTGCTTGAAGATTACTTCAAAGCATCTTTAACTGCGTCATTAGGCACCATTTCCTCTTTGAAAACATAAGCGCCTGTCTTAGGAGATTTCTCCATGATGATTACCTTGCTGTATGTACGGCCTTCACCTTTCTGGATAGAGGCCACTGTTTTCTTTGCCATGGGTCAGTGCTTATTTAATTTCTTTGTGAACGGTTACTTTCTTCAAAATCGGGTTGTACTTCTTCAATTCGAGACGTCCCGGAGTATTTTTGCGGTTTTTGGTAGTGATGTAACGTGACATACCGGGCATGCCGCTTGCCTTATGTTCTGTGCACTCGAGTATCACTTGTACGCGATTGCCTTTTGCTTTCTTTGCCATAATTCTTTTCTGCTATTAGAGGGAAAGGATTTTGATGTCTCTTAAATCAAGATTGCCCTCAGCCTCAGCTTTCTTGATGGCTGCATTAAGACCAATCTTATTGATGGTGCGAAGTGCACGAGTGGATAAGCGAAGCTCGATCCACATATCCTGCTCTACCCAATAGAACTTCTTGGTGTGCAAGTTTACCTCGAACTTGCGCTTGGTGCGACGCTTGGAGTGAGACACATTGTTGCCTACTTGCGCCTTTTTGCCTGTGATCTGACAAACTTTTGACATGGCTATTGTTAATTCTTTTTTTGTTTATGACTCATTTGTCCTGTGCGCCATCTCAGTTCTCATATCATCGCTAATTGCATCATTTTCAGCGACTTTAAAGGATGTGTCACAAAACGTTTGCAAAGTTAGTACTTTTTTTGCTATTTTCCAAATGTTTACCCTCTTTTTCTCCCCTTTTTGCTATATTTTTTTCTATTTACCGGCTCTTATTCGTCGCTGATGTCTTCTTGCGCCGTATAGGTGTTGCGTAGAAGTTTGATTAGCATCACCATCACATGATAGGTGGCACATTCGATCACATTATCACGGTCGCCGCCGAATTGCTTCAGCTCTGTCACGACATGGTCGCCATATTTCGCTGCCATCCACACCGTGCCTACCGGTTTGTAGCGACTTCCCCCATCCGGTCCGGCGATGCCCGTTGTGGCTATCGCACAGTCGGAGTGCATCAACTTCGACACCCCGACAGCCATCTGCTCCACCACCTGCTTGCTGACTGCACCATAGCGTGCCAAGTCATTGCGCGACACTCCCAGGATTCCCGCCTTCACATCATTGCTATAGCTCACCACACTCCCCAAGAAATATGCCGACGAACCGGCATTGCGAGTGATATGGTGGGCGATGTTGCCACCCGTACAACTCTCGGCACATGACACGGTAAGCTCGCGCTCACGCAATAGATCGCCCATCACTCCGGCGATGTCGCGGTCGGTCGTCGTCACCAACTCCTCGGCAAACATATCCTTGAGTTGCTGCTGATATTTGTTGATCTTAAAGCGCAATAACTCCGGTCCGGTGTGCTCACCCCTCAGGGTTAGCCGTATCATTAGACTCTTACATTCCGAAGTTAACTTGATATAGTCGGGAAGCTGAGACTCATAGTGACGCATCAGCATGTCGATCTCTTCGCGCGTATAGCCATAGATCAACACATGCCGCGTCTCTACATATTTCTCCGCCTCTTCCCGCGGTTGTTTATTTGTTGCCATATTCTTGCCGGCTTTTGGGTTGGGTTGTGTCTTGATGGTCGTTGATTTTTGTTCCTCGTTCATTCTATCCTATATATTATATGGTCACTCTCGCGAAGGGGGGCAGCGAGAGGTCGCTATATTCTTTAGCTCGATATTTGTAATAGCCCGCTATCGCCACCATCGCCGCATTGTCGGTGGTAAACTTACGAGCCGGGATCCAAGCCTTGACGCCGAGTTGCTCGCAGAGCCACTCCACTCCGGCACGGAATCCGCCATTGGCGGAGACTCCTCCACCTATCGCCACCTCTTTGACTCCTGTCTCCAAGATCGCCGGCTTCAACTTGCCGAGCAAGATGTCGATGATGGTCTTCTGAAGACTCGCTGCCAAGTCGGCCTTGTTCTTCTCGATAAAGTCGGGATCCTCTTTCAGCCCATCTCTCACAGTGTAAAGAAATGAGGTCTTCAGTCCGCTGAAAGAATACTCATAACCGGGGAGGTGGGGCTTGCTGAACCGGAATCGGCTGCTGTCTCCCTCGGCTGCCAAGCGGTCGATGTGTGGTCCTCCGGGGTAGGGGAGTCCCATCACCTTCGCACACTTGTCGAAAGCCTCGCCCGCTGCATCGTCGATGGTCTGTCCCAAGATCTCCATATCCTCCGGACTCTTCACCAACACGATCTGTGTGTTACCTCCCGACACGAGCAGACATATATATGGGAATGTGGGCACCTCGTCATCCTCTTTCTCTTTGATGAAATGCGACAACACATGCCCATGAAGATGGTTCACATCTATTAGGGGTATGTTCAGCCCGATCGCCATCCCCTTGGCGAATGATGTGCCGACATGGAGCGATCCGAGCAGCCCCGGACCGCGCGTATAGGCTATCGCCGAGAGATCCTTTCCCTCGACGCCCGCCTGACGCAACGCCTCCGACACCACCGGAACTATGTTCTGCTGGTGCATTCGCGATGCCAACTCCGGAACTACTCCCCCGTAGGCCTCATGCACCTGCTGGCTCGCTATGACATTGCTTAGCAACAATCCGTTGCTGATCACTGCCGCAGAGGTGTCATCACACGATGATTCGATCCCTAATATTATGTCATTCATCTCTGTTATTGTCTCTTTTTAAAAGTCTCAATTTACAAAATTAATGATTTTAGACCTAATTTGAAAGAATTTTCGAAATTAATGCGTAAATTTGCACTTAATTCTCGCTCTTCATCGGTAAGGCGTGGCTGTTAATATTAATAAGGTGTCGGTATCAAGAAGAATATATAAGGTGTTTCGGAGCATCCTGTTCTCCATCGTACTCACGATGGTTGCACTCTTTGCTATACTTTATATCGCCCTCTCCGTGCCTTTCGTCGTCAATTCGATTAAGTCGAAAGCCGAAACGGAACTCTCGCGCCTCTTTACTTCGCGCGTCGAGATCGGCGATGTCGAGATCTTTCCCTTCAATGAGGTGCGTCTCCACGGCGTCAATATCTATGACCCTTCAGGCCAACGCTGTATATCCGCCGCGCATATCGGTGCCGGCATATCCCTCTGGCATCTCCTCTCGTCGGGAGATATCGAGATTACTTACGCTGAAATCATCGGCCTCAATGCCGACATTTCCCAACAAGTAGAGGGGGGACCTCTCAATATTGATTTCATTATCAAGGCTTTCGCCAAAAAGGATGACAACAAACCACCCTCAAAGTTCCGTCTCGCACTGAAGAATGTGGTGATACGCAAGTCTTCCCTCTCTTTCAGCCGCCTCTTTCAGCCACATCTCGACGACCCTAACCGTTTCGACCCCAATTACATCAAGATTTCGCAGTTGCAAGCCGATATCCAGCTCCCCCTCTTGTCTAACGATACGTTTGAGGTGGATCTACGCCGGCTTGCTTTCCGCGAACGATGCGGTTTGGATGTGAAACGCCTCTCGCTCAAGGCCAACATATCCCCCGAGCAGATCGCTTTCCGCGATTTCATATTTGTCGTCAACAATACCAAACTCACCATCTCCGATCAGTCGCTATCCACCTCCGGCTATAACGCGATTGCGGAATCTCTCTCGAAGGGTGTGCATAGTGTCGATATCATCCTCGACCCTCTTGTGCCCTCTGATTTTGACCATTTCCTCCCTTCGCTTGCCGCTATCGAGGATAATTGCTCGCTCCATCTTCAGGTCTCGGGAAATGTCGAAAGACTTACCGTCGACCGCCTCTCTCTGCGCGACAACACCTCTCCACTCTCACTCGATATCGAGGGTGAGTTCACCGGCATCAAAACTCCCAAGGCTCTCGTCGGTGAGTTACAGCGCTTCGAACTCGAAGCCTCTCCGGCATTCCTCTCCAATCTTACTAAAGTGCTGAATATCAAAGACCCGAAGGTGGGTGGTATCCTCTCCTCTTTGGGTAATGTGTCGATAGATCTCGGAGGCAATTTCAACCTTGCCGATTCGCGAGCTCAGGCTCTCTGCGATGTCGTGACCGATGCCGGCGATCTCTCCGCCTCCGGCAACGTGGCTTGGGATGGTTCGGCAACTTCTCTGCAAGATGTAGCCTTAAAGGTCAATTCTCTCGATCTCGGTAAAGTGCTAAATAATAATATCTTAGGACAGGTGTCGCTCGATGCGGAAGCCTCCGCCACTATCGGCAAGGGGATCCTCGACGGCGATGCCGTTGTCTCGATTCCTTTCGTCGATTTCAAGGGTACTCGCTTCGAAAATATCGCTGTCGAGGCTACCAAGTCGGGCCATCATATCGCCGGCCATGTCGATGTCGGCAGCAACCCGATCAACCTCTTGGCTGATGTCGATGTCACTCTTGATGGTGTCAATTCCGATTATCTCTTCAATGCAGAGATAGCTCATTTCGCTCCCGCCTCGCTCGGCGTCAACACTCTCGGCCCTAACGGATATTTCTCCGGGAATGTCGACCTGAAACTCTCAGGTAATTCAGTGACCAACCTTCTCGGTGCCGTCGATATCAGCAATCTGAACATAGTAGGAAATAAATCGCTGAGTGTCGACAATATATCCATTTCCTCTGAGATGGAGGGGGAAACACGTCGCTATACTCTCCTCAGTGATTTTCTTACCGGTAGGGTAGAGGGTGACCTCGATCCGACACAGGTGCCTCGTTTCGTCGGATCTCTCCTCTCGCAGGTGGCTCCTGCAATTTTCAAGCCGGCAGAGATGCCGGAAGTGGCTGACCGACGTATTGACCTTATCCTGCAACTCCAACCCGACGACCAACTCTATTCCTTCATCGGTTTCCCCAACCCGCCGATGGCTCCCGTCACTATCGAGGGGTGTATCCTCGGCGGTTCGAAGTCGGTGGAATTGCTGGTCGATGCCCCATATCTGATGAAGGGTAAGAAGAAACTCATCAAGGATACCAAAGTCAAGGTGGCGCTGCGAGATGCCTCCCCGGCTCGGGTTTCGGTCGACACCTCTTTCCCGATGAAAAATGACGTGGCTGATGCTCATATCTCCGTCGATGCTTTCGACAATGTTGCCAACACTGAACTCAAGTGGCAAATGAAGGGAAATGAACTGAATGTCGGCGATATCCTCCTCAAAGTCGGCATAGATCGTGATCAACTCACCAACAATCTCGACCTGCATGCTGCCATCCGCGAAGGCTCCGGCTTCGCTATCAACGATGCACGTTGGACCATCTATCCCGCTACCATCGATTTTGCCAACAAGAGCCTTTCGGTCAATGACCTCTGCATAAGCCACGACCTGCAATTCCTCAAGGTGTCGGGCAAGGCTTCCGCCGACCCGTTGGATGTGCTGAGTGCTGACCTCGCAGGCATCGACCTGGAATATATCTTCGATATCCTTAACATCAATCATGTCAATTTCGGAGGACTCGCCACCGGCAAGGCTTTCGTCTCCGGACTCTTCGGCGGTGGAATCACGGCAACATTATCTTCCGATGGTCTCTTCGTTAAGGACTTCAAGTATAACGACTGTCTCTTCGGCGATGCCAAGATCGACAGTCATTGGGACAATGAGCAGAAGATGGTGGCTATCGATGCCGATATACGCGGCGAAGGGGAGACTCGCACCGGTGTGCATGGTGGCATCTATGTCACTCGCGATTCCCTCTCTCTGCAGTTTGATGCCCGCAAGGTCGATCTCTCCTTCCTCCAGCCTATCATGTCGGGCATCTCTTCGAGTGTCAGCGGTCGAGCTTCCGGCAAGGTAAAACTTTATGGCACTTTCTCTCACATCGACCTCGACGGTTATGCCTACGCCGAACCATTCAAGATAAAGATCGATCATACCAATGTCACTTATTCCGGTTATGACTCGGTGTTCTTCACCTCCGGTCGCATCTTCATGCCCCATCTCCGCATCGAGGATAAGTTTGGTAATTCCGGCGAAATGACCGGTGAGGTACGCCACTCTTATCTCGGCAATGCCCGCTTCCGCTTCGATGCCTCCAACCTGAAACATATCCTTGTATACGATAAGAATTATAGGCAGAGTCCCAACTGGTATGGGCAGGTGTTTGCCTCCGGTTCAGCATCGCTCCGCGGCGAACCGGGCATCATCACCCTCGACATAGCCATGAAGACCGACGATAAGTCAGAGTTCAATATCTCTTTCGATGAGAATGAGACTGCCGCTGAATACTCGTTCCTCACCTTCTCCGACCGCCGCCGAGAGGCTGAGGAGGCTAAGATCGTCGTGGAGGAAACCATAGAAGAGAAACTTCGCAAGCAGTTCGAAAAGAAGAAGGTGCAGGATGTGCCGAGCCTCTTCTCTCTCGATATGGCGCTCGATATCACCCCTGCCACGAAGATCATTCTCGTGATGGATGCCAAGTCTGGCGATAAGATTGTCGCCAACGGTATCGGTGCCATGCAGTTGCATTATGACACTGATGCCGACAACCTCTCGATCTATGGTAAGTATATGCTCGATCAGGGTAACTATAATTTCTCCCTCCAGGATTTGATCTTGAAAAACTTTAAGATTCGTCAGGGTAGCACCATCTCCTTCAATGGAGATCCGGGTGAGGGTATCCTCGATATCACAGCAGCTTATCGTGTCAACACCAACCTCGCCGACCTCGACCTCAGTTTCCGCAATGATGTCGACCTGAACCGCACCAACGTGCCGGTAGATGCCCTCCTCAAGGTGTCAGGAGCTGTCTCTGACCCTGAAGTCAATTTCGATATCGACCTCCCCACGGTCACTTCTGAAGTGCAACGTAAGGTGAAGAGCATCATCTCCACCGATGATATGCTCAATCGACAAGTCATCTATCTCCTCGCTCTCAACCGCTTCTATACTCCCGAATATACCGGCGCCGAACAGGGTGGTGAGTTTGCCTCCGTTGCCTCTTCCACCCTCTCGTCGCAGATCCAAAATATCCTCGGCTCGATCACCGATAAGTTCTCCGTAGCCCCCTCGATCAAGTCGGAGAAGAGCGACCTCTCCGATATCGAAGTCGACGTCGCCCTCTCTTCGAGCCTCTTCGACAATCGACTCCTCCTCAATGGTAATTTCGGATATCGCGATAAGAGCACTTCCAACACGACCTTCGTAGGCGATTTCGACTTGGAGTATCTCCTCTCGCGTGATGGCAGATTCCGCCTCAAGGCTTACAACCATTTCAATGACGCATCCTACTACCTCAAGTCGGCTCTAACCACTCAGGGTATCGGCGTCGTGTTCCGCAAGGATTTCGACGATCCTTTCAAGTGGATCAAACGAATGTTCCGCCGCAAGAAAAAGTTGGTGCCGGAACCCGTCTCCGAACCGATTACCGACCGGAAGCCGGCTCCCGGTGATACTACATCCGCCATTCTTCCGTTAAATAAATAGTATTCTCATAATTACAGGTATATAAGAACTGACCGATCATGAAAGAAAGACTTATAATATATCAGGCATTCCCTCGCATCTTCACCAATACCAATGCGAACTGCGTGGCTCACGGCACCTACGAAGAGAATGGTTCCGGCAAACTCAATGACCTAACGCCGACCCTGCTGAAGTCGATACGCGACTTGGGAGTCAACTGCATTTGGCTCACCGGCATCATCGAGAATGCCACCAAGACCTCCTTCAGTCGCGGCAAAATTCCTGCCGACAATCCCAACGTCGTGAAGGGTGAAGCCGGTTCCCCTTACGCCATCAAGGATTATTATGATGTCGCTCCCTGCTTGGCTTCGACCCCCTCTAAACGTATGAAGGAGTTTGAGGCGGCTGTCAAACGTGCCCATCGTGCCGGGTTGAAGGTCTTGATTGATTTCGTACCCAACCACACCGCACGTTTCTATCACTCTGATGTGGCTCCTACAGGTGTTGAGGATTTCGGTATGCGCGATGATATATCCAAGTTCTTCGCCCCCAACAACAATTATTACTATATCACCAATCAGCTCTTCTCCCCCTCATTCGACATCTCGTCGCAGGGTGATACCCCCTATATCGAGTTTCCCGCCAAGGCAACAGGCAATGACTGCTTCACCGCCTTCTGCGGCGAAAATGATTGGTATGAGACCGTAAAACTGAATTATGGTTATGATCCGGGCGATCATTCCACTCACTTCGACCCGGTGCCCGACACATGGCTCAAAATGCTCTCCGTGCTCCGTTTCTGGGCTTCGAAGGGTGTCGACGGCTTCCGCTGCGATATGGTCTTTATGGTGCCGCGCGAGTTCTGGCATTGGGCGATCCCTCAGGTCAAGGAGGATTATCCTGAGATTATCTTCATCGGTGAGATTTATGATGTCGATGCTTATCGTCCCTTCCTCGATTATTGCGGCTTTGATTACCTTTATGATAAGGTCAATCTCTATGACACACTTGTCGGTATCGAGAGATATAACATGTCTGCCGCTCAGCTCACCTCCTGCTGGCAGCGTGTCGATGGCATCGGCGACCGAATGCTCAATTTCTTGGAAAATCATGATGAGGTGCGTTTCGCTTCCCGCGAGTTTGCCGACGATCCCACGAAGGTAGTACCCTTCTTGGTGGTGAGCTCGATGATCTCCAAGGGCCCCTTCATGATCTATTATGGTCAGGAGCTGGGTGAGATGGCTCACGATAATGAGGGATTTGCCGGCGACAACAATCGCACCACCATCTTCGACTATTGGAGTTACGACACGATGCGCCGCTGGTATCACGACGGCAAGTGTGACGAGGAGCTCCTCTCTTCGCATGAGAAGTGGCTCCGTCGGGCTTATTCGCGTGTGCTCCACCTCTGCAATGAAGTGCCGGCTCTCCGCGAGGGTAGCTTCTTCGACCTGATGTATGTCAACCTGCGCAACCCCGGCTTCAACCCCCATCGTCAGTATGCATTCCTCCGCTATGACGAGGAGGAAGTCTATCTGATCGTTGCCAATTTCGGCAATCAGGATGCCGAAATCAAGGTCGAAATACCCGATTTGGCTTTCGATATGGCGCAAATCGCTGAAAGTAAGATGGAAAGCAAAGATCTTATATGGGGCAAAACCCATCATTTCAGCGTCGAACGTGCCATTCCGGTGTCGCTCAAAGTCGGCGCTTACGACGCTTTGATACTCCCTTTGAAAAAATTTCAAGCAAAATCATCGCTTAAATAATGTTTTTTAGAAAATAATTTAATAAATTTGTAACCCGAAATGGGAGCAGTAGGGTTTCCCCTTATGCTTCGTCAGCTTCAGAGCCTAACATTCAAATATATAAAAATACATGGATAACAACCTTCCGCCGATTAAGGTATTTGCAGGTGAAGCCTCTCGCTATCTTGGAGAGAGCATCTGTAAAGAACTCGGCATCGAACTTGGCAAAATGAAGAAAGACATTTTTGCCGATGGTGAATTTGAAGTTGCGTTTGAAGAATCAATCCGCGGTTCGGAAGTCTATTTGGTGCAGTCGACTTTCCCCAATAGCGACAACCTGATGGAACTTTTGCTGATGATTGACGCCGCCAAGCGTGCATCAGCCGGATCGATCATCGCAGTGTTGCCCTATTTCGGATGGGCTCGTCAGGACCGCAAGGATAAGCCTCGCGTTTCGATCGCCGCCAAGTTGGTGGCTGACCTCCTCCAGGCTGCCGGCATCACTCGTATGATCACTATGGACCTCCATGCCGATCAGATCCAGGGATTCTTCAATGTTCCTGTCGACCACCTCTATGCCTCTTCTATCTTCATCCCCTATATCAATAGCCTGAAGTTGGAAGATATGGTTATCGCTTCTCCCGACGTGGGCGGCGCTAAGCGTGCAAATTCTTACGCCAAGTATTTCGACGTGCCTTTGGTGCTCTGCCACAAGACTCGTGCTAAAGCCAACGTCATCGCCACTATGACTGTCATCGGCGATGTGAAGGATAAGAATGTAATCCTTGTAGACGATATTGTCGATACTGCCGGCACTATCAGCAAGTCCGCAAACCTCCTGCTCGAAAATGGCGCCAAGTCCGTTCGTGCTCTCTGCTCTCACCCCGTGATGAGCGACCCCGCCACCGAACGTGTCATCGAGTCCGGTCTCACTGAGATCATATTCACTGATTCTATCCCCTACACCAAGGAGAACCCCAAAGCTACGGTGCTCCCCGTCGCCAAGCTATTTGCCGACACCATCCGCCGTATCCACAACAATCAGTCGATCTCTTCTCAGTATCTCTTTAAGTAAAACCATAGTACGTTATATAATCTCATAGCTAATTCTTTAACAAATTTTTCAACAAGTGAAACTATAGGGGCGTGTAAGTCGTGATGACTCACACGCCCCGATTTTGTATCAGGCTTTATTTGACCTTATCTATTTCTTTACTTGCTTGAGCCTTCGGCACAATGCATCATAGTGCCGGTGGGGCAGAGGAGTCGACAGTAGGGTCGCGGCATCCAAATCGAGAGTATTACCACAGCTGCAGCACCTCCCAACACCCAGGGAGAGGCACTTTCCACGATGAAGGCGCTGAAAAGCTCATAGTCTATCCAGGTGGTGGCTACACCAAACCATAGGAAGACGATGAGTGTCGCCCATATAAGTCGACGGATCCAGTTCATCACCTTCGCTGCCGTCGGAGTAATCTTAATCTTATGATGCGGGTTGAGCAGACCGGCAAGCTCTTGCAATCCTCCCAACGGACATACCCATGCACAGTAGTGGCGATGACGCCCGAAGAGTGGATAGATAAAAGCGACTATCAGCAGCAAGATCGTCATCACTCCCATATATGATATCTTCAGACCGTTGGACATGAAGTTGATCAGCATAGTATGGTTGATGAAACTACCGCTCCAGAAACCGATCACAGCCACGTTGAGCGCCTGCTGGATGATACGATACACTTTATTGTGGATCCATATCGGCAGGATCGCCGCGCAGAGCGCCACGATGATGGCGATGATATATTTAATACTGTCGTTGACATATCGCTGATGGTCGGTCTCTCCCTCTGCTGCCACCATTGCCTCTTGAATCTCGGCAGGCTTCACAGATTCGAGACCTAAGCGCACATTGCTGATGATTGCCGTCGATGTGTAGGTAGCCCCCGAAACGGCATCAACCGGGGCTTTTAAAGCCTCGGTGATGCTTTTACCGTTCCAACTCTCAAGCAAGCCGCTCTCTTTGACATGCTCCACAAAGGAGGCTGTCTCCATGTTCGGAAGTAGAACGATGGAGTCGATCTTCAGGTCGGTGAGGTAAATCTCCACCGGCACCGTGCCTCCATACCCCTCGATATCTTTACCCATTTCGGTGGTGTTGACCACGATCGATCCTGCCATCACTTCCGTGTCTTCCCCACTCGCTTTAAGTTCGCCATAGGGATGCCCGAAGAGGCGGCCGTTCATCGTTATCGCCACCGATGCCATTACGGCATAGATAAAGACCAAGCCAAGTATGTTGCGACGTGTTGTGCGACTTAATTGCATGTCGTTAGCTTTGTGTCAGTTTACCAGATGATTACGCGCTCTGACTCGGGACGGAACATCGGGTCACCCTCTTTGATGCCGAAGGCTGTGAAGAAGGGCTCAATGTTTCTAAGGGTTACATTTACACGGTTGAGACCGAGTGAGTGCACGTCGTTGATGGTGAGATTGCGCATCTCTTCTTCGCGTACGTTGCTTGCCCAGAGGTTGGCGTAGTTCATATAGAACACCTGTATGGGGTCGAAGCCATCGATCTTTGCACTCTCAGATGTGATGTCCACACCCTTAGCCTTTTGAGAATCGAGGAAGGCGGTGTATGCCACGCGAAGACCACCCTGATCGGCGATGTTCTCACCCAGTGTGTATGCGCCGTTGGCCATCAAGCCGGGGAGGATCTCTACCTGGTCAAATTGCTTGGCAAGACCTTCGGTCTTCTCGGCAAATGCCTTGCTGTCTTCTTCTGACCACCAGTTGTTCATATTACCGTCAGCGTCGAAGTTGCGACCCTGATCGTCAAAGCCGTGTGTCAATTCGTGGGCGATTACCACGCCGATACCACCATAGTTCTCGGCATCGCTCGATTCGGGATCGAAGAAGGGTGCCTGCAGGATGCCGGCGGGGAACACGATCTCATTGTTCATAGGGTTGTAGTAGGCATTGATGGTCTGAGGTGTCATGCCCCATTCGGTGCGATCTACAGGCTTGCCCCATTTGGCGAGCTGCTTTTCGTATGCCCACAAGTTGGCGTTGTGGAGATTCTCGTAGTAGCTCAATGAGGGGTCTATCTGCATCTTGGAGTAGTCTTCCCACTTGTCGGGATATCCGATCTTCACTGTGATGGCGTTGAGCTTTTTGAGTGCCTCATATTTGGTATCGTCGGTCATCCACGTCAGGTTGATGATGTGCTTGCCCCATGCCTTGCGAAGGTTCTCTACGAGTCCCTGCATATAGACCTTGGAGCTCTCGGGGAAGTATTGCTCTACATAGAGCTTGCCGATTCCTTCACCCATGATACCCTCTACTCGAGAGAGTGATCTTTTCCAACGAGGACGTTGCTGCTGTACACCCGATACCACCTTGTTGAACTCAAATGCAGCATCGGCGAAGTCATCGCTCAGCGCTGACGATGCACCCGATACAATCTTCCAGAGATAGAGGTCTTTCTTCTCGCGGTCGGTGAGGCTTACCATCAAGTTGTCGGCTTGCTTCACGGTCTTGATCTCAGTCACGATCACTGTCTCGGGGAGTGCGATGCCCATATCCTCGATGATGCCACGCACAGGAAGATTCTTATACATCTCTTCGACTTGGGCGATGGTGCGGGGATTGTACATGGCGGGAATATTGCGGCTCTCTTCGCGAGTCCATGTGGAGTCGGCGAGGAGGGTCTCGATCTTCATCACGTTCTTGGCAATGCGCTTGGCATCTTTCTTGCTGTAGCCGGCGAGCTGCATCTGTGTCTCAATCAGCTTGATATATGCGGCACGCACCTCTTTGTTGCGCTTGTCGTTGAGCAGATAGTAGTCGCGGTCGCCAAGTCCGAGGCCGGCGCTGCTTACATACATGGCATATTCACGGCTGTTGGCAAGATTCTCCATCATGCCAACTCCAAAGAGGGGTGAAGATTCGTAACGATGCATCCAGCGGAAGAGATCGAGCATCTCTGAAGGCTTGGCATTCTCGATCTTTGCCAATTTCGCTTTGATAGGGGCGGCACCTTCACGGTTTCTGCGTACTGAGTCCATGCCCTGTTCGTAGATAGTGGCAATCTTGAAGGCATCGGTCCCCTTCTCGGGGTGGGTGGCTGCAAGACCGGTGACGATGCGCTGTACACGTATCTCACTCGAGTCGTTGAGAATGTTGAACTGTCCGTAGCGAGCATACTCGGGAGTCAATTCATGTTCTTTCTGCCATTTCGTGTTTACATGGTGATAAAAGTCGGTCTTGGGCGATATCTCATTGTTCAGCCCTTTAAGATCCAAACTCTTGGCATGCTCTTCAGCCATAGCTGTCATCCCCGATGCTGCGAGCATCATGCATGCCATTGCGATTGTTGATTTGATTCTCATAATAGTTGGTTTTTGGATATTTAGTTGTTATTTTATTTTATTTCGTTGCTGTTTGATTCAGTATTGATTTTTCCTTTTTCGTTAGTGCATCTCTGATGGTGAGCGATTTCATCTCGGTCTCTTGCCATTCGTCGTCAGGATCCGAATCGGGCATAATCCCTCCACCCACATAGAGGGTGTAGTGATCTTTCTCGATACGAAGCGACCGAAGATTGACATAGAGCGATATATTCCCATATAAGTCGATCACTCCGCAGTACCCCCCATATTCGCCTCTGTCGAATGGCTCGGTCTGCCCGATATGTTCGATGGCTGCATCTACCGGATAGCCTGCCAGGGCGGGTGTAGGAGATAGCCGCTCTGCCAGCCGCTCTGCTTCTGCCAAGTCGCTGACTTTACCCCTTATCTCGGTCATCAGATGCTCCACATTGCCTGCCCGATGTGTCGTCACGGCTGATACTGTCGGCTCGATACCGCTCTCGGTAAATTGCCGGGAGATATAGTCGGCAACTATTCGCTGTTCAGCTATGTTTTTATCGCTCCACTCTTCTTCGCTCCCCGCAGCTCTGGTGCCGGCTAATGCCATCGACTGAACTTCGTTGCCTCGCTTTAGAAGTAGCACCTCGGGCGAGGCTCCTACCCAAGTGCCATGCTCGGCGGTGTGAAACATAAAGATGAATGCCCCGGGATGGTCGTCACTCAGCCTCCTAAGCAGTTGCGAGATATTGACCCTCCCCTCTTCAACGATGATGCGCGCCATCACGCATTTGTCAAGTTTCCCGTTGCGGATCGCAGCGATAGTGCTTTCCACCATCTCTTTATGCTCGCTGCAGGTGGTCGATCGTTCCTCTTTTGTTTCGCTGCGCTTATATTCCTCTGCCATCAGTAAGTCGATCTCTTCCGGTATGATCTCCTTGTCGACAGGAATGCTCATCACTCTCTGATCTCTGCCAAATGGAGATATCAGGAAGGAGTCCTTGACCATTCCTTCGACCAAGAAATCACCGCATCCGGCTACGATGCGATTCTCATGGGGAAGTCTATATGCGTAGATATTCATGAGTGTAGAATTGATGTTTAGAGTGCTTCCGCTTCGAAGTCGAAGGGATAGGCTTCGGTGATCTTGGCGCGGATGAATGTGCCGGGACGTACCTTCGTGCCTGTCACTCGATAGGTCTGGTCGACTTCGGGGGAGTCATATTCCGAACGACAGATTGCCACATCTCCCTCATATTCATCCACAAGCAGCGTTATCTCTTGACCAACAGTCGATTCATTGTGCTCTGTCGATATGGTCTGTTGCAGCTCCATGAGTCGGTCGAGGCGATCTTGCTTCACCTCTTCCGGCACATTGTCCTCGAGATGTGTGGCGGCGTAGGTGTCCTCTTCTTCGGAGTAGGCAAATGCCCCCATTCTCTCAAATCTTATTTTCTCGACAAATTCGAGAAGTTCGGCAAAGTCTTCTTCGGTTTCACCCGGAAAACCGACCATCAGGGTGGTGCGAAGGGTGATGCCGGGTACTTTGCGACGTATCGTCTCGAGCAGGTCGTAGGTCTCTTGCTTGGTGATGTGACGTCGCATGCCGCTGAGCTGAGTGTCGGAGATGTGCTGCAAGGCTATGTCGAGATAGTTGCACACATTCTCGCGGCGTGATATCACATCGAGTATATCCATGGGAAAGTCTGCCGGATAGGCATAGTGGAGTCTGATCCATTTCACCCCCTCAATGTCTGCCATCTTGTCGATCAGCTCTGCCAACCGATGTTCTTTATACAGGTCAAGACCATAACTGGAGAGATCTTGCGCTATGACATTAAATTCACACACCCCTTTCGCCACAAGCGATCTCACTTCATCGAGGATCTCTTCCTCGGGACGCGAGGTGTGTCGCCCGGTGATCAACGGGATGGCGCAGAAGGCGCAATATCGATTGCATCCTTCAGAGATCTTTAGATAGGCGCTGTGTGGGGGAGTGGTGATGATACGCTCCCAATGCTCGGGACGCTTCGATTGCTTCAGATCGGGCAGGTCCTTGGCAAATTTATCCCAGTCGAATTTGCCATACATCAAGTCGATCTCCGGCATCTCTTCTTGCAGTGCCTCCCGATATCGTTCGGTCAGACAACCCATCGAGGCTATCTTGCCGATCTTCCCCTCCTCTTTCAGTTCCCCTAATTGCAAGAGCAGGTTGATCGATTCTTCTTTGGCATCACCGATGAAGCCGCAGGTATTGACCATCACATATTCTCCCTCGGGAGTCTCGGGATTATGACTCACACTATACCCCTTAGCTTCGAGGCGACGGATAAGTCGCTCGGAGTCAATCAGATTCTTGGAGCATCCCATCGATATGATATCAATATGATCTTTCTTGTAACTCATCTTGATCTTCCTTAGGTCTTAATATATGTAGGTCTTATCAATGATTGATTGTTTCGTTCTGTTAGATTGCATCGCCGAAGAGCGATCTTACGAATTGGTCGGCATGGAATGTCTGGAGGTCTTCGAGTCCTTCGCCGAGTCCGATATATTTCACCGGGATGTTGAATTGGTCGCTGATGCCGATTACGACACCACCCTTCGATGTACCGTCAAGTTTGGTGATGGCAAGGGCATTGACCTCGGTGGCTGCCACGAATTGACGGGCCTGCTCGAAGGCGTTCTGACCTGTCGAACCGTCGAGCACCAAGAGAATCTCCTGGGGTGCACTCTCGACTACGCGACTCATCACGCGCTTAATCTTGGTCAATTCGTTCATCAGGTTGATCTTGTTGTGGAGGCGCCCGGCTGTGTCGATGATCACCACGTCAGCTCCTTTGGCCTTGGCGTAGGAGAGGGTGTCGAATGCTACGGCTGCCGGGTCGCTTCCCTCTTTCTGCTTCACCACCGGAACTCCTACACGCTCTCCCCAGATAGAGAGCTGTTCGATAGCTCCGGCTCTGAAGGTGTCGGCGGCTCCCAACACTACGTTGTTGCCTGCCTGCTTGAATTGGTATGCCAATTTCGCTATCGTCGTAGTCTTGCCGACGCCATTCACTCCGACCACCATGATGACGTAGGGATCGCCCCCCTTTTTCACGGTGAAGTCGTCAAGCTCATCCTGATTCTCCGGCTTCTTAAGCATGCCGGTCACCTCTTCCGCCAAAATGTTGCGCAGCTCTTCACTGTTCACATATTTGTCGCGTGCAACTCGCTTCTGTAGCAGGTCGATGATCTTAAGGGTCGTGTCAACGCCTACATCACTCGTGATGAATGCCTCTTCAAGATTGTCAAGAGTATCTTCATCTACCTGGCTCTTGCCGGCGATGGCGTGTGAAATCTTGCCCCAGAGTGTCTCTTTTGTCTTCTGAAGTCCGTTGTCAAGGGTCTCTTTCTTTTTCTTTGAGAAGATATCAAATAATCCCATGTCTTGTCGTTTGTTTTCTTCGCCTGACGGCTCTTTTTTCTATTGTTTTTTACTACTTTTGGTTTTAACCTCCAAATTTAACAATTTTTATTTAGATTATCGAATTTATCTCGTTTTTTATTCTCTTTTCTTGCCAATTTCGTACTTTTCCCGATTTTGGCCTGCTCTTATAAACTTATACCACCTTTGTTGTCACTCTTGCTGTTGAGGTCGTTGTTCTCAAGGTTGGCGTTGGTCTTTTTTACTCGGTCGCTGAGTTTGCCGATGTTGTAGGAGATGGATACCCCGACATTCCATTGGCGATTCTTGTTGCGATTGGTAATGCGATAGGTGTCGTAGATCGTTTCGCTTTTGTAGACCTGATATTTGGTGAGGAAGTTGGAGCCATGCAGGGTCACTGTCAGATTTTTCTCCTCTAGGAAACTCTTGCTGATGAAGAGTCCATAGTAGTAGTAACCCTTCATAACGCTCTGCAGTGTGATGTGTGGATTAATCTGCTGGCCGCCATACACTCCATATTTCACATCCCATGGACCGGTGTAGTTGAAGTTGGCTCCGTAGCCTCCACCCCAGCATACCTTCTTGAGGTCTTGCGATTCAAGTGTCACATATTTGGCTGAGGCATTGACCGATGCCGACATCTTGCTGTTGATGTTCCAACTCAGAAAACCGGAGAGGTCGGCTTGATGACTCTTTGCTATGTTGTCGTATGAGGTGTATTGGATGTCATCCACTACTCGGATGCTCCGGTCGATCTTGTTGTTGGAGAGGGAGTATCCCAATGTTACGTTGCCGCTGATAGTGCGGTTGTCGAAGTTGTTGTAGGTCAGCGTGATGTTATGATGTTGCTCGTTCTTCAAGTCGGGATTTCCTTTCCAAATGATGTTTTCTGACACCTTGAACTCTGTAGGGTTGATCATGTCGATGCCGGGGCGTGTGATGCGCTGTTGGTATGCCAAGCGCAGGTTTGATGCCATGCTGAGCATATAGGTCACGGCGGCATTGGGCACGATGTCGTTGAAGCGGGTGTGGAAATTGTTCTCTTCACTTCCCGGTATGTTCATCCCCATGTAGGTGTGCTCGTATCTAAATCCGGCTGTTATGTTTACGGGTCGGAAGTTGCCTGTATATGACGCATAAAGAGCGTAGATGTCTTGGAGCTGGTGCATATTGCCTTGAGAAGATGTCTCTACCAAATGATCGGATGTCTCTCCGGCAAGTTCGTAGATGTCGGAATTGTTGCGACGGAACACCCCTTTGGCTCCGGCTTCGAGTTTGTGTTTGTCTCCGTTGAAGGGTTCTTCGTAGTCGAGGGTTACGGTGTGCTCGCGCTTGTAGTTGGCATTGTAGTTTCCGCTGTAGGGGGTGTTGGGCAGTTCTCCGCTGATGACATTGTTTTCATTGTAGAGATCCATCTTGTTGTTGCCGAAGTTAAACTGGTAGGCTGTGGTAAGAGATCTTCTTTTGTCGTCGAAGAGGCGGCGGTAGCTTGCATTTCCGCCGAGAGCCAAGGAATTGAATAGACCATGTGATTTCTGGAAGGTGCTCCATACGGTTTCTCCGGCTCGATTCCACTGACTTGTAGTCTTGTCGAAGACTTTCATTTTGCCATCTACCCACATCACGTTGCCACCCATGGTGAAGAGGTCGCGATCGGTCGGCTCCCAGGAGAGATTGATGTTGCCTCCGTAGTAGGTGTAGCGATTTCGCTGTGTTATGTCGATGGCTTGGCGGTATGACCCCTCTGATGCTTGGTTGATAGTCTCTTGGTTGGAGAGGGTTTCATTACCCTGCAAACTGTTGTCGGAGACTGTAAACATGGCATCTGCTGATACTTTGTTATATTTCATTCTGCCATAGATGTTGCCGTGTGTGTTTTGAGACGTATAACCGATTGTCGCGTTGGCTGTATAACCATCTTTGCGCTGTTTGCGCTCTGTGATGAGGTTGAGGATACCGCCGACACCTTCGGCATCATATTTGGCACCCGGTTCGGTGATGACTTCGATCTTGGCGACACTCTCCGCCGGCATCGATTTGAAAATAGTCTTTGCGTTGCTGCTGAGCATAGGTTCTTCTTTGCCGTTAAGGTAGACTTTGAAGTTGCTGCTCCCTTTTATATAGATGTTGTCGTCGCCATCGACGGTCACCATCGGCACTTTGCGCAGCACGTCAAGGAGGGTGCTCCCCTTGGTCGAGGGCTCTTGCTCGAGATCGTATGTAAGTTTCGCTCCATCCGATTTCACCACATCTTTCTTGACCGCTACCACCAGTTCGTCGAGGCTCTCGTATTGTGCTGCGAGGGTGTCGGGTTCTTCATAGCACCCTTTGGGTGTTTCTTGTAAGTTAGTGACTGACACAGTTTTCTCTTGTGCGTAAGTGATGTTGATGCCTGTGGCTATAGCCAGCATAAGGATGGTTCGCTTGATAGGAAGCTTTCTAAATTTGTTTGTTCTCATTTCTGTTTTCTTTTTTGAGAGGCCCGTTTCTTGTAGTATTCCTCAAATTCTTCTAATGTAATGTTCAGTGCTTCAAGACGTTCGATGAAGTAGTCGATCTCTTTGGTGAGAAATGTCTCTCGTCTCTCTTTTAGTACAATTTCGCTTGCTTCTTCTGAGTAATAGTAGCCGATGCCTCGTTTGTTAGTAATAATTTGTTTTTGTTGCAACCAGGTATATGTGCGCATCACGGTGTTGGCATTCACCCCGCATTGAGCGGCAAAGTCTCTTACCGAAGGTATGCGTTGCCCGCAGAGCGATGCGTCTTGCCCTACATCGTTCATCAGTCGGTCCGCAAGTTGCAGATATATCGGTTTGCTGTCGTTATATTCCATCAGATTTAAAGAAAATTTAAACTGATTGCTTGATTGTGTTAGTGTACTATCCAAGTAGTACACTGCAAAGGTATACAAAAAAACAATACCGACAAAATTTTTGAAGAAAAATTTTTTCAAAATTTTTTGTCGGTATCCTATTTCTTTAGTTTGCGTCAGTGCTCTGAGAGGGGCAATGGCTTACTCGAACTCATCGGTATACCAGATCTGTATGGCTGTGTAGTTTTCGTTTATTATATTCATATTGTAGCTGTGCCACATAAAACCGATACTTGTTATGGTTGATGTCTCGAATATCTTTTCTAACTTGTCGACTGCAGCACATAGCACTTCCGAGATAACTGAGAATCTAGAGTCTGATTTCAAGAAGTCTTTGATACGTTCTTTGTTTTGCACAATTAGAGGAAATATCACATCTTCCCATATTTTGCGAGCCGATTCCTGATTATTGAACATCATCGTCAATACTTGGATTCTTTTACCCTTGATATCATTGGTGTATTCGGTTTTGTAATTAGCCGGGAATGAGCATTGATCTTCGTCGATTAGTGTGTTGAGTAGACTTGCCATCAGAAGTGATGTGGCTGGTGTTTTTATCACAGGATCATTAAATAATATACTCGGATCAACTCCGATTGTCATATTGCCCGAATCATCACCAAAGATCAGTGAATTTTCATACTCGATTAATTGTTTTTTGGGTGTTGAATATGCAAATACAGGCATGAGATTTGAGATTGTTTTAATTGATGTAATTTTGGAAAATAACGCCCTAAGGAGTCGTTCGATCGATACATACTCTGATGTCCAACCGGTAAAGCCATAGTCGTTAACATTCAAGATGGGGATGGCTAAGAGTAATTGAAGGAAGTCTTGGGGATTGGGGATTAGTGTGGCTATATCACCATCCCAAGAGGATGGTGTCCAATTGATGACAAAAGGCGTGGATGTGCAAGTGAGAGTCGAAGTGTTAAATAAAAACGGATAGCAAGTCCAATCAACAAAGCCAAATTGAGAATCAAATACACATCTAAGGTCGGGCTTGTTATACGTTATTTCTCGATAAAGTTTTAGCTTTGTATAGTATTCGCCTTCAAAGTGTACTTTTACCTCCGGACAAAGATCTTCTGTTTCGTACAAATCGACATAAGATGATATTCCACCACGTCTTAAATTCATACGAATTTCCGCATCTTTGCAGAAATAATATGGATAATATGGACAGAGAAGTCTCTTCTTGATCTTGCCTCCGGTGGCATCAGCGAGATTAAAGTATTTTGTTTCTTCGCTACCTGTCTTTATAGTGATTCCATCGTCAGTAAGATCGTAAAACTCGACATATTCTCCATCCCTTAATTCTTCGGTATATGTCGTTACATGGCGATTCGAGAATATTGTCCAAACAAATCCTCCTGATTCCTTAGTAAAATGTTTGCCGACATAATCATCCCATACAATATCCGGATTGTATGGCTCTTCTTCTATTTCTTTGCTACATCCGGTGGCTAAGAGAGTCACAAAAGCCAATAAAACAAACCAATAGTGTTTCATATCTTCATAGTTTTTAGTTAGTTAATACTCAAAGCCCATCTATTTTTTTGCAGTTAGACAAGCCCATCTTTCTTCATAAAACGCCGCTTAAGATGATATTATTGTTTTTCTTCAAATTTTTTGATAACTCTTTTTATGTGTGTATTGGATGTTGTGAACTAATTGGGGATTTCGGTTGTTTATATAAAAGGGGACGTGGATTGGTGCGCTTTTACATTAGGGATATTCAGTTAATGGCTAATTGATTATTTGTCAGAGTCATAGATATTT
>JBJEDL010000016.1:0-9215 GCA_051872035.1 Lepagella sp.
ATTGTTAATTGTGAGGCTATAGCCGGTTTGGTAGATAGATTGTATGTTTATGATAATTCAATAGATGGCCGAGATGCAAAAATTTTGTTTCGCTTGAGTAATGGCGAGTTGGAGAAACAATATGTTAGTGATATTCCTAATTGGGCTAAAAAAATATATCTCTCAAATAAATTGATATCCCTAAAGTGAGATTTGAAAGAACGCCCTTTTTTGAATCCGGGTGGGGTAGTGGTGTATGAAAACAAAATAGTGGGGTGTCGCCGGTTTGCGAGCGACACCCCACTTCTCATTCTTATGTGTGTAGGTATATTGGAGCTTGATTATATGGGACAGAACGCCAAATCAGCTCCCCATCCCATACTCTCGGTAAAGCCTTAGTAAGTCAAAACTTCGTTAGAGCTCAAATCGTAGTCATCAACATTGACGCTGAATGATAATCTATTAGGTTTCCTGAAAATTAAGGTATAGACGTGTCTTTTACCTTCAATCCAATTATTGGGAATGCCAAATGAAATTTCTGCATAGTCGCTTGATGATGCCGGGTCTGGGAAGATTTGGGTATCAGTAGCCTGGTGCCCTTTAGACGGATCTGCCATTTCCCAAATTTTAGCTTTTACAACAATGTTACTTGTTTTAAAAGCATCTTGAGGAATCATATACATTGTATTGTTATTAAACTCCTTTTGATCATCAGTATTTGTCCCATTTACATTTTGTCCTTCACCGAATTTCTCAGTATCTAATTCTGTTAATGAAACAGCTCCATCACTCATGACAAAACCAATAGGTTCAAAGGTCGCTATACAGTTGCCTGTACCTGTTACGTTTGACCAAACACCTCTATCATCTTGGTATACATTCCCTTCACTTGAAGCACCGTGAGTTGTGTAAGCCCCACCTGTGCTTGTTGGGAATGTATAATGGCCCTTTGCTCTTACATTTGTTAATTTTACTTCTACGATCTCAACATATAATTCTCCTGAAGTTGTTTTTGCTTTAAATTCTATTTGAGATAGAGCGTGACGGAAGAATAAAGATGCATAATAGAAGCCACTTGCAGTCCCCCACCCATTATTACTATACTTTCCAGAGCTTGCATAAATGAAGTCATATTGATTTTGGGGCTCCATAGGATTTGTATAATCACATTCAAGAAGTGATCCATCACTGGTCCAACCAATATTGCTAATATTTTTGCTATCGCCATTGTTTTCTCTATCAACAGAATATGCGAAGAAATACATATCCGAACCGGTCCAATAGCGATAATTCTTACTCTTTGCGAGATACAAAGAAAGTGAATTGTTATACTTGTATGCCTCATTTTCAAAATAAGGCTTAAAGCCGGTCTCATTAGGAACGCAAGACCAAACCTGTATTTCGTTAGGCTTGTTTATTTGACAGAAACCGGAATTGGCACGAGTGTTTGCATTTATGGATGTTTTAAATCCTATTGCTTTTTGATTAGATGATTTATTGAAATCATCTTCGTTGGAGCATGCAGCCAATGTTAATACTGCTAATGCTATGTAAATTAATTTTTTCATTTCTTTTGATTTAATAAATTACCATGATGTACTTATCTCATATTGATAATCAGCATCTGCAAAATCATCTACTATACAAGAAAGAGATATTTGTTCTAAACCGCCCGTATAGCCTTTTACAACAAGTGTATAGTGGTATCTTTTGCCCATAGCCCAAACATCATTGGGAAGAGGGATATAAACCCATGTGCCGACATTCTCTTCGCCAAAGAGAAGAACATCTGTGTCTTTGTTGAGTGTTGAGCCACATCTGTTCCAGATATTCAGCTTAACGGCGATGCAGGGTGTGCCTTCGGCAGGTGCAGTTGTGCTTGCTTTCGTGAAATCTGTTGATTTTAAAGCAGTTTGTGGTAAGAGGTACATGGAGTTAACAGCCCAATCTTCAGATGTAGTTGCTGATAATGCTACAGTCTGACTACCAGGTACTTGCATCATGCCATCAAAAGTCAGTTCGTATGTGTCAATTGTAGCCTCTTTTACCCATACAGCAGCTCCTCCAAATGATCCATAAGAAGTTCCGGTGCTATGGTTATTGGTTCCAACTCCGGTTGTGCTAGTCGGGAACTTGAGTGTAGCACTTTTACCCTTTACATTCATGACTTTCAATGCCGCTACCTCCACCTGTGTTGTGGCATCACCATTTTTTACAGCAAAATCAAGTTGTGATAAGATATGTTTGAAGTTCAAGGGAATGGTTGTAATCTCACCACGTCTACCAACGTAAGCAGCAACACATAAGTCTTCTTGTTCAGCTACATTTGTTGGTACTGAATAACCTACCTGGTAATATTCTTTTGCTGGATCCGTAGGATAAGCATGAGAGAATGAACCATTAAATCCGTTTGAAGGTATTGTGTATGCCCACACTTTGAAAGTGTTTTCAGAATTTTTGTATAATTGTTGAGGCCAATTAACTATACCTGTCTCAGCATCCCAAATATTAAAGTCTGTAGTTGTGAAATTTCTATTTGTGAAAGCTGCTTTGGTAAAGTCATTGCTTCCGGCTACTGTCTCATAATACATTGATGCGCCGAAGGTCTGTGGTTTATTGTTGTTGCAGAAGCCGTTGGCGGCCCGGGTCAAGGTGTTCGAGAAGACTCCCGAAAAACCTATCTGGTCGCTCTTCGGACGAAGAGCACCTTCTTCATCGTTCGTGCAGCTCGCCAGCATCGCTAACGCTACTGCCCCTAATAGAAGTTTTTTCATAAGTGTCTTTTTTGTTTAGTTAGTAATTTTTTGTTGGTTATTTCTATTTCGTAGGTTATCAGACTCCCTTTCAGGCTTCTATAACCCATTCTTCTGTATCCCAGTTGCCGACGTCGATCGACATGCCTCCACCATCTCCTACCGGCTCCGGAAACTCTATCCCATCGATGATGATATGGACATTCCAACGATCTTCCGCTTCATCCACCTGTGTCGTCACCACCATCTTATCATCATCATATACGAAGTAGTCGGAGGTGATGATCTTCTTTCCATTTTCATCCAATTTCGGCTCGCCATTCTCGTCAAGCACATAGCGCTTGGCATAGACTATCAGTCGCACTTTGTGCTCTTTGAGAACCGTCTCGCAGTTGCCGAAGGTCAGGAATGTCCCCTCCACCGTCGTGTCGTCTACCCTCTCGCAGAGGAAGGGGAAGATGGCACTCTGCTCAGAGACGCTGCATGATCCCATATAGATAGCATCAGAGAGTCCTGACAGCGAGGCACACATCCACATCGGCGAGTCGATATTCACCACATTAGTGAAAGTCACCTTATAGTCGCAAAGCAACTTGTCGGGATAAAGGGTAATCACCTGTTCCTCCTCGATATTCAGCACTTCCGCTTTGAGCTCGGAGCATCCCCACATCCTCTCCATCGGTGCGAAGAGAATCGGTTCGTTGAGGTTGAGTCGATTCAAGAGATTGCGTGAGGCGACTCCATTCACCGGTCGAAGCAAATCGCAGTCATAGTTGAAGATCACATGCTTGTCGAAGTCATCGAAATCACTCTGTTCTGTCGAGTGGGAGTCATTGCTATAAGTGATGATCCGATAACGTCCCACAGGCAGTTTAACTTCGCCACCATCACGCTTCAGTTCGTAGCGGTAGGGGTATCCTCCATCTTCAGGATAGAAGAAGATCGACATCCCCTTCGGGTTAGCCTCCGGTGCGTTCACCCAGTCGTAGACCACTCTGACCGACATGCGGGCTTCGCCGATATCGTCAAGTGGTATGTGCCGGCATGAAGAAAGCAGTAGCCACATTGCTCCTATTATAAAAATCAGTCGCTTCATCGGCTCCCTCCTTTCTTCTTTTTCTCATTCACGTTGCCACGGCCGATCAGCCATACCAGATTTATACCTACTTTCGTCGGCCCAAAGTAGTGACGTTGCTTGGTGGCTCGCCACAAGTTGAGCTCTCCTAATGGTTCAAATTTCCAGTATTGGCCACCAACATAACCAACAGCCAAATCAAATTCTATGTTTAGTCGGCGTGCCACGGGAAGTGAGTAGCCATATTCTATACCGGCACCATACTGACAGCGATCCCAAATCGTGCCCCTCGGCCGTCCGCCGATCTCACCGATACCGCCCCATTCGAAGCAGTAGGTGAAGGCTTGGGCATAGATGCCGAGGTGATGCCCCTGCAGGGGTTTCTCTTTCGCTTTCTTCCCTATCCACCAGCGGAGTGTCAACTCTCCGCCATAGTAGCGCCAGTAGCGATGCCGCTCTTTGTTGCGCCACCATGCATATACCCAGTCGCCCGAGATGCTCAGTTGCTTGCCCAAGTAGAACTCTACACCTAAGTTGGGAAGTGCCGCCGCATCATAGAGCATGTTGGTATGTATGTCCATATAGAAGGGCTTCTTGGGATCGATGATGGGGGCGTAGTCGGGTACGTCCAGAGCCAAGGGCATACCCTGCGGCTCTGCCGCCAATTCCGGCTGATATGCCCGCAAGTGTGCCTTGCGGAGTCCCTCGAATTTGGGATTCGGCACTTTCTCATACCATAACTTCACCTCCGAACGACGCAACTGCGGGAAGAGATGTTTGTACATATAGTTGTAGGGTCGTGCCCCGCGAAGTCTCTTCAACTTCACCACCGGGTCGGTGCCCTCTTTGGTTAGTCCTCCATAGTCGATGATCTCGCGGATCAGGGTGAGTGCCTCGTCGCGATAGGGCACTTTCTCATCGGCGGCAACAAGCGCATAGAGCCCGTTCCAGTCGCGCCCCAAGAACTCATGAACCATCTCGGGCGCCGAGATCTCACTCAGCCCCTTGATGCGGTTGAAGAGTGCCGCTGCACGCTGCTCGGAGAGCCAGCGATTGAACTTCACGCTACCCTCCGGCGATGCCGCACCGACCATCGTCACCTTCACAAGTCGGAGTGCCATCGAGTCTCGCTTCGACAGTTTCAAGCTGTCGGAGATCCGGGCTAATGCTTCGCTATTACTCTCAAACTTGGGGTCGACATCGACTTTGCTCTGGCGGAATCTGATCTCCACCGAGTCGCGTATCTCCTCCTTGGCTGCTACAGGGAGCGCCGTGATGGACAGTAATAGCATCGCAACGATATGTCTAAGACTACGTTTCAAAACTATTTGTTCTTTTTTTGTTATGTTGTTGGTTCATTAGAGACCTCGCAAGGTTAGCAGGTTTTTCGGTCAGGTGATCGGGTTAACAGGTTGCGGTCAGGTGATCGATATGTTGTAGATTTCGGTTGGCCGATCGATGTGTCAAATTTTCTGATTTCATCGACATGAATTAATGTGCCTTGCGACCCTCTAAAAATTCACTTTTCAGAGAAAAAGTTCGCAAATTTACAAAATAGAATTTAAAAATTACCCCCCCCCGATTTTTTAACATTAATTTAACATAAATGTTAATAAAATTAACAGAATAAGGCTATATTTTTCACATTTGGTGGCGAATTGTTGTTATTCGTAAATTTTATTCTTGGTCGATGTAACATTTTTGTTTTTGGTGTGTCTTATAGATAGATGATGATAATTTCGGAGTCTGCTCCTTCTCTTATGATCATCGACAAAATTCAATCATCGCGCGATTGAGATAACCAACATACTAACCCTCTAAAACATTACTGTTATGAAGGCTTTTTTTAAACTCCGCATTATTTCGTTGGCTATCCTTGCAACGCTATGTTGCTCTCAGATGATGGCCGGTCAGCATCACAACGCTCCCCAACCCGTCTGCTCGGGCGATTGCTCTCATTGTCGTCATTCTTCCTGCGTGAAGGTGGAGCGTGATCATCGTCTCTCGATTCTCCTCTCTTACCTCGACAAGCATAAAGATATCACCGCCAAGAAGTATGCCAAACTTACCAAGCTCTCGGAGAGGGCGGCTCGCGCCGAATTGGATGCTTTCGCCTCCAACCACAGCATACCCGTACAAGTGGCGTTCAAGAAGAGCAAAAGGGTATATGTAAGAGCTGCATCATGCTGTGATCCCCGCCACGATCATCCCAAAAAGCATGATAAGCATCAAAAGCACAATAAGCGCAAACATCGCAGATAAAACACAAGAGGGCGTTCCTTAATCGTAAGGAACGCCCTCTTTTTTACACCTCGCCGCCTCCGATTCGTTGGAAAAATTGTTGCCGATATAGTATCTTTCCCTTGAAAAAGTGTGTCAAATGTAGGATTATTCCCTTGAAAAAGTGTAACAACTCCCAATTATTCGTTGGAAAAAGTGTAACGACTCCCAATTATTCTTTGGAAAAAGTGTAATAGCATTTTTGGTTGCTTCGCTTTTTTCAGTTATCTTTGTGTCGTGTTAACCCTCAATCCAATCACCTATGCGAATCAAGTTATTATCGGGCGCTCTGTCGCTTTTTTCCGGTCTATCTCTCCTCTCTTTCGTTTCGATCTTATCTCTCTCCTCTCTCTCCGCCTCAGCGGCTACACCTACATCCATCTCGTCGCCCAATGGCGACATCAAACTCGAGTTCAAACTCGACAGTCTCGGGGCTCCTCTCTATTCCATCTCTTATAAGGAGAAAACTCTTGTCGCCGACTCCAAACTCGGCCTCATCGGCTCGGAAGCGGAGTTCATCTCCGGTTTTTCGATCGCTTCGGTCGATACCACCTCTTCCGATTCTTCCTGGACTCCCGTCTGGGGCGAGTATGCCTCCGTTCGCGATAACCATCGCGAGATGGCTGTCAACCTTGTGGCTCCCAACCCCGAACGACTCCTTACCATCCGATTCCGCCTCTTCGATGATGGCGTAGGCTTCAGATATGAACTCCCTCTTCAAGATAAAGTGAATTATCTTATACTTATGGCGGAGAAAACGGAGTTCCGTTTCTCCGATGACCATACCCTCTTCTGCATCCCCGGCGATTATGACACCGATGAGTATCTCTGGTCGGAGACTTCATTCTCTTCGCTCCCCGAGGCTCTCGCCTCTTACGCCGGGCACAGCGAAGCACAACGCGCCGGTGGTAATACCATCCAGACTCCCCTCCTCCTCAAGACTAAGGATCATGTCTATGTCAACCTCCATGAGGCGGCTCTCGTCGGTTATCCGGCAATGCTCTTAGACACTAATCCCGCCGAGTTCACACTCACATCTCACCTCGTGCCCGACCGTCTCGGCGTGGCCGGTTACCTCCAGCTCCCTTTCTCCACGCCCTGGCGCACACTGATCATCAGCGATGATGCCCGCGATATCCTCGCCTCCCAACTCATCTACAACCTCAACGAACCTTGTGCCTTCGAAGATACCTCCTGGATCCGCCCGATGAAGTTCGTCGGCGTTTGGTGGGAGATGTTCGTCGGACACAAGAAAACATGGGCATACTCCGACGATTATCGCGCCAAACCCGGCATCACCGACTACGACAAACTGACCCCCAACGGCCGTCATCCCGCCAATACCGCCAATGTGCTGAAGTATGTCGATTTCGCTGCCGATCATAATATCGACGCCGTTCTCGTCGAGGGGTGGAATCAAGGTTGGGAGGATTGGTGCTCTTATCGCAAGAACCGACAGTTCCTCTTCGATGCCCCCTACCCCGATTTCGATGTCGATTCGATCCAACGATATGCCAATAGCCGTGGCGTCAAGATCATTATGCACCATGAGACTGCCGCCAATGCCGCCGATTATGAGCGCCAACTCGACCGCGCTTTTGCTTATATGAATGATCATGGATATGATGCTGTCAAGACCGGTTATGTCGGCGCCATCATCCCCCGCAGCGAACATCATACTTCGCAATGGATGGTGGATCATGTGCTCTATGTCGCCGATCAGGCTGCCCGACATCATATCATGGTCGATAGCCATGAGGCTCCTCGTCCCACAGGCCTCTGCCGTACCTATCCCAACTGGGTGGCGCAAGAATCTGCTCGCGGTGGCGAGTTCGAGTCGATGGGCGGTAATCCCCCTTCGCATACTTGCATCCTCCCCTTCACACGCCTCAAGGGTGGCCCCATGGATTATACTCCCGGTCTCTTCGAAACACGCCTTAGCTATTATGGCGAAGGCAAAACAGGTCAGGCCGGAACCACCATCGCTCGCCAACTTGCCCTATACCTCACCATGCCCTCACCCCTGCAGATGGCATGCGACCTCCCCGAAAATTATCTACGTTTCCCAGATGCCTTCAAGTTTATCGAGGATGTCCCCGTAGATTGGAAAGACTCCAAATATCTCGAAGCCGAACCGGCACGTTATATCACCGTGGCGCGTCTTGACAAAAACTCCGACGATTGGTATGTCGGCGCCATCACCGACCATAATGCCCGCACCGCCACGATCGATCTCTCCTTCCTGCCTGCCGGCGTCAAGTATGAAGCCACCATCTATGAGGATGCTCCCGATGCCGACTGGAAAGAGAATCCGCAAGCCTATCGTATCCGCAAAGTGAAGGTGACATCACGCACCCGCCTACGCCAACACCTCGCCCCCGGCGGCGGCTGCGCCATCCGCCTCACCCCCATCACCAAGTAAGAACACTGTAAGAGCGCGTTCCTTAGAACGCGCTCTTATCCTGTTCTCCTTCCTACTCAAATTCGTCGTGAAACCATACCGGATATTTATCGACATTTCCGGGTAGCATCGATCCTCCCGTGTGCATTGTCCAGCCAAGTTTTAGTTTTGTAGTAGACTTATAATATTCTTCAAGTCTATCGACTGCTTTGCATAATATATCCTTATTCGTTGCCAAACGAGGCTCACTGTTTATAAATTCTTTAATTCTATCTTTATTCTCTATTAGTAATGGTAGTATAATGTTTCGCATCAAGTCATCAGACGTTTCTGTGTCTCTAAAGTATAGCGACATTTCTCTACCATCTTCAGACTTCGTAAAATCCATCTCAAAATAGCATTGGTGTTCTGGTATTATATAAAAAAAGATTTGAGAAAATAACTCTTTATTCCTCGGGATTTGAACAAACTCACTACTGAATAGTTTCTTGGCATTCACGCTGATTCTTAAGATATTATCACTGCTGGTAAAAAACTGAAAAGAGTCATAGGGATAGTTGATGTATTCTCCTCTTGGAGTTAAGTAGGGATATTCAGTTAATGGCTAATTGATTATTTGCCAGAGTCATAGATATTTTGTAACTTTACAAAGAACCCCCGATGGACCCATCTCGGGCTTATTCGGGGGTAATTCTTTAAAAAAAACTACGTGAAGTTACGAAAAATA
>JBJEDL010000017.1:0-8996 GCA_051872035.1 Lepagella sp.
ACAGCAAGTAATCAAAATCGACTCAAGGCTACGACCCCTACGGCCCCAAAAATTTTAAGGAACGCGCTCTTAATTCAGCAGCACGAAGGCTGCCCACTTGTCGGGGCTGTAGCCCTTGGCGCGTAGGCGACGCTGTGCCGACACAAGCGACGCATCAAGACTCTTCCCGCTGATTACTTCCCGATAAAACTCTACCATCAACTCCCCGGTCACCGCATCATCGACACTCCATAAACTCATCAGCACACTCCCCACGCCTGCCAGCTTAAATGCTCGCGGCAAACCATATACCCCCTCCGAGTTATACGACCCCAAACCGGTCTGACATGCCGACAAAACCACCAACCGACACCCGCCAAGATCCAACCCCGCGATCTCATCTGCCCGCAAGATGCCATCAGACTCATCAATCGACTCGGCAAGACTCTCCGTCATCCAATATCTCTGTGACCCGGCAAAGAGCAATCCGCAGTTTTGCATCGGATTAGTAAACGCCCCCTCATCGTGGAAGAATCCATGGGTCGACACATGAAGCAAATAATCTCCCTTGCCGCTACGCCCGACGAACGACCGCTCCGTAGCCGAAACTCCGGAGACCACTTCCGCACGACATCCTGCCGACCGTAGCAATCCCGCTACATTATCCACCTCCATCTTCGAGAAGCGTAACTCCCCAAGTCGATCTCCACGCATGATGCCACGCGTCTCCGAGATGGTCACCTCGCCCGACTCACTGTCGCCATAATCCACGCCTCCCCACAACATCGCTCGACTTCCCTTCAGAACCATCCCTTCCGACTCCTTCAGTGCCGGTAGATCCATCAGCGAACCGACCAACCGCACCTCCGCAATATCCGAGAGCACTCCTCCCTTGCCATCCATGGCAAGCGCCCCGACAGCCACCTGATTGAAGTGTCCCGATGTGGTGAGATAAACCCTCTTGCCTCGGATTGCCTCGACGACATCTCCCAAGATCTCTCTCTCAGCTGCATCATCAACATAGAGAGCGCCCGGTGTCGATATCATCTCCGCCATCTTCTCCTTCCCCGCAAGAGGATGATAAGTCACACTCCCACGATGATCCATCAGAAGAGAAAAATACCCATTCTCCCCCTCTACGATCTCCATCACAACTTCATCTTTCGATAGCTCGGCACGAAGCCCGTCAATGCCGAAATGTCCCAACTCATTCTCCCGACGAAATTCGCGACATCGAGACGCTATCTCCTCCTCAAGACCCGGTAATTCTCTCTCCACCTCCTTGAGCTTTAGATAATTACCCGGTCCCGACACATACCGCCGTGCCACCATCTCCCGTGACAAATGTATATACCGATCATACATCGCACTCAGATCCTTGTCGCCGATACTCCGGATGGCATTGGCTGTCGACGTCTCCGAGCGCAACAACAATCCCCGCAGAAACATATTATTCTCAAAACATGCCTCTGCCAACGCCTCCGACGGATGCCTCTCTATCAACGAATTGGCATAGGTCAGCGTAGGCTTGAACTGCTCGATGAAATATTCCCGTTGAGCCGATGTCATGCCGGTGAAGTTTTTCGCTATCTGCTCCCGCAGCGAAGCACTCCCCTCGATCACCCTGCGACTCAACTCTTTCCACTCGCCATCCGATTCCAGATACTTATACTCCATGGCATGTGCCACGGCATATTCGATATCCTCCCGATCGTAGGTGTCATCGATATGCCTCAGATACTTCTTGAGAAGACGACGCCCCGACTCCCTATCGTTCAATGCATAGCAGTGCTCTGAGAGATCACCAAGCATCCGGTAGATTGTCGTATTATACTCATGATCATCCACGAGACGAAGGGCATAATCCAAATAATATCGCGCCGAAAGTCGATCTCCCTGCTCTATCTGCATGCGAAGTAACTCGTTGAATACCCGTAGTTTATATCTTATATTGAATTTCCGGGTTTTTGCCACATTGAGTGCATACTCCTCCATATCCCGGATAGCACCCACCGGGTCGCTGAAATATTGCGACTGTATTATCTCAAGCCGAAACCCTTCTTCCATATTATAGTCGCCAAGTTCTTCCTTGAACTTCTTCTCTCCCTCCTCGCCGAGACACTTGCTGAAATTGCGCCAGCCGGTCGACTCATGCACATCCTTAAGCCGACTCCCCAATTTGCGTATGTTTCCCTTATCTCCCATCTTCAGATAGATGCGATACTCCTCCTTGAGCAAGCAGATATCGACAAAATTGCGCAAGTCTGCCATGTCTTTCTCCGATGCCTCCTCGGGTGGAGCCTGCTTGATTTGGGCGTCAAACCAATCCCGAATCAGCCGATACTGCTCCAAGGCCTTCGGATAGTCTCCGGTGTGGATATAGCAGTCTGCCAGCTCCATCCGGATGGCGTAGCGTTCGTCGCTCTCTTCGATGAGTCCTTCCTTGATCTCCATCAGATTGATCGCAGCATGATAGCGGTTGTCTTCCACCAACTCCCGAAATACCCTCTCCGACATCGATATGTTGAAGATATGAAACTTGTCGGGAAACATCCATTCGGCAAGAAACACTAATAGCGCTATGAAAAGTGTGATCCCTATGATCGATATTACCATATAGATGTGAAACTTGAGAAAGTAATACACTTCCCCGATCCAGCGACTGAAAAATGCACCTTTTCCCTCACTTTTTTTGCTATCATCTACAATTTTCATAACTTTGCTTTATGGTAATGTTGATCATAAAATATCTGCTTTTCTTCGCATTTTGCTACTTCACCTTTATCCTGTTGCAGCGACGCTATACACGCCGACTCTCTTGGGGTAAGGCTGTAAGCGAGAGTGTCATCCATTGCCTCAAGGGGGCTGTAATCATCCTCGGGAACCCCGTCGGTGTGCTGGTGATGCTCTTTGTTGTCGTTTTTATCGTTATGACGCTCTGCGATCTCTTGTAGATCGAAGCGGATACTTCTCGCCATCTCGATTTCCCATTTTTGAGAATCTTTTTCTTTATCTATTCGGGTAAGTACTACACATTTCGTGTGTCCCTTCTCGCAAATCATTGATATTCTTACATATCGCATCACCGAGTCTATCTTCACCTCAAAACCGGTGGAGAGCATCCGATTCCCTCTTACCACTGTGTCAAGATGCGACAACTCCCTGATCTTGGAGATGTCAATCTTGTCGAGTACTTCCCGCCCGTATGATTCTTTCAACATATACGGTATCCGGGTCAATACCCAATTGTAGCTCCTCTCCGGTTGATTATAACACCTCCCCGACGAGATATAGACCAGACTCGTGCTGTCTGATGACATAATCGTCGGCAAGGTCTCGATCTGATCACTCTTCCATAAGGTGTCTGCCGTTTCGAAGCGAGCATACCATTCCCAATCTTCGGCTGTCTTAAACATAACATATCCATCGCTCATCACCCCCGCCTTCAAAGGCAGGTCGTAAAGATCTGCACATCTGCAATGTCTCGCCTCTTTCATTTCGATATATACACTATACCCTCCGACGATCATCATCAGCCCCAGGATGCCGAGCCATACATAACCCGAGGGGCGAAACCGCCGATCCGGTTTCGGATAGCGCCTCTTGATCCCTTTCGAAAATGAGAGATAGAGGTAGAAGATAAGATATAATGTCGGCAATGAGAAGTATAGGATACTATGAAAAGGTGAATCGCTCATCCCTCCCGATACCCTCGTCGGATTCATCAGACTATAAAGCAGGCACATGATCACCGACCATTTCAGCGATGTGATGCAATCACGGTCGCCGCGCAAGGTCTTGATCACGGCATAAAGACAATAGAGCGCGGCAAGCAGCATCACCACACCGCTCGCATACTCCTTTATGCCACATCCCTCGATCATCTCCATACCCGACTTGGCAAAGGAGAGGATCGTTCCGATTGCCGAAATTACCCATGCCGAGTAATAGATGAATAGAAAGATATAAAGCCACGCCGACGGCTTGAATTTATCGATTCTCCCTTGTTCTTGATTCATGTCTGTTTCCTTTTAGAACGCCTTCTTATGGCTATAGCTTATCTTTGGTGGCTCTATGTATGCCCCAAAATAATAGTCCTAAAAGGCCAAAGCCTATTAGAATCCCTAAGATGACAGCTCCCAATTTCTTCATCTCTTCCGGGGTCATTCCCTCCGATTTCGGCTCATCACTCTTCTCTTCGATAACGGCCTTCTCCTTGGCTCGTGTCGGAGCCTCCCAACCGATGCTGTTGCGTATCGCAGGCAGTTGACCATGAAATTTCAAACTTTTGTCATTCGCCATACCCTCGTAGATCGCTGTCAGTAGCGTGCCGACATCTTGCAGTCCCTTCTCTTGTACCATCCGACAGAAGTAATAGGTCAAACCGCCATATCTCTTGCCCTCGACCTTGATCTCATAGTTGCGCTCATAGCTCTTACAGGCGCTGATATACACCACGTTGCTCATGACAGGGTCTGTCGAGATCGGCTCAGTGTCTTCACGATAAGCCTTCTTCCTCAACTCTTCTATATCCCCCGGGCTCAGCTCCTCAGAACCAAATACATAGCTCGTGCCGCGATACGTCGTTTCTTTCCTGTCTTCACCCTCGAGTCTATCCATCGAGTTGCTATGGCAGGCATCGAGCACTACCATCACCAGCCCTTTCGATCCCACCTTACGGCGGAGTCCACCTACTATCTCGCCCAACTCATCGTCGACCAGGTGATGTTCGCCATGGTAAGTATCGCTCCGGTACATCTCGGCATCGTAGGCGACAAACGACTCGTCGACACCATCCGGCTCCATCTTCGAGTTTTTGGTCAAGATCTGCTGACCATGTCCCGAGAAGTGGATGATCAGTGTGTCGCCCGGTAGGGTGCGCACGCCAAGTGCCGATAGCGCTGTCTTGATGCCGCGATAGGTGGCAGCTTTATCCAGCAAGGTTACAGCCCCGGGAAATGTTTCCCGTAGCAGCTCCTGGTCGTTCTGCGCATTAAGCTCACACCATTCCGAATCGGTAGGGTAGTGGCTGATGCCGAAACTCACTACCTTCACATCTGCCCGAACACTGAGCAGTGCCATTGCCATCACCATAAACGTAATTAAACTCCGTCTCATAACAATCCCATCTGCTGCATAAAGAGCGCTATTTTTGCTAACTCGTTCTCTATCTCTTCTTCTCTATATCCCAATTTCTGTAATATCTCTATTAACTTCGCCCATCCGGGTTCGGCAGGATCATTCGTATTGCCTCCGAATGGAATGAAAGTAATCAAAATCGGAGTTAACTCCGATTCCTTATTCTCCCGGACTATGGCGATGATTTCATCTTCATCACGGCTCTCTGCCATGGCCCGGATTTCGTCATATTTCACCTCAAGGGTAAGCATCTGGGCAGTGAACTCTGGCTTCTTTCTCAGCGCCTCTTCGCTACTCCCATCAGCCAGATATATCATGCGAGCCATGCAGAGTAGCGCCACCTTCTGCTCGTGGGTGTAGACGTCATACATCCCTCGCATCAGACTTACCGGATTGTCCGTGCCGCCATTGCCGAGCGTTGTGGGTTGATAATTCGGACTCTTTATCATCTCTTGCTGATGACCCATCACTTTCTCCTGATGATTCGTGATGGCTATCATCGCCTCTTCACAAAACTGATTCGCGGCATCCATCTGCATGAAGGTCTCCGCTTGGCGCATCTGATGAAATTGCATCTTCTTCACCAGCTCTACGTGATAATATTTATATTTCAAAATTGCGGTCAACGTGCCCGTGCTGTACATGATATTGATAATCATATTCCGCTGATTATCATCAAATAGATTCAGATAGCGCGGGTCGTTCTTGAACTTTACCACCTCGCCATTGCCATTCATCAGCACCTCATTCACTCGGCTGATGAAGATGCTGAACTTCTGCTCCAACGGATTCTCATGGAGCTCTTCGAGATCTTTCATCATAGCCCGCATAAAGGGCAAGATCAAGATCGCCAAGATCGTCACAATCAATATTACAATTAGCGTCGCTGTCATGTATTTCGGATGTTTTGGGGAAATTATCGCTGTGTTATCGGATTGATTCCGCTATGTTATTTCGGATTATTTCGCAAATTTAAACAATTTTCCGTTCCAACGAAGCCCGATTCAACTTTTTTTGCTAATTTAGTAGCCCTAACCTCTCCACAAATCGCCTTCAAAACAATTCTTACCCGTAATGAGTTTCGATTACAACGAAATAGTCCGCCAATATTATGAGGACCTGAAGTTGCCTTTTGTTAATACGCTTCGGTCTGAATATAATCTTGATTATGATGATATTATGGATATCTACACCGATGTGTGGGTAGCCCTCCGTGACAATATCCTTCGAGACAAGGTCGCTCCCGATACGAAGTGGTATCCTCTTATCATGCAAATGGGACGCTATCAAGCCAACAATAAGGTGACTCGTCGCAAGACGATCAACTGCCTCGACGATGAATCTTTCAACCGTGATGAACTTGAACGAAAATACACTGCCGAGCAGGAAGCGGAAACCTCGATCTATGAAGATCCCGAATTTAAGAAGGTGCTCGCCGCCCATCTCAGCTATATTCCCGACCCTTGCAACAAGGTGCTCAAGTTCTTCTATTACGATGAGATGTCGATGAAAGAGATCGCTGTCGCTATGAACTATAGCGGCCCCGATTCTGCCAAAACAGTCCGCCATCGATGTATGGAGAAACTGAAATCGCGAATCCTTAACGCCGTGCGTCATCTCGGCATCCTGGAGTAACCGCTATCGGTTGGAATACTCTCAAATAATTTTAGGATTATGCTTTAATCAATTCAAACCCACCTAATTATGAAAGAAGATAAAACTCCCAATATAGAAAAAGTTATCATCGATGGTATCATCAAGGAGGCGGAGCAAGATGACCTTGAGTTTGGCGTTGCCCTCAAAAGCATCAGCGATGAGGATTTCAATGCCATAATAGAACGCGACCGCCGACCGAAAGGTAAGTCTGCGGCGGGCCCTCTATGGCGCCGGTATCGTCCTTGGTGTGTCTCTGCCGTCGCCGCCGTGCTCATCATTCTCCTGCCCGGCATCAACTCGATGAACGCCAAACTCTGCGAGGCCGCCCTCTATGCCAGCGCCGAATATACCACCACATCGCGTGCCGGTTTTGATGTCATGAATGTCTCCCTCGATGAGCTTAAAGAAAAACTCCCGGAACTCGAAAGTCGTTATTACGATTGTATAAAAGACGATCGGATTGTTGGCGATATCAAGGAACCCGGCTGGGATCTGACTGTAGCCTACCTCCGCCTACACAAGAAGGGAAAAGCCATCAAAGTGCTGAAGACCCTGTCAAGCACATATCCCAACACCCCCTTCGGCGATCATTGTCAAGCCCTGCTAAACCAACTCCAATAATCAGCGCTCTTACACCTCCGCCCTGTCCTGACAATTTTTTCATTGATCTTGTTTACTTTTGTCCGAATTCCGGTATATAAGTAAAAAAGACTATGCAATTAGGACCAACTAAAATCTTGATTTGCCCCTTCTGTGGCAGCAAAAAGGGGGTCATAACCCTACTGAGTGGCAACACAATCGACGGCACCGTATGGAGCGACACGCGCCGACATTACCCGATGATGCCCGAATTATCACCAATCCAGAAGTGCCCACACTGCTCTAAGTTCTATTTTATCGAACAGGCGGAAAGTCACTACACCGATGATATAACTTTGCTCCAAGATAGCGACGGGGGTATCAAAAATCTATCGGTGGCTGAAGCCCTAATGGCGGTCAAACAGATGGAGAGCATCTCGCTGACCAAAACACAACGATGGGAACTCCGCCATCAATATTTCTTGGCATACAACGATGCCTATCGCCGACACCCCGCCCCGGCAGACTCTTCGCCGACACCCGAAGAGAAAGAGATGTTCCATAAGGCCATTGATGGCCTGCTTGAAGGTATCGACCGCACCGACGAATTCATCCTCTTCCACGCCGAACTCCTACGCGAAACCGCCCGTTTCGACGAAGCCCTCCAAATCTTGACTCAAAACCAAAACCCCGACGACCGATGGGTAGCAGAAAGAATGAAAGCCCAAATCAGCCGTCGCAACACCCTCCCCTTCCTACTAATAAACCAAGGCCAACCCATCTCCACCGACCCTCAAGAATCGGAAGAACTCGAAGCCTCCCAACCCACCCGAGAGCCGGAAGCCCCACAAGCACCCGAAGATCCCCAAGCCCCACAAGCACCCGAGGATACAAAAAAATAAAAAAATCGTAATCGCCTGTTTACCTTTCCTCACATTCTGTTATTAAGGTATGTAAACAAATTATTAACTCAAAAAACAAACAACTATGTATTACGACGATTACGACCCCTACGATTACGACGAATATGCCGGCACATACGCCCACGACGAAGCAGGCTTCTCCGACGACGAAATAGACGAAATCTTCGACGGCGATCCCGAAGCCTACTGGAACATCGACTGATCCGGCTGACAGATCCACAAATTACACAGCTGACAATTTCGACAGACAGATTCACAAAACAGTTCCGCTGACAAAAAAATTGCAAGAAAACAGCCCAAACGCTTTGCGATATAAAGAAAATTGTCTAATTTTGAGAACTCACAAGAGAGTGTGTACAGAGTTGGACTTTCTTTTACAGAAGCGTTTCGCAAAAGCTTGAGATAGAAAACGTAGGAAATTTTCTAATTGACGCAAGCTATGCAGAACGGCTTCCACGCTATACGCGTGGGCTGTTTCCTTGCAACTTCCCGTCAATTGGTATCCTACGACCATCTATCGAAGAAGCAAAAACAGCCCACGTTTTTTGTATCCCTACATCCCCCTCCCCCAAGAATCCCCAACCCCGCCCCAAAGCGACAACACCCCTCATTTTAGGATAGATTGTCTTGTCCTAAAATAGGTTGACTTTTGGATTAAACTAAATTTAGGATGAACAGTCAAGAAGTAAAGACATTTTCGGACGAAGAACGGCGAGCCAT